>NZ_JACJFC010000027.1:0-49718 GCF_014164385.1 Pseudoalteromonas sp. SG43-3
CGTGGTTAATCACAGGGCACAAAAAAGCCGCTCACTTTAATTAAAGTGAGCGGCTTTTTTAATGCCTATTAAATAGTGTTAATAGGCATTTTACGAAAGCTTATAAACTTTCTATTTTAGTTTTTTGCTCAAGTAGCTTAGTTTTAGCATCGCTAAACTCAGCCAGTTTTGCATTTTCTTTAGCAAGTACCGCTTCAGGTGCGTTATTAACAAACTTTTCGTTAGCGAGTTTGTTTTGCACTTGTGCTAGGCCTTTTTCTGCTTTTTCGAGTTGCTTATTAATACGTGAAAGCTCGGCTTCTACATCAATTAAGCCCGCCATTGGGATCATGATCTCAAGGTTGCCAACATAAGACGTTGCACATGCAGGTGCGTCGTCTTTGTTTTCAAGCATTGTAAACTCTTCAATTTTTGCAAGTGATGCTAAAAATGATTTGTTTTCTTCAATACGGCGCACGTCGTCGCTTGATGCATTAGCAAGTAATATGCTAAGCGGTTTACTTGGGCTAATATCCATTTCACCACGAATATTACGAATAGCTAAAATGAATTGTTTAACCCACTCTAAGTCGTCCATCGCTTTAGCATCAACGCTTGCTTCATTATATACAGGGAACGGCTGAACCATAATGCTGGTGTTTGTTGTTTCAAGGCCTGCAAGAGGTGCAACACGTTGCCAAATAGTTTCAGTGATGTACGGCATCATTGGGTGCATTAAACGCAGTAAGCTTTCAAGTACGGTAATAAGTGTATTACGTGTACCACGTTGCTGTGCTTCATTACCTTTAAATAATACCGGCTTAGTTAGCTCTAAGTACCAATCACAGAACTGGTTCCAAGTGAATTCGTAAAGCGTGTTAGCAGCTAAGTCAAAACGATAGTTATCAAGGTGTTCAGTGTATGTTTTAACTGTTGACTCAAATTGACCTAAAATCCAGCGGTCAGCTAATGAAAGCTCTTTTTGTGCATCGTTTGCAAAACCACAGTCTTGCTCTTCTGTATTCATTAATACGTAACGGCTCGCGTTCCATAATTTATTACAGAAGTTACGGTAACCTTCAAGGCGGTTCATGTCCCAGTTAATATCACGACCGGTAGATGCCATTGCAGCAAGTGTAAAGCGAAGGGCGTCGGTGCCGTGTGCCTCAATACCGCCTGCAAATACTTTACGCGTATCTTTTTCAATTTTAGCGGCAAGTTTTGGCTGCATCATGTTACCAGTACGTTTTTGTACTAGGTCTTCAAGTTCAATGCCGTCAATCATGTCTAGTGGGTCAAGTACGTTACCTTTTGACTTAGACATTTTATCGCCATTGTCATCACGTATTAAGCCCGTTACATATACGGTTTTAAACGGAACTTGTGGTTTGCCATTTTCGTCTTTTATAAAGTGCAGCGTCATCATAATCATACGCGCAACCCAGAAGAAAATAATATCAAAACCAGTTACCAGCACATCAGACGGGTGGAAGGTTTTTAAATCATCGGTATTTTCTGGCCAACCTTGTGTAGAGAACGTCCAAAGTGCTGACGAGAACCACGTATCAAGTACGTCTTCGTCTTGGCTTAGTGTTACGTTATCTGCAATGTTGTTTTCGCGGCGAACTTCGGCTTCGTCGCGACCAACAAATACATTGCCTTCACTGTCGTACCAAGCTGGGATACGGTGACCCCACCAAAGCTGGCGTGAAATACACCAATCTTGTACGTCGTTCATCCACGAGAAGTACATGTTTTCGTATTGCTTAGGTACAAATTGAATGTCGCCGTTTTTAACAGCGTCTTTTGCAGGTTCAGCAAGTGGTGCAACACGTACATACCATTGGTCGGTAAGCAGTGGCTCGATTACCACGCCAGAGCGGTCACCGTAAGGTACCGTTAACGCATGGTCTTCGATTTTTTCAAGTAAACCAAGTTCTTCAAATTCTGCGATAATCGCTTTACGTGCAGCAAAGCGATCAAGCCCGTGCAAGCGCCCTGGAATTGGCGCGTCAAACTCAAGCTCTTTACCGTCAAAGGTGTATGTTTCACCTTGAGTAAGGATAGCGGCGTCTTTATCGAAAATGTTGATCATCGGCATTTGATGACGCTTGCCCACTTCGTTATCGTTAAAGTCGTGAGCTGGGGTGATTTTTACACAACCTGTGCCTTTGTCTTTATCAGCGTGTTCATCTGCAACAATGGTGATACGACGATTTACGATAGGTAATAAAATCTCTTTACCAATTAAATCTGTGTAGCGCTCATCATCAGGATTTACTGCAACACCTGAGTCACCCAACATGGTTTCAGGACGTGTTGTTGCTACTACTATGTAGTCTTTTCCGTCTTGTGTTGTAACGCCATCAGCTAATGGGTAACGTAAGTTCCACATGTGGCCTTGCTTGTCTTTGTTTTCAACTTCAAGATCAGAAATAGCCGTGTGTAATTTTGGATCCCAGTTTACTAGGCGCTTGCCTCGGTAAATTAGGTTTTCTTTATGGAGGCGTACAAACACTTCTTTAACAGCTTCAGATAAACCATCATCCATGGTAAAGCGTTCACGATCCCAATCAACCGATGCGCCAAGGCGACGAAGCTGCTTAGTGATAGTACCGCCAGATTCTTTTTTCCATTCCCAGATTTTATTAATAAAATCTTCGCGGCCTAAATCGTGGCGTGTTTTGCCTTCTTCGGCATGCAGTTTACGCTCAACCAACATTTGCGTTGCAATACCTGCGTGGTCAGTACCTACTTGCCATAATGTGTTGTTACCTTGCATACGTTTAAAACGCGTTAGGGTATCCATTATTGTATCTTGGAAGGCGTGGCCCATGTGTAAGCTACCAGTGACATTTGGCGGCGGAATCATAATTGAATATGGTACGCCTTTGCCAGATGGCTTAAAGTAGCCTTTTTGTTCCCAGTCTTGATATAGAGACTGTTCAATATCTTGCGGATTGTAGGTTTTATCCATTACACAGAACCTTAAATAAGTACTTAAATTAGTTGGTTAGTTTGCCTGATTGGCTAGCTATTAATATCTTGCGTGGTGAGATTGGCACCGAGTTGGCGTAGCTTTTTAAAACGCTCGCGGGCTGCCTGTTTAGCAGCTGCTTCTACGGGTACAAAATCAAAAACTTGGTTAAACCGACGAATGTAATCCGGTAACTGAGTAGCCAAGTTAATTAAAACTTTACGATTGCCAACAGGTGGCGTAATACCAATTTCTACAGGTGCGCCGCCTTTAGGGCCTTCACCTTGTAAATTATGTGGCACAAAACTATCTGGATCGAATGCCCAAATTATTTCATCAATGGCACAGGCTGCTTCATTATCGTTAACACAAATAAACACACGCTGCCCATTTCGATACTGATCGGCCGCAATTTGAGCAGCCAAAGCAAAATGATCGTCAGCCTTAGCTGTTAACTCATCTTGTTGCTTTAGAACGAAAAATTTAGCGTTCATGTTCATTGTATCGGGGTTTCCCATGACATTGAATGTATACCAAATTGATATACATAAATTAAGAGGCAGATTTTGCCATATAACGGGGTTTGCTTCAATTAATACACAAATAAATAAGGCGCCAAATGGCGCCTTATAAATAGCTAAATAGATTATTAATCGTGCGTAGCTTCGCTTACACCCGCTCGATTTAATAAATACTGAGTAAGCATAGGAACAGGACGGCCCGTTGCGCCTTTTTTAGCGCCACTGCGCCACGCTGTACCGGCAACATCTAAATGTGCCCAATTATACTTTTTAGTAAATTTAGATAAGAAACATGCCGCAGTAATAGTACCCGCAGAGCGTCCACCTAAGTTCGTAAAGTCAGCAAATGGGCTTTCTAGTTGATCTTGATAGTCATCCCATAACGGTAACTGCCATGCACGGTCGCCACTTTGCTCAGACGCTTTTAATAAATCGTGCGCAAGTGGGTTATGGTTTGATAGTAAACCAGTAGCATGCGCGCCAAGGGCTACAATACACGCGCCAGTTAGCGTTGCTACGTCAATAACCGTATCTGGATTAAAGCGTTCAACATATGTTAGTGCGTCACATAATACTAAGCGGCCTTCAGCGTCGGTGTTTAATACTTCAACTGTTTGCCCTGACATTGTTGTTAAAATATCACCTGGACGATACGCATTTGAGCCAGGCATGTTTTCACAACCCGCTAAAACACCAATAACGTTAATCGGCAATTGCATTTGTGCAAGTGCACGCATTGCGCCAATAACGCCTGCTGCTCCGCCCATGTCGTATTTCATTTCGTCCATGCCTTCGCCTGGTTTTAATGAAATACCGCCTGAATCAAACGTTAGACCTTTACCAACAAGTACAATAGGGGCTTGGTCATCAGCGGCGCCTTTGTAGTTAATAATCGACATAATCGATTCGTTATCACTACCTCGGCCAACAGCTAGGTAAGAATTCATACCAAGTTCTGCCATTTGCTTTTCGTCAATAAGATCAACAGTGATGTTGTCAAAATCAGTTGCCAGCTCTTGTGCTTGTTCACCTAAGTACACAGGATTACAAATATTTGGTGGCATATTAGCTACGTCTTTACATAGCTTACTACCTGCTGCAATGGCTAAACCATGCTCAATAGCGCTTTCGCCAATAGTTAGTTCGCGTCGTGTTGGTACGTTAAACACCATTTTACGCAGTGGACGGCGAGGGTCTACTTTTTTACTTTTCAGTTGGTTGAACGTATATAAGCAGTCTTGCGTTGTCTCAACTGCCTGACGTACTTTCCAGTAGGTGTCGCGACCTTTAACGTGTTGCTCTGTTAAAAAGCAGACTGCTTCCATAGAGCCCGTTTCGTTTAAGGTATTAATAGTTTTAGAAATGATTTGTTTATATTGCTTATCATCAAGCTCACGCTCTTTACCACAACCAACAAGCAATATGCGCTCGCTTAATACATTAGGTACATGATGCAATAATAAAACTTGGCCTGGCTTACCTTCTAAATCGCCACGGCGAAGTAAATTAGAGATATAACCATCACTAATTTTATCGAGTTGTTCACCAATGGGGGATAACCTACGTGGCTCGTAAACGCCAACCACAATACATGCGCTGCGCTGTTTTTCTGGGCTACCACTTTTTACGTTAAATTCCATTGTTACTCCTGGTTTTGAGTCGTTTAAGTTACTAAGTTGGGGCTAAAAAAGTATTTTCTAGTCTTATCTACGTAACTTATGTAAGGATAATTCTTATTTTAGCTGATTTTGTTAGACTCTTACTGTGTAATTGAACTTTATATGCTTAAGGGCTACTAATGCAACATTATATCGTGCACTTAGGTAGGATAATTAATTTTGATGGCTTATAATAATAGCCTATTTGCCGGTATTAATTGGGTAAAATAGCTATTTAACTATTCAATTCTCACTATCGTAGTGAAATTCCATGTTTAACAGGGGCGAGCATTGCTAATTTTCCGTTATTTGACCGCTGAGGTTTTAAAATCGCAGGTCGCCGTATTTTTAACTTTGATGACAATATTTTTGTCACAAAAGTTAGTTGGTATTTTAGGTGATGCCTCTGAGGGCAGCATTCCTGCTAAATTAGTGCTATCGATGATTGCACTAAAACTTCCACAACTAGCCTCGCTAATACTTCCGCTGAGTATATTTTTAGGCATTATTTTAGCCTACAGCCGTATTTACGCCGATAGCGAAATGACCGTACTTAAAGCCTGTGGCGTAAGTGAATGGTATGTTGTGCGCGTAACACTTATATCAAGTGTAGGGCTTGCTATATTAGCCGCAGCACTGACTATGTATATAGCGCCGTGGGCAAGCGAGCAAGAGTATCAATTAAAAGAACAAGCCAAAGCCGATGCGGGGCTATCCGCACTCAGAGCTGGGCGGTTCCAAGAAACCGGTAACGAAAAAGCCGTGGTGTTTATTCATAATATTGAAAAGGGTGGCAAAGAGCTCAATAAGGTATTTGTTGCACAGTTACCCGATAGCGAAAAAGGCAACCTAGCGCGCTTAGTATATGCAGAGCAAGGTGTTGTGGTTGAAGCAGTAAATGGTGAGCAACAGCTCGTGCTAACAGATGGTAAACGTTACGAAACAGATGGCACAACGCCTGCACTTAACTTAACAGAATTTGATGGTTACAGCGTACAAATACGAGAACAAGAAATAGAGCACCAACGCCGTAAATTAGAGGCTGTGCCTACTAATCAATTACTCGCCATTAATACTCCAGAATCTATTGCTCAATGGCAGTGGCGACTCGCTATTCCGTTATCAATTCCGTTACTTACCTTACTGGCAGTACCGCTAAGTGTGGTTAATCCTCGTCAAGGTAAATTTGCAAAACTAGTACCTGCTATAAGCTTGTACTTAGGCTATTTTATTTTATTAAATGCCGCTAAATTTGCAGTTGAAGATGGCAAAATTCCGCCTTCAATTGGCTTGTGGTGGATTCACCTAAGTGCCTTGTTTATAGGTGGATTATTAATTATAAAAGGGCGACCGTTGGGCGCTTGGCTTAAAGCCGTTGTAACTAAGCGGGAGTTAGGCTCATGATGAAAACGCTTGATTGGTATTTAGGCCGCAGTATTTTACAAACTACCGGCTTTGCATTGTTGGTACTTGTTGGTATTAGCACCTTAATTAAGTTTATCGACCAGCTAAAGTCGGTAGGGCGTGGCAGTTACGATTTAATGACCGCAATGCTTTACACGCTTTACACAATACCTGGCGATTTAGTGGTGTTTTTTCCGATGGCTGCGCTAATTGGTGGCTTAACGGGGTTGGGGGCACTTGCCTCAAACAGTGAGCTGGTAGTGATGCAAGCGGCTGGTATGTCGCGCTTACAAATAATTGGCTCTGTGATGAAAACGGCTATATTTATGGCTGTATGCATGATGGCACTTGGCGAATGGGGTGCACCTGAAGCGCAATTACACGCCAAAGAAATGCGTAACCAAGCAATACATGGCGGCGATGTATTTAACACACAAAAAGGTGTATGGGCTAAAGACGGCAGCAATTTTATTAATATTGAAGATGTTGACGAAAACGGCAGGCTCAACGGGGTACACATGTACCACTTTGACAAATCGTTAGAGCTTACCCAAATCACTAAAGCAAAAGATGCACTGAGCCGAAAAGAAGGCTGGCTACTTCGTGATGTAAATAAGGTTATTATTACGAGCGAAAAAACCACAACAGAGCAACTACCAGAAGAGTTTTACCCTTCACAATTGACCGCTGAAAAGTTAGGAGTTGTTTCGGTAAAACCAGAGTCACTTTCATTTACTGGGCTTTGGTCGTATTTAACTTACTTAGAGCAAAACGAACAAGACACTAGTACCTACGAGCTTGCACTGTGGCGTAAGCTTATGCAGCCTGTATCTGTAGCGGTAATGCTGCTGGTGGCGCTCTCGTTTATATTTGGCCCGCTGCGAACCGTTACTATGGGCGCACGTATTATTATGGGTGTTGTAACGGGGATCGTGTTTCATTTAACTAATGAAATATTTGGCCCTGTAGTTATGGTTTACCAAATACCTGCCATTATAGGTGCGGTATTGCCCAGTATTATATTTATAGGCTTTGCGACATATTTGATGAATAAACGGGTATAGAGTACCTATTCAAAGCATTAAAAAGGGTGACCAGTAGTCACCCTTTTTGCTTTTTAATTACCAGTTTTGGAAAGCTGGTATTAATCAAGCTCACTATAAATACGTCTGTTTTCTTCTTTAGTAAGTGCAATAACTTCTGTTTTAGAGATGTAATCTTGCAGTGCTTTTTTGTTTTTAAAATCGACTAACACCACCAAATTACCTAGACCGAGTAAAGCGCTAACGCTGCGGATAATTGATTGCGGCCAGCTAATTAAATTACCTTCAAGAGTTTGTACTTTTAAACGCCATGCACGCATGCCAATGGTTTGCCCGCTTTTAGTCCAAAAGTAGCCAAAAAATACTAAGCTAACAATAATTAAAAGAGCGGTACGAATACCCGAAAGAAGATTTGAATTTTGAATAAATGCAGATACATCCTCTGCGCCATTTAAACTAATTACATCGAGAGAAATAAGCCCCTGTACTGCAAATAAATACAGCACTACAGTTAACATCGCAAACGCAATAATGGCTAACGTATCGTAGACCAACGACGCAAAACGGCGCCAAAAACCAGCACGTGGAAACTCACCCGACATAAATACACTCTCACTATTAATATGCGAGCTAGTTTAACAAAAAAGCTTACAAATACTAAGACATGTTAATGTTTAGAGAGAATTGATTTTATTGCTGTAAATTACTACCTACGGAGGGGAATGAAAAAGACCCTACTATTTACAGTAAGGCCTTTTAATTTATAGCGAGTTTAACCTAGCTTTATGGCAAGGTATTTTATGTCGTCACCACTTATTTGCGGTAAAAAATAAATATCGCCGTATTTAAAATACTGCTGTGAGTTAATTATTACGGCCTGTGCTGTCTGAGGCAATGAATCGTAAGTTTGGCCCAAGCTATAGTCATTCACATTACCCACTTTTATTGCCTGATTAAGGCGAGTTGATGGCTCATCAACAACCGTATAACCATTATTATCTGCAATGTAGTACACATTTTGATAAGTGTAGTAAGTCGTATTATGGTGTTTAAAATGCCTGTAATTTCTTGGTAGCGTATTTATACGCAGGCCTCTAGGTGGTTTAACAACATGGTAGCCTCTTTTAGCTTTACGGTAATAAAGGCCGTCGTTAAACGTAAACGAAATACCATTAAATCTGATTGATGCGCTATTGCGTGGTAAATGGTTTATAAATCGATTTTGTCTGTAAGGGACTGAATTGTGATGGCTTGTTAAGTAGTTATATTTTCGCTGGTTGTAGCGGTGTAGTTCACGCTTTTCCTGTTTGTACTTAGCAAGTTTACGTTTTTCTTGCTTACGGTCTTCTCGTTTTTCTTTTTTATGCTCAATACGCTGCTTTTTTTCATGGCGGCGTTCATCGCGTTTATATTCAACACGTTTGTCGTGATCGCGTTTAAAGCTTTTATCATTCTCTCGCTCGTTTTGTGCTCCAAGCGCAGAGCCTGATACTGCGCCAATGGCGAGCAGGGCAGGTAGTAAAAAAGTAAGTTTCATAATATTGCCTCGTTTATGTTTTTACATAACTGGGTTCAATACTAGCGGCTCAAACTGAATGTTAACTGACATACAACAGCAAACGGAGTTATGCTTACAGCTTTTTACATTTTACTGACGGTTCTTGACATAATCTCTAGTTTTTGACGATTTTAGGAACGTTTTAATACACCAAAATGATTAGTGGTGTCATAAAAAATGGCTATTAAATTAGTAATTAAGCCTTCCTTGGCTTTGCTGGTTAATTACTTTTGATAAAAAGGATAATCGCTATAACCTACTTCAGTACCGCCATACATAGTGGCTGCATCAGCTTCGTTAAACGTCCAATTATTTGCTATACGCTCTGGTAAATCAGGGTTAGCTATAAATGGGCGACCAAATGCAAATAAGTCACCGTAACCTTCACCTAAAATACGCACTGCTTTTTCTACTGTGTATTTACCTGCATAAATAATGCGCCCTGAAAATTCAGCTCGGACTGCTTTATAAAATTCTTGTGGTAAATCGGGAGCGTTATCCCAATCAGCTTCCGCAATCGATAAGTAAGCAATACCTGCTTGCTCAAGCACTTTAACGGCCTGGATATAAGTGTGATGAGGGTTTGATTCAACAAGTCCTAAATACACTCGTGTTTCATCTGTGCTTTCAAATAAAGGAGCAAAGCGAACACCTAAACGATCAGAGCCTACAACGTCACTTACCGCTTCAACTATCTCTTTTAAAAAGCGCAGGCGATTACTAAGCGTTCCACCGTATTGATCGTCACGGTTATTAGTATGCTCAGAAATAAACTGATTAACTAAATAGCCGTTAGCACAATGAAGCTCCACACCATCAAAGCCAGCTTCTAGAGCATTGCGTGCAGCTTGAGCATACATGTTTACCAGTTCGCCAACTTCAGTTGTTGTTAGCGCACGAGGCTCACTTGGGTCAGCCAATGCGCCTTCACCAGGTGCGGTTTCAATAAATACTTTTACATTGTCAGCTGCAATGTCTGAAGGACCAACCGGTTTACCTGAATTTGGTTGTAGTGTGGCGTGCGATACGCGCCCTACATGCCAAAGCTGAGCAAAAATAACACCGCCTTTAGCGTGTACCGCGTGTGTTACTTTTTTCCAGCCTTCAATTTGTGCTTGCGAGTGAATACCTGGGGTCCAAGCGTAGCCTTGTCCACGAGGTTCTATTTGTGTGCCTTCGGTAACCATAAAACCAGCCGATGCCCGCTGCGCATAATACTCAGCCATTAATTCATTAGGAATATTGCCAGGCTGAGTGCTGCGAGAGCGAGTAAGAGGTGGCATCACAATACGGTTTTTAAGTGTAAAAGGGCCAAGCTCAATTGATGAGAATAAAGGGGCGGTATTAACTAATTCTGATTTCATTTTAAATTCTCTTATAAAGCAAACAAAGGCTTAAATAGTGGTTAAGCAACATTGGCAGCATAGAGATTTAAGGATACAATTTGAAACAACACTTTTTTGTGCAGCATACAATTATGAATGGTATCAGTCGGCTCGATATAAAACAGTTAAGAGTACTCAGTAGCTTATTAGAACTGCAAAATCTTTCACAAGTAGCCAAAAAAATGGGGTTAACGCAACAAGCTATTAGTGAGCAACTACGAAAACTACGAGACTTATTTGACGATCGCTTGTTTATACGCCAAGGCAATAACATGGTTGCTACTCCTAAAGCGCAAGGACTCAAGGCGCCTGTTAATCATATTTTAAAGCAATTAGAGTCGTTACTAGAGCCCGAGCAGTTTAGCCCGCAAACTTATAAAGGTGTGTTTACCATAAGCGCAACCGACTACGCCACGCAGGCCTTATTGCCACAATTATTTAATATTACCCGCCGCGAAGCGCCAGGTTTAAAGTTGATTGTGCGCGACTTTGCATCAGATAACGTTAATCAACTTATAACGGCAGGCGAGCTTGATTTGCTGATAAGCTTTCCAGAATTTATACCCGACAACCTTTCTTATATCACTTTGTTTGAAGAACAACATTTGTGTATTACCGGTATAGGTAACACGACTTACACTGAACCTTTGAGTTTGGCGCAATTTGCAAAGCATCCACAGCTAGTGGTGTCGCCATCTCGTGCAAATTTGCGCGGATCGCACGATCAGTGGTTTGAAAGCCAAGGGCTAAAACGTAATATTGTAATGTCGGTACCAAGTTTTTCTGCGGTGCCCGACATTTTACATACAACCGATATGCTCGCGTTTTACCCATCAAGATTATTACCAAACAGCAAAGTTAAACAGCTAAAAATAGAAGCTCTGCCCCCTACATTTAAAGTAATAGCCGCATGGCATCCGCGTACTAATAACAGCCCTATTCATAAATGGTTGATAGAGCAATTACAAAACTTATAACGATATAAAACATCTAAAGTGACTACTTTTTACTGTTAAATTAGCAACCCAATATTTAGATTAAATCATTTAACCCCTCCTTAACCCTCGACCTAATAAGCTATGTGTAATAGTACGAATTAGGCATAGTTAAATGGTTTATTTTAAAAAGCACTCAACCGGTTTTTTACTTGCACTTAGTTGTACGCTTGCTGCATGTAGTAGTCAGCCAAGCTATCAAGGTAATAGTACTGAGCAGTCGCTAAAACAACATACAAACTGGCAGTACACGCAAAGTAACGCACAGCACGTAAATTACATTACCGATTTGGTGAATATAGAAGGGCTTGATTCGCTTATTGAGCAAGCTGTTACTAATAATCCATCGTTTAATCAAGTGCATGTTGCATTAAAACTAGCTTATGCGCAGCGTGGTGTAACCGCTGCAAGTCAGTGGTTTAGTGTAGATGCGGGATTTGACGCGCAGCGCAGTGAAACCGAAGGCACGCAATATAGCTCATCAGTAGGTATAAGTTGGGAAGCTGATATATGGCAAAAAATTGCTGACAATGTAGCCGCGCAAGATATGACTATTGCCAGTAACCAAGCTACTTATCAAGGTGCTAAAGACACATTAGTAGCGAGTGTTATTCGTACTTATTTAAATATTATTTTGCAGCAAAATTTGCTCGATATAGAGCAGCAACGTTTAGTTGTTTTACAAAATAATGAGCAAAGTATTGTAGAGCGCTACCAATATGGGTTAGGTGATTTAGAAGCGCTTGATACCGCCCGTACTAGCACGGCATCTACCCGCGCGACCATTGCCGATTACAAAGAACAAATAGCAAAAGCAAAGCGTGCTTTAATGCTAATTGTAGGCACTGATAAACTTCAAAACCTGCCAAGTACATTAACTCTACCAAGCGTTATTGAGCCATTAAGTACCTTACCAGAGCAAGATTTAGCGCGCCGACCTGACTTACAAAGTGCCTATTACAACATTCAGGCAAAGCATTACTTGGTTGATGTATCGTACAAAGAGCTACTACCGAGTATTTCGCTTTCGGCATCACTGAGTGATTTAGCAAGCACGCCAAGCCAAGCATTATTAACTAGCCCAGTGTGGAGTTTATTAGGCAGTTTAAGTGCCCCTTTATTTGAAGGTGGAGCACTGCGTGCGCAAGTTGATATTGCAAAATTAAATGCCGAGCAAGCGTTTTGGCAGTACCAAGATACGCTGCTAAGTGCGGTAAACGAAGTTGAAAATGCACTCGGGCAGGAGCAATCATTAACCGACCAGCAACTGCAAATTAGCAATGCACTTGCTAGCGCTAAACGCAGCTTTAGTAACTATCAAAGTAAGTATCAACAAGGTTTGGTTGATATTTTAGATTTGCTAACAGTGCAACAAAAAGTATACGACCTGCAAGCCCAGCTTAGCCAAATAAACTACACCCTTTTAACTAACCGCATAGATTTAGGCCTCGCTTTGGGCCTTGGAGTATCGTCATGAAAATTTCGCCAACACCGGTTGTTGTAACGCTTGTTGCTATTGTTTGTATAGGGCTTGCTATTATGTATAACGGTCAAAAAATGGCTGAAAAAGCAAATAGTCCACAACCTGCCGCTATTAAAGCTATTGCCCCAAATGTATCGGTAATTAATGCAGCTCCGAGCACTTATCAGGCTTATGTTAGCAGCCACGGTGAAGCTAAAGCGCATTGGTCACTTAGCTTAAAAGCACAAGTTAAAGGCGAAGTAACCAGTATGAGCGAGCAATTTTCGACCGGTAACTTAATAACTAAAGGGCAGGTGTTTGCACAAATTGATGACACCGAATACTTACAAGCTCTAGCTAGCGCAAAAGCAACATTGGCTGATGCAAAACTAGCACTGCAAGAAGAACAAGATTTAGGTAATCAAGCAAAACGTGAATGGGATCGCTCAGGCGTTACGCAAGCGCCAAGCTCGCCGCTTGTATTTAGAACGCTACAACTAGAAGCCGCGCAAGCTACGCTCGATAACGCACGATATGCACTTAAAACCGCACAGCGTGATGTAAATAACACCCAGTTAAGTGCACCATTTGACGCTGTTATTTTATCGCGCGATATAGATTTAGGTACTTATGTGAGTATTGGCGATACGCTTGCCACGCTAAACAGCACTGACAAAGTAGAAATAACGGTGCCGCTTTCATTAAGTCAGTGGCAAAACCTAGCAAATAATAAATCAGGCGATGTTATTTTAAGTGATGTAACCACTAATACTAAATGGAACGGTTATATTGCACGTTTTGAGCAACACCTTGATGACAGCTCGCGCCAACGCAGCGTAATTGTTGCCTTAGATAAACCGTTTGAGCAAACAACGCCGTTACTGCCTGGTACATTTTTAGCGGTAGAAATTGCCGGTAAGCAGTTAAGTAACGTAATAAAACTGCCTGCTTCGGCGGTATCTCAAGATGGCTTAATTTGGTACGTAAATGATCAAAATAGCTTAGTAAGCACACACGCTAATAAAGTATTTGAGCGTGGGGATTACGTATATATTACGCCAGTAGATGGTGCTAAAAATCTAAAAGTGGTGGCGCGCCCACTTGTTAGTTACTTAAACGACATGAAAGTAAATCCAATAGTTGAGGAGATACAATAATGAGCCCTCATCAACCACCTCAAATACCCAGTAATAATAACCCGCTGCACGGTATTATTAATTGGTTTGCAAATAACTCTGTTGCCGCTAACTTATTGTTAGTTAGTGTGATTGTAATGGG
Source organism: Pseudoalteromonas sp. SG43-3 (assembly GCF_014164385.1). Classification (NCBI taxonomy): domain Bacteria; kingdom Pseudomonadati; phylum Pseudomonadota; class Gammaproteobacteria; order Alteromonadales; family Pseudoalteromonadaceae; genus Pseudoalteromonas; species Pseudoalteromonas sp. SG43-3. The sequence goes on from NZ_JACJFC010000027.1 coordinate 14,261, forward strand.
TATTATGTCGCTTACGACTTTACGTAAAGAGGCTTTTCCGAGTTTAGAACCAGATACTATTTCGGTATCGGTGGTTTACGACAGTGGCGATGCATTGCAAGCCGAAGAAGGAATAGCGTTAAAAATAGAAGAAGCGCTCGAAACCGTATCGGGTATTAAACGTATTACCTCTACATCCGATGCTAGCGGTAGCCATGTAAGCATTGAAAAAAGTACTGATTACTCACTCGATGAGTTACTTGTTGACGTTAAAAACCAAGTTGACGCTATTAATAACTTTCCGGCAGATGCTGAGCAACCTGTTATTGATAAAGCCCGTAGGCAAGATCATGCATTAACGCTGCAACTTTTTGGGGATGCAGATCGCCATACATTACAAAACCTGGGTGAAAAACTTAAAGCCGATTTATTAGCGCAATCAGGCATTAGCGACGTAGAGCAATCAGGTGTGCTCGACCCGATGATGTCCATAGAAATCGACGAAGGTAAATTACAAGCATATGGCTTAACTATTAGTGATGTAAGTGAGGTCATTAATAATGAGTCATCAAGCCCGCTTTCGACTAGTTTGCGCGATAGCAGTAAAATTATACGCTTAAAAGCCGCCGACCAAGCTTACTGGCAGCGCGACTTTGCCAATATTGTATTGTTAACAACCGCATCAGGCACACAAATTAAGTTAGGAGATGTAGCCACAGTTACCGACTCATTTGCCGAAGATAGCAACTCATTAAGCCGTTATAACCAACAAAATGCCGTAGGCGTTGAAATTTTAATGGGCGATAACAGCGATATAACTACCATTGTTAAGCAAGCTAATAGCGTAATAGATAAATGGCACGAAAGCGGTTTATTACCTCAAAACGTAGAGCTTGAAAGCTGGCACGACAAAAGCACCATGATCACCGAGCGTTTATCGCTACTTACTAAAAATGCCGTGACCGGTATTATTATGGTGTTTGTAATACTTGCCATATTTTTAAACGTACGCGTAGCGCTGTGGGTTGCTGGTGGCTTGCCGTTTGTATTTTTTGGTACGCTTTATTTTATGACCGATGGCTACACCGCACTAACCATAAACGAAATGACCACCTTTGGTTTTATTATGGCGCTGGGCATAGTGGTAGACGATGCCGTTGTTGTAGGCGAGAGTATTTACACCACACGTAAAAAGCATGGCGATACATTAAATAATACAGTTTTAGGTACCATGAAGGTTGCTGTGCCAACAATATTTGGGGTGTTAACCACGGTGGCTGCGTTTGTAGCGCTTTCGAATGTGTCGGGCAACTTAGGTAAAATTTATTCTCAATTTGCCACTGTAGTGACCATTTGTTTACTGCTTTCAGTTGTTGAATCAAAACTTATTTTACCCTCGCATTTAGCCCACATTAGTACTAAACGCCAAGTTAAAAAAGGCTTAGCAGGTCTGTGGTCAAAAATACAACATGGTGCTGATAGCGGCTTAAGCTGGTTTAGTAAAAACATTTACTGCAAGGTTATTGAATTTTCACTGCGCTTTAGATACGCCGTAGTGGCTGCGTTTATCGCCTTTTTTATATTAGTTATTGGCATGCCGATGACAGGCACAGTTAAAGTTGGTTTTTTCCCAAGTATTGCAGGCGATACCGTAACAGCCGATTTGGTTATGCAAAACGACGCCGCTTATGGGCAAACAAACACAAACTTACTAACGCTTGAGCAAAGTGCATTACAAGCTGAGCAAAACTTAATGACTAAGTTGAACTCTGACAAAAGCGAAATAACCAGCCTACAAGTCATTAGTAGCAGCGACACCAGCGGTGACGTAAGCGTTGAGCTATTAAACGAAGGCGCTTTTACAGCAAGCGAATTTGCTCAAGAGTGGCAGCGCGTAGCAGGTAGCCTTGAGGGCAGTAAAAAATTACAAATATTAGCCACGCGTAAAATGGTTGATAACTTTAAAGTTGAGCTTAAAGCGTGGGACGACGAAACCGTAATGGCGGCGGGCGCACTATTTAAGGAGCGCTTACAAAATACCGCAGGCGTTAACGGAATAGACGACAACTTAAACCCAGGTCAGCCACAACTTAAATTTACCCTAAATGCACAAGGGCGCGCGCTTGGCATGGATACAGCTAGTTTATCAAAGCAAGTACTGCAAGCCTTTGGTGGTGCAGTTGTACAGCGCTACCAACGTAATAAAGACGAAGTTAAAGTACGTGTACGCTACCCAGAAGATGCTCGTAAAACACCTGCCGATATAATGCAGTCGCGTATTCGCCTGCCTGATGGCACCGTTGTCCCTTTAGTTAACGTAGCCACAGTAAGCAGTGAATATCAGCAAGATGAAATAACCCGCATTGATGGACTTCGTGCAATTTATTTAAGCGCCCAAGTAGATAAAAACGTGATTGCTCCAAACGAGTTAGTTGCTAACTTAAAGCGCGACTTAATTCCAGAGTTAACACAGCAATTTCCTAACTTAAGTGTGTATTTTGCAGGAGAGGCAGAGCAACAAAGCGAAACCACCAGCTCAATGAGCACTATGTTTGTAGCAGCTTTATTAGTTATTTACGTGTTGCTGGCTATTCCGCTTAAATCGTACATTCAACCTATGTTGATTATGGTAGCAATTCCGTTTGGCATTGTGGGCGCTATTTTAGGACATTGGTGGAACGACTTAACCATTAGTATATTGTCGTTAAATGGTATTTTGGCGCTCAGTGGGGTAGTTGTAAACGACAGCTTATTACTTGTTTCACGCTTTAACGAACTAGTAAAAGAAGAGAGCATGAGCACGCACGATGCCATAGTTGAGTCGTGTACGAGCCGATTACGTGCGGTATTACTTACCTCAATTACGACGTACGCAGGCTTAGTGCCGCTACTTAGCGAAACCTCAATGCAGGCACAGTTTTTAATTCCTGCTGCCGCATCACTTGGCTATGGTATTTTGTTTGCCACGGTTATTACCTTAATACTTATACCGGCATTATTGATGATTCAAACCGATGCTAAACGCGGTATTGATGCTGTGCTAATATCGCTAGGTGCTAAAAATAAAACGCAGGAAGTAGCCTCTTAATGATAAACGTACTACTGGTTGAAGACGACATAGATTTGGCAACCACCATTGTTGATTATCTCGAAATTGAGTCAATAGAGTGTGACCATGCAAGCAATGGCGTAATGGGTTTAAATTTAATAGAACTTAATCAATATCAAATGATTATATTAGATGTAAACATGCCCAAAATGGACGGTTTAACCATGTGTAAATCATTGCGTGAGCAAGGCATTGATATACCTGTATTAATGCTGACAGCGCGCGATAGCCTCGACAATAAGCTTGAGGGGTTTGCAGCCGGTAGTGACGACTATTTAGTAAAACCATTTGCCATGAAAGAGCTAGTAGCGCGGGTTCAAGTATTAGCAAAGCGTAAAAGTGGAGAGGTTAAGCGACTTACCTTTACTAATTTAACACTTAATTTAACCGCGCATACAGCAACAGTGGCTGCGCACAGTTTAAAGTTATCACCCATTACTTTTAAGTTATTAGAAGTGCTTGTGCGAGAGCAGCAAAAACCGGTAACCCGACAGGTAATTATGCAAGCAATATGGGGAGACGATCAGCCAGACAGCAATAGCTTAAAAGTGCATATTCATCATTTGCGTAAACAGCTAGAGCAAGCGCATTGCCAAGCCGTACTAGAAACAATACCCAGTGTAGGGTTTGCGCTAAAATTAAAAAATGGGACACAAGCATGAAAATTAGACCCAGCCTGAGGTTGTATTTTTTTGCCACCATGGTGCTTTTAAGTTCATTAATGGCAATTGGTTTTTCGTTTTTAAGTGTTAATTATTTTATTGATGGCTTAGACCGAGGGTTAAATGGCGTAATGCATGCGCTTTCGCAATCTACTGAGGTTAAAAACGGTGAACCTGCAGAAATGATTGGCTTTAAAATAGCGAGTCGCTGGGAAGACATGCCAAGCGAAATTCAGCAACGCTTTACAAAGCCTACAGAGATTGGCGTATTGCAAAAAAGCAAAGTAAAACCATCGTTTTTTTCAATGCCGGAAGACCTCTATTTTGTAGCGTATTTTCAAAACCCTGCAGGGGAGCCCCGTTACGTATCACGTATTATGCTTGAAAAAGAGCGCCTTAAAAAACAAAGCTCACCCGATAAACCTATAAAAAAGTTGGCATGGATAGCGTTAACAGGGGTTACGGCAATTGCTTTATTTACCTTCTTTTTGTTTATGGTAATGAAAAAAATAGCTAAGCCAGTAGAGTCACTACGCGGTTGGGCTAAGTCGTTAAATCAAAAGAATTTACAAAACACGCCGCCCGACTTTACCTATAACGAACTAAATACCTTGGCAACGTTAATACGCAGTAGCTTGCTTTCTGCTCACGACAGCCTTGAGCGAGAACAGCGCTTTTTAAGTTATGCGAGCCACGAGTTACGTACACCAATTTCGGTTATTCGTAGCAACGTTGAATTACTTAACCGCTTAAGCGAAAAAGCACCTTTAAGCGATAAACAACACCTTACACTGCAGCGAATAGAGCGCGCCGGTTTAACCATGAGCGATTTAACCGAGACGTTATTGTGGCTTAGCAGAAATGACGACCAGCAAAGTGCACCAGAACCCGTAAACCTAGCCGAAAAAATAACGACCTTGAGTAACGAACTCGATTATTTACTCAATTCAAAACAAGTTGATGTACTTATAAATACCGATAACCAAAATACGACTATTAATACCGAAGCTACCGCATGTCACATTGTACTTACTAACTTAATACGTAATGCGTATCAGCATACACAACAAGGGCAAGTGCGAATTACTCAGCAGGATAGCCGTGTAATTATAGTAAATAGCAGCGCACAAACAGATACGCCACACAGTGCTAATAACACAAACAAGCCCGCTAATATTGGCTACGGTTTAGGATTAGAGTTAAGCGAAAAAATAATAAAACGACACGGTTGGGTATACGAAGTAAAAGACATGCCTGGGCGTTATGAAGTGGTGGTTGATTTTAGTTAATACGCTTTTTTAATACTTAACCTGAACTCTGGTTAAGAGATTTACTAACATATTGAATCATAGTGATATTTAAATTTATTTTCTCTAGCTAGAGATTTTCAGTGAAAACAAGGCGAATTTACGCGTCAATAGCTGGTCTATTGCAAGTAGATTCAACGCGGTTAGCGCTGAAAATAGCTGCTTGAGATAGATTTATTATCCAGAGTTTAGGTTACTTGGATTTGAAATATAAAAACCGCGCTAAGGCACTTTTAAAAAAGCTTTAGCGCGGTTTTTTTATATTCAAAAATATTAAATTTAACGCTGAGAATATAAAAAACTTAGTGATAGTAATGTGTTAAGTAATTTGCTAAAACTGCAGGTAAAGATGGGGAGAGCGTGACGCGAGAATACGTAATTGGCTAAACTCATTTCTTGCTATTATAACTAGTCATTTCTAGCCGCTTTTAGCAAGGTGCTATGTTCTTAAGGAAATATATGAAAATCGTTAGTGCTTTATTGATTGTGCTGATATTAATGCCAATCTTTCTATACATATATCAGTTTGGCTTTGGTTTTTGGGCTGATCATGCCAAATGGGCTGAAATGGGCTGAAATGGGAAGTTTCTTTGGTGGTATTTTAGGCCCTGCAATAACTGTTATTTCGGTTGGATTTTTGTATGTTCAACTTAAAGCACATCAAAAGCAGCAGCAGTACACATTGGATGCACTCAAACTTCAAAAAATTGAGTCTGATATTGTATTCTTTATAGCGACAGTGAAAACAGAATTAGCCCGTGAAATACCAACTATGAATAATAAAGTTTTAAATGAAATCCTTGGTCATCATGCTGCTGAGTTTTGTTCAGTACACACGAACTATCAAGGAGAAAAAAATCCTGATTTTATTATCGATGGCTATCGTAGGCGTTCATTCGATTTCTTAATATGCTACGAAGGCTTATTTAGCTCTTGGATTGCCCTTAATGCCCATTTACATAAATTAAATGATTTGGATATTACATTGAAAATGGACAGTTATAAATCACAAAAAGCAAGAATATTTACAAGCTTAGATAGTTATATTTGCTCTCATTTAGACACTATATCAATGCTCCTTGATACTAAGTACGTACCACATTTTAGACCGTCATTTAAAGTTGCACGAGACAAAGCCCAAGCACAATTTAACTAACGAGCTCAACTAAAAGCTAAACAATGACAATGTTTCTACTTCTGTTTAGTGGATACCTCCTTATCACATTGATGAGGCTAAAATATCTAAGTATATCAAACGTTAGCGCTGCCAATATCACTCAACTCTATATTAATAAAAAGCGCAATTTACTTCTTTTACCTAAACGAGTTTACTTAGCAAAGCGTTTTTTATCGAGCCTTACAATGCCAATGATCATCGTGTTTAGTGCAGGCTTGTTTTGTGGGCTTGGCTTTTACGATCACAATGTTGGGAGAGTTGTGCTCAGTTACTAAAGCAGGCGTAACTACTTTAACGACTTTTTTATGTGGTTTATGCGCACTGGGACCATGTTGATATACTGTGCAGCCGCTCATAATAAGCGCGGTCGTCATTACTAAAACTACTTTTAAAGATAAGTTCATGTTTATTAGTCATATGTAGCTTAACACAAAGCCTAGGATAAACTTTTTTTTGTATAGTGCTGTAAGCAAACGTAAGGATATTGTAAAGGTGACTTATATGGCTTTTGACGTCTATTTAACTAATTAATAAGTACATTGGTACTGCGTTAAATACGCCAATACCAATGCTTACAATATTGAGTTTAGAGCTCAGAGCTTAGTCCACTGAGTTCAAACTTATAAATCGCTGCGCCAACCCATACCAGACTCTTCCATTAAACGCTCGTACACGCCTTCTATGTTAAGTGGTAACCATGCATCAAACTGTTTAAAGTCACTAAATTGGTCTAATTTTACATTTTGTTTAATTTCGTCAAGCGTATTACCGGCTAAAACGCCTGCGGTTACTTGGCTATACAAAAGCTCTAAATAGCTTAAGTAACGCGCTACATCTGCTTTACTGCCAATATCGGCATGTCCGCCTACAAAAGTATTAAAGTCATATTTGAGTACCGCTTGAGTTGAGTTAATCATGCCTTGAATATCGTAACTCCACAGTTTTTGCCACGGCATTCTGCCAATAACAATCCAATCAACCACAAACAAGGTTTTTTGCTTTTCGAATAATATACTAACCGAACCACGACCATCGTTTGGACCATGGTAGTTAAGCTTTACTGTTGAATCACCAAGGGTAAGTAGTAGCTCGTTATCAAAAGTAAGGCTGGGCATTACCGTTTTCATTTGTGTGTTTTTAATATCTTGCGCGGCGAGTTTATGCGCCACAAAAGTGGTGTGCGGGCTTTTAAATACCTCTGCGCCGTAAATATGGTCGCTGTGATTATGGCTATATACAACATATTTTACCGGTACGTTATAGCGAGTTTTAATTTGCTCGTTTAACCAGGTGGCGGCTTTTTTGTTAAGCGGGTCGGTAACAATTGCACCCTCAGGAGTGATTAAAAATACTGAGCGGTGTCTGTCGTCTATAAAGCGGTGTAAGCCGTCCCCTAAGTCTTCTATTTCATAGGCTTGTGTGGCAAAGCCTATAAATAATAGGGCTGTAGTTAATAGTTTTTGTAGCAAGCGGGGCATACACCATTCCTTTTTAAATTGATTAAATTAATAACGCTATTAAAAGAAGAAAGCATTAAGCCATAAAAAATTTCAGCTATTGGTTAAATTAAAGCTTAAGCTTAAGTAAAAGGATCAAATATAAGGATGAAATAAAAAGCCATTATAATAATGGCTTTAGATAGCTTGGTTGGGTTTATCTTTGCGTTAGTTGTTGGTTTATTTCTTCAAAGATACTGGCATCATCTATGGTTGAAGGTATTTGTAGCTCTTCGCCATCGACTAGTTGGCGCAAATTTTTACGCAGTATTTTACCCGAGCGAGTTTTAGGTAACCTATCTACGCTAACTATATTTTTAAGGCACGCAATAGCGCCAATCTGATTACGAACACTTAAAACAAGCGCTTGTTCTACGTCGGTACTTGAGCCCATAAAATCATTTTTAAGCACGATCATTCCCATAGGAAGTTGCCCCTTTAGAGGATCGTTCACACCAAAAACAGCGCATTCAGCAACAGCAGGGTGCGCGGCTACTATCTCTTCCATTTCGCCGGTAGAAAGCCTATGTCCTGCTACATTTATAACGTCGTCGGTTCTGCCCATAATAAATAGGTAGCCGTCTTCATCAATATAACCACCATCGCCAGATAAATAATAACCTTCGTATTCATTTAGGTAGCTTGCTTTAAAGCGCGGAGTATCTTGCCAAATTGTTGGTAGGCAACCCGGTGGAAGTGGCAGTTTAATTACCACGGCGCCTTGCTCGTTAGCTGCGCATTCATTGCCATCCATATCTAATATTCGCACGTCAAAACCTGGAGTAGGCACGGTAGAGCTGCCAGGTTTTGTTGGTAAGTACTCAAGCCCTACAGGGTTACAAGCAATAGCCCAGCCGGTTTCTGTTTGCCACCAATGATCGAGCACTGGCAGTTTGGTTTTTTCTTTAAGCCACTCATAAGTGGGAGGGTCTAACCGCTCGCCAGCTAAAAATAAACGTTTTAAGCTTGAGGTATCGTATTGATTAAAACCATCGGCATTGGGGTCTTCTTTTTTGATTGCTCTAAAGGCGGTGGGGGCACTAAATAATGCATTTACTTTATATTCTTCAACCACGCGCCAAAATGCGCTGGCGTCGGGGGTTTTAACCGGTTTACCTTCATATAATACGGTCGCACAGCGATACATTAGCGGCGCGTAAACTATATAAGAGTGCCCAACTACCCAGCCAATGTCAGACGCTGCCCAAAATACGTCGCCGGGCTTCATACCATAAACGGTTGCCATGCTGTATTGCATTGCCACTGCGTGACCGCCATTTTCGCGTACTACGCCTTTGGGTGTGCCTGTCGTGCCTGAGGTATATAAAATATAAAGCGGATCGTCACCATTTACAGGCACCGGATCTGCGCTTGCAGCCGTTTGCATTGCCTGAGTCCAATCTATGTCTCGTTTAGGCTTAAGAGTGGCGGTTACTTGTGGACGCTGATAAATAACGCAGTGTTCTACTTTGTGAGTAGCTAAGTCTATTGCGTTATCAATAAGTGGTTTGTATTCAATAACGCTGTTTACTTCAACACCGCATGAGGCGCTAAGTATAAGTTTGGGCTTGGCATCATCAATGCGTACAGCTAATTCGTGTGCAGCAAACCCACCAAATACCACCGAATGAATAGCACCAAGACGAGCGCACGCCAACATACCAATAACAGCTTGTGGGATCATTGGCATATAAATAACAACGCGGTCGCCTTTTGTAACACCTAACGATTGTATTACGCCTGCAAATCTAGCAACTTCTTGTTGTAGTTGTGAGTAGCTATAAGTTTGCTTTGTATTAGTGACTGGGGAGTCGTAAATCAGTGCAGTTTGCTCGCCAAATCCGGCAATAACGTGTTGGTCTAGTGCTAAAAAACTGGTGTTTAATTGCCCGTCACTAAACCAATGGTAAAGCCCGTCGTCGTCTTGTGTGTATGCTTTTGTGGGGGGGGTATACCACGGAATATTTTTACTTTGTTCGAGCCAAAATTGGGCTGGGTTTTGTTTAAAACCATTATATTGCTGTTTATATTTGCCTGACATGTAAGGCTCCTAAAACTAAATTTGTGTGTGAGAGACCTTACAAAATGTAGGCTTTTTTTAGCAAGCAAGCTATTCGACCTTGGTCGGCTAAAAGTTAATCAATACACTGGTTTTTAAAATACAAAATTGACAACACAAAGCGTGTGGTTCAGCATGGCGGGCAGTAAATATAAGAGAAAATACGATATGAGTAACGTAGTAAGAGTAGGGGTTGCGGTTATCATAAAGCATCAAAACACAATTTTACTAGGTGAGCGCATTGGCGCGCATGGTGCTAATACATGGGCAACACCTGGTGGACATTTAGAGTTTGGTGAAAGTGTTGAACAATGTGCAATACGAGAAGTGTTTGAAGAAACAGGTTTAAAGGTAAGTAAAGTTACTAAGCTTGATTTTACCAATGATATTTTTACAGCAGAGAACAAACACTATATTACGTTGTATGTAAAAGCTGATTTTGAAGGCGGAGAGCCTGAGCTTAAAGAGCCTAATAAATGTTTAAAGTGGCGCTGGTGCGATATTAATAATCTACCAACGCCACTGTTTACATCACTAAAAAATTACTTATCAGAGGCTGTACTAGCCTAGTTATTTTGTTGGCGGTGTCGCTGGGCTTAACTCTAGTTTACTAAAGCTTACTTGAGCGTAATCGCCATTTTGTTTATCTGTAGTCCAATCGCCAGTGCCTAAACAACCTGGGTACCAAATACCTTTAGCGCTCTTAGTGCTACATTGGTTATAAGCGCCGGCTTTAAAGTAATGCCAATCTGCAGCGTAACCATGTGGATGGTCTTTTTCGTCCACTTTGCCATAAGCATCTACGTTATTACCTAAGTTAATAGAGTAGTTAACGTCTTCTTTGCCTTGTGCGCTAAATGTAAGGTGCATAACATTTTTATACACATTGACTGTGTAGCTAAATTCTTCACCTAGTGCAATACCGGCACTGCCAGGCTCGTTAGGGTTTTCCCATGTATTACCCCAAACTGGGTAAGTAATGTCTTTACGGTCAGGATTGGTTTTAGGTAAATTACGTTCGTAGTTCCAAAAAACTGAGCCTGTTTTATGCCCTGGCCATTTTTTGTAATATATTTTAAGTGGCTCATTGCCCCAGCCATAACCAAGCTTGGTATCAATAAGTGCCTGATCTTTACCTGCGTGAATTTGCCCTACAACAACCGAGTAAGCCGCTTTTTTATCAGGATCAGTAGCACGTAGCGCAACGTGATCTACTTTTAACGTTGCTTCCATTTTTCCACCAACAGAGCCAAATCGGTCAGATAGCGGGTGAACAGCTAAAGCAAAGTTGTTTTTAGAGTGTTTAGTTTTAATTTTAGTATTTGATCCACGGATCATTTGTCTAAGTTCACTACGGGTATTAGTAGAGTTAGCACTTGTAAGCGCTTTATTAGGCGAGGTAAATACCATGTAGCCTTTATCATCAAGATAGAAAAAATCAGGGTGTGCGTAAGTCTGAATTTCTTCTACATCTATTTCATCAATTTTACCGTCGTTGTTTAAATCAACTGGTACATTTATTTTCCAGTGTGATAAATCAAACTTTGTTGCAGGTACCGGCGCATCGCTTTGCTGATTAGTGCTTTGGGTACTTGAACAAGCCGTAAAAAGTAGAGGTGTGATAACGGCTAAAGCCGTAAGTTTAAATGTGGATGTATTTTTTATCATTATTGTCTCTGTGTGATGAAGTAAAAATTGCGCGGTACAGGCGTCGCTTAACTTCAATCTAACATACCAATTTAAAAATTAAAACTTACCAATTTGTAGTTTTTTATAATTAATTGTTATTTTAATGACGGTATTTTGGTTAACCAATAGGGTTGGTTAACGTTATTATGTTATTTAAAATTGTTAAACAGAGGTGTTTTTCATCATATTTGGTAGCGCTTGATGTTTGCTAATATACTTATTTAAATAGGTTTAATTTATAGAAGGAGGAAGAGGGAGTTGCCACTTTTTTAAAATGGCTTGGTATTCGCCACTTACTTTTATAGTTTTTAATGCCTGCGAGATTAAGTTTGCTGTTTTATCGTCAAGCTGATTATTAGCAGCAAAATAGAGTATTGAAGGAAAATCAGCTAAATGAAGTCGTTTAGTTATTAAGTCTGGGTCGAGCCCTGACATTTTTAGTTCATTATCTAAGGTGAGTGTATTCATAAGGACAAAGTCAGTTCTACCCTTATAAAGCATTTGCCATGCCTGCTGATAATAACTAGCTAGTATTAAATTTTTATCTTCTTCAAACCCCATTCTTATTAAATATTTGGCACTCAAATATCCACGAATAGTGCCTACTTTATAAAATTTTGCATGATTTAAATGAGTTACTTCGTCTTTGTGGCTTTTTAAACTAACTAGGTAGGCATCAGTAAAATATACCGCTCCTAACCATTTAAACTGACTTTGCCTAGCGGGAGTTTTTAATAAAGAGAGCATAATTGTGTTTGGATTAGCTGCTAGTTGATGAAAGGCTCGTGCCATTGGCATTATTTCAAATTTAGCTTGTAGTTTTGCTTCTTTTAAAACAGCCTTAGCAATATCAACGGAAGCTCCGTCAGCTTCACCGCTTTTGTTTTTAAAATGGTAAGGATGTAAATCTTCGGCAATAAAAGTAAGAGAGCTTACTGCCCCTACATTACTGCAAAAAATAAAAACGAAAATGAAAACTACAACACGCAGATACATAAGAGAATCTTTCTAACTACAATACTTTGAGTTTAAAGGGTCTTGTCTGAAATATATACTCAAATGTATAAAATAAGTAAATGAATAGGTATGTAGAGAGTCTATTGCATAATTAAAGAAGTGAAAATTGAACGTGTATTGAGTAAAGTTTTATATACCCACAAGTGCTGTAAAAATAATTAAGCGCTTGTGGGTATATGCAATGATTAAAAGTAGTATTGAATTGCAAATTTAGCCGATGTACTACTTGTATACCAATGTTGGTTTTTAAGCTCAGTACGTATAGATAAATTACGTGATAAGGAGTAATTCCACTTTATTGCAAAGTCACTGTGTTTATCTGCTTGGCCATCTATTAACCATGTTATGTTTGCTGTAAGAGCGAGTTTATGACTGTTATTTATTTGCCATATTGCACCAGCTTCACTACCAATGCCTGTTGTTAGGTTGTCTGTTATGTCACCATTATTAAATTCAACTTGGCCAAGTAAATAGCCGTGTAACGTGTTTGGGTTACCGATTGATTTTCCGTATCCACCTTTAGCAAACCAACGACCTTGTTGAATATTATTATTAGGCTGACGATCAAAGCCCATTTTAAAGTTCCAAGACCAGCTATCAAACACGCGGTTATCGGGTGCAAGTGACATAGCATCTAATAAATAAAAATGCTCAAGTCGCGTGTTACCCTTGTCGCTTATGGCACCTTCAATATCAAAAAAGCTAATTTGAGCACCAGGAATAAATCCAGCTGAGCTATCTAATAAATCATGGTATGCAAGGCGATACGCAAAGCTTGTTAAGTCACTTTGATGGGCATACTCAGTTCTTCCAAGCGTTACTTTAGAAGAGCCATGACCTTGCTCTGGAGAAGCAATAGGACGACTTGGCTTAGTAAATGGCGAAGCTACTTTATATTTGCTGCGCATTAGTAGTAGCTTAGTTAGTCGCGGTGCAATTTCTTCACGCTTTAATGCTTTATCGTAAAATTCAAAATTTAACCATTCATACGCCATTTCTAATATTGCGACTAATTGCGACTGTGAGTAATTACGAGTATTGAGGGAGCCACCTTGCATTAACTTTCTTGCATCATCAAGTTGCTCGTTAGTCATTTGAGTAGAGTAATGGTAAAGCTTAGTACCAAAAGCAGGGCGGTAATTAGGAGTTTGTAGTAAGTTGTTATTTCTTAGTACTGCAACGGTATCAGAGGGAATAGCTTGCATATTAAATGACGATGTTAAATCAAGATCCTCTTGTGCGAGTTGTAATAATGCAAGTAATTGATAAGAGCAGTTTTCATCAATAAAAAAGTAATCAAATGTAGCTGATTGTAGCTCCCATAAGTGCAATAAAATAAGCTCTACTTGTAGCTCAGATAAATTAAGTTTGTATTCCCAAATATCACGAGATTCTAAATCATTATATTCGCGTACTTTTTTATAGTACGGCATAAGCGAAAATTTACCAGGATAGCTGCCAATCAGGCCTTTTAGTGCGTACATAGCTGCATTGTCTGAGCCGTTTGGTTCTGCTGCAAAATTAACTGCGAATGCGAGCAACTCTTTATGGCGGGTCTGATCTTTTGCATCAATACGAAGTAAGGTATGACCAAACATTGATGATGGGCTATTCATAAATGCAGTAGGAAAAACTAACGTAACCCCTTTTGGGTTTATTATTTTTTGCCACGCCTGAAGCTCTGGGCAATTAAGCGCGGGCCAGTTATTTTTAATTTTTGTTTTTAGCCATTTATAGCGTGCTGGAAACCGACAGCGAGATTGTGTTGTTTTTGGGTCAGTATTTTTACCACTAAATGCGGCTATAGTGGCTTCAAGTTCGTCCAGTGGACTTGTTTTACCTATAGGAGATAAAAAAAACTCAGCACTATCTACTTCACTTTTCCAACCACCTAATGTGGCCCCACGGTAATGACCTAATTTGAGCCAGTAAGGGTCGGTTGCTAAGGTGTCATTTTTAAAACTTTGAGCGTTTACGTAAGTACTAAACAGCGCAATTGATAAAACAAAGAATATTTTTTTCATAATCACTAAACAATAAAAGCCGCTAGAGAAATACTCCAGCGGCTTTATTTATACGTATAAAACCGGCTAATTTAGCTGATTAAGAAAGAGTATAAGAAGCAAGTTGTGCGTTACTTGCAAGAACAGTGTTTAGGTTTTCTAAAACTGTTTGCGAAGTTACGTTTTCAGAAGTAAATACTGAAGAAAACTGTGCTTGAGCAAGCGCGTTGAATGCTGCTTTATCTTGATCTGCAACACCCCAAGCTTCAGCTAGAGTAGCTAAAGTTTCGCCTTCACCTTTTGACATATCACGAGCAAGTTGCTCCATGTTACCGTCGATGAATAAAGCAATTTTTTCTGAAGACGTTACTGTACCAGTACCATCACAACCTAAAGTACCAAAAGTGATACCAAAAGTTTGGTTACCAGAAGTACCGTTTGTTGTAGCGCCTAAAATTTTAACGCCTTTACCTTGCTGACCTGCAAATAACATAGAACCAAGACCACAACCAATATCTTGGTCAGCCATTGCATTTGAGAAAGGTAGTAAAGATAGTGCAGCTACTGCGATTAGTTTTTTCATTTTCATAAATCCATATATGATTGTCTTTATTTAGGGTAAATAAAGTTCGCGAAAGATTCTAACAGACTTGCAGAGAAAAAGAACAGCTTAAAACATGAATATTTTACACTCTAATTTCTCTACTATATTAAAGCGAATGCAGGGAGAAACTAGACCAGTTCAATAATTTTTTATTGAACTGGTGGTGGTTTTTTACTTCTTGGGGCACCTAACAAAATACAGGTATGGCAAATACATACAGATAAAAATGCACTAATACCTAGTGCACCACCGTAGCCGTCAAGTTTTGGTACAAGAAATTCAAATAATATTGAAAATAAAACAGATGAGCTTGCTACCGTATAAATACCAAAACGATGCGGGGCGCTCATGCCAATAAATGTACCGCCAAAAAATATAATCGCGTATAAATCGGGGTTTAAATTCAATGCGCTAAAAATTAAGTAAGCAATAATAGAAAGTGAAGAGGATGCTCTTATACCATCAAAGCGACTATGTTTAGCTAGGTAAAACGTTAAAAAAGCACCAAGCAGTACAAGTAATGGGTATTCAATACTCATAGTACTATTCCTTTAGCTAATACAAAAAGTGCCACGCTTGCAAAAGCGACACTACCAAGTTTGCCACCAAAGCCTGTAAACATATTCATAGTAAGCACATACAAACTTGAGCCAATAAGCGAAATAATAGCAATTTCCCAGTAACTGGTAATTAAATGGGTTGAACACATACCGGCAAAACTACCAGCATAAATTGCAGCATAAGGATGGTTTTTATAACGCGCAGGAAAAGGAATAAAAGAGCCAATAAGCCCCGTTAGCGCGGCAGAAATTACTAAAGGCAGTGCAAAAGTAGTGTGCATAGCAAAGCAAGCTACAAAGCCTAAAAAGAAAGTAATGAATTTTAAAAGTAAGAATTTAATCATAGCGGCGCATTTTAAACTAATCCTTTTGCGCTTTCTAATACTCTCTAACAAATAAATGTTATAAGTAATTACACATTTAAAAAGCGTGTTTTTTAAACGACTCTTAGGTATTAAATATGCTTAATAGCGTTGCTGTTAATGTTCTATAAATCACAAATTATGTATAATGGCGATAATTTAATGTATTAAAGTGTTAACCAAGGGTTATTTATGTCTAACTGTTTGCATCTGGCTATTCCGGCTGGCGATTTAAAAGTGGCTAAAGCGTTTTATTGTGACGTACTAGGCTGTAAAACGGGTAATAGTGAAGAAGGTCGCTGGGTAGATATAGATTTTTGGGGCAATGAACTTACCTTGCACCAAAGTGTTGAGCGCTTACCAACAGTTCGCCATGATGTTGATATGGGAGCCGTAGCAGTACCTCACTTTGGTATTCACTTATCTGAAGATGAGTTTAACGGGTTAAAAAAGCGTATTGAAGATGCGGGTATTGAATACCTAGATAAACCATACCGCCGTTTTATTGGTGATGAGTTTGAGCAAGAAACGTTTTTTATTGAAGATCCAAATGGCAATGTGCTTGAAATGAAAACCATGGTAAACCCAGAGGTTTTATTTAAAAAAGTATAGTTTTTCACTCGTGCTATTTAAAGCCACTTTTATAGTGGCTCTTTTGTGGGCTAGCTATGTAGCTGAGTTAATACTTCGCTAGGTGTTTTATTAAAGTGGCGTTTAAATTCGCGGCTAAATTGCGATGGGCTGGTATAGCCAACCTTTAATGCAGCTTCGTTGGCTTTACTTCCGCTAGTAGCTATAAGTTCTTTAGCCTTAGCTAAGCGTACTTTTTTTAAATACTGTAGAGGGGATTCAAACGTTACTTGCCTAAAAGCACGATGAAACGACGATACGCTCATGTTTACATCTTCAGCTAACCCTTCAACCGTAATTTGATTGGCATAACTACTGTGCATAGTTGAGAGCGTGCGGGCGATACGTGCATAATGCCCATCATGCATAGCAAGCCCTATTAAAGTATGTCCTTGTGGACCACAAAGTACGCGATATACCAATTCTTTTACTATATCCTCGCCAAAAATGTCAGCCTCAATGGGGTTATTTAAAACAGTTAATAACCTATGAGTAACGAGCTCCATTGCTGTATCTAAAGTTGCCGACTGTACTGCGCCAATTTGTGCAGAAGACGATGATGCTGAAAGAGGCTTATGCTGCATTATTTGATTAACGAGTTTGTGTAGCATTGCAGGGTTTATATCTATGGCAATGCCCATAACGGGTAAGTCGTTATCAGTAAATGCTTCACACTCTAATGGCACCGGTACGCCAAGGACTAAGTAGTCGCCTGCGCCGTATTTTATTTGATGTTCAGGAAAGTGAATTATTTTATGACCTTGCCCAACAATAATAATACCTGAGTTATATATAAGCGGCTGGCGCGGCGAGCTTTTAGTTGCTCGATGAAAATACACGCCTGGAATGATAGTTTCCATGGTGCCTTCAAAGCTGAGTAATTGATTATGCTCGGCGTATTGTTGCAACATATTGGCTATGGTGGGCATAAAAGGCATCTTTAATTGAGTGTATTTTACGTAAAATAACAATGTTGATAGTTTTAGGCAAGCTTTTGCGAGTTATTGGGCTTTTTTTATGTTTGTTTTGCTACTAATATGCACTCATTGGAATTTAGCTTAGCTAGTGTCTAAGCATTCTATTTAGTATTTAACCGTCACCTAGGAGCAAAATAATGAAATTTAGCTACGTAAATCCAACTCTTATCCAATTCGGTCAGCAACAAATTGCGGCACTATCTGATTTGATCGCAAAAGATCAAAAAGTACTTGTAGTGTACGGCGGCGGTTCAATTAAAAAGAACGGCGTGTACGACCAAGTTGCAGCAGCACTTGAAGGCTTTGACTGGGTTGAGTTTTCGGGCGTTGGCGCTAACCCAACAATTGAAGTGCTAGACCAAGCAGTAAAAATTTGTAAAGAACAAGATATTGACTTCGTATTAGGCGTAGGCGGCGGTTCAGTGATCGACGGCGTTAAATACATTGCCGCATCAGCCGTTTATGATGGCGAAGGTTGGGATATTCCTACTGGTAAGCATACTATTACTAGTGCATTACCAATCGGTGCAATATTAACATTGCCTGCAACGGGTTCTGAATCTAACCAAAACTCAGTTGTGAGCAAAGAAGCAACGAAGCAAAAACTACCGTTTGCATCACCAGAAGTACTTCCTAAATTTGCGATTATGGACCCTGATGTAATGAAAACATTACCGCAGCGCCAACTTGTGAATGGCTTAGTAGATGCATGGGTTCACACCTGTGAGCAGTACCTAACATTCCCTGAAACAGCATTAGTTCAAGAAGGTTACGCTGAAGCACTTTTAAGAACGCTTAAAACTTTAGGTGATAACTTTGAAAACCAAGATGACGCATGGCGTGCAAACCTTATGTGGGCTGCTAACCAAGCACTTAATGGTTTAATTGGTTCTGGTGTATCGCAAGATTGGGCAACACATATGATTGGCCACGAGCTTACAGCGGCTTACGGTGTTGATCATGCACGTTCACTTGCTATTGTTCAGCCTTCTTTATTACGTAACCAATTTGCAGTTAAAAAAGCAAAGCTTGAGCAAATGGGTAAAAACGTATTTGGACTTGAGCAATCTGAAGACTTAGCAGAGAAAACAATTGCAGCAATTGAAGCGTTTTACCACAGCCTTGACGTAGCGACCCAGCTTACTGAACATGGCGATGATAAAGCCGCTGCTATTGACAATATTATTGGTAAACTTGAAGCTCACGGCATGGTTGCTCTTGGCGAAAACCAAGCTATTACGCTAAAAGAAAGCCGCGAAATTTTAGAGCAAGCGGTTGCTTAATTTTCAAAGCTAAGCGCTTACTTAAATATACTAGGGCGTGTTGATCTTTGGTGGGTGAATTTGCAGCAGTATGTTTGGTTTTTAGGCAAGGCGGAGCCTATGTAGTGTGGTTATTCCCCATGAATAGGCGATAACGCAGCATAAATACCAAACATGCGCTGCCCTTTGGGTTCTTTCTAGGGACGATTAACTCTTTGTTGCTCGGTTTTTACTTAGCCCACTAGGTTACAAACCTCGCGCCGCGATTTAATCGCCCCTAGATTGAACAAATTTCAATCCACAAAGATCAACACGCCCTAAGTAATACGTTAATAAAAAACCGTCAACCTTTGGGTTGGCGGTTTTTTTATGGATTATTATAAATACTGCGTTGCTAATTAACCAATAAATTTCGTATTAATGTTTTTTAATGATGATAGTAAACTGTGCTCAACGGTTAGGAAAAACCTAACGATTAAATAAATTTAAACAGGACTAAAACTCATGAAATTACTAAACACATTACTTAGCTCAAAAGCAGGCGTAGCAGCATTAATTTTACGAGTACCAGTTGGCCTTATTTTAGCGGCGCATGGTGCACAAAAGCTATTTGCTTGGTTTGGCGGTTACGGGCTTGAAGGTACAGGCCAATGGTTGGCGAGTATTGGTTTAGAGCCTGGCTATTGGTTAGCAATGATGGCAGGTAGCGCTGAGTTTTTTGGTGGCATTGCATTAGCAATTGGTTTGTTAACTCGCCCAGCCGCTGTAGTTGCCGGCTTTACTATGCTGATTGCTATTTTTAGCGTACATATTAGTAATGGCTTATTTATGGCAAACAATGGCTATGAATACGCATTAACTTTACTAGTAGTAACTGTAGTTTTAGCAATTCAAGGAGCGGGAAGCTTTTCTCTTGATAACGTATTAGCTAAAAAGCTCGCTAATAAATAGAGTGTGTTAATTAAAAAAATAGCGGCCAATTTGGCCGCTATTTTTGTTTAAATTATTCAGCAGATAATGTTAAAGAATAACTGTACTGCTTTTGCTCAAGTAAATATTCTTTATGGGTACTTGGGCTCCATGAATCATCGCCACCAACCCCCATATGTTGATGATCAATGTGTACATGTACGCAATCATCAGCAATGAGTTCGTTAGTGTGTTTCGCTTGCGTTAACATACTTTGCGAATACTCACTGGCGGCAAATAAAAACGCACCGGTTACGGTTAAATTATTAATACTCAGTAATTGGCAATCACTACGCACGCCGTTATCGGTTGGGAAAATATACGGGGTATGTAGCTCATTTAAACTCAAGCTGTAATAACCTAAACGTGCTGCGGCTTTGCGATCTGGGTAGTTTTCAAAAGGCCCTAAACCACGCCAGTTTACTTTTGTATCGCTTTGCTTGTTAAGCGTTGTACTTAGCCCTATACGCGGCATTGGCGGAAGTGTATCGTTTAAGTGCACATCAACATTTAAGCTAATATTGCCGGTATTATTTAGTGTATATAGCCATTGTGTTTTTGCTTGTAGCACGCCATTAAACTCGTAATTAAATACACAAGTAATACGTATATCAACGCTTGATTGAACTGCGTGAATTGAGCTACATGTGCGCTGCCATTGCCCTATACCTGCACGTAACCAACGTGCCTCCCATGCATTAGGGTCTAGGTTATCTACTTCGCTTACGCCTATGTCGTTATCAAGCGGGGCGCGATAAAAGTTATCAACCAGTGGGCTACTAATAACCTGAGTATCGTTTTGTAACCACTGCTCTATAAGCCCTGATTGCTTGCTAAAAACAAGTTTAAACTTATCGTTTTCAATACTTAGTTGAGAGTCGGTTTCGTTAACACTTGTAGCGCTTTGCTCTGTAGTTGGTGCAAATGATTCACTGTTTAAATTATTACTATTTATAAGCTTAAACTGCTCGGTGTTTAATACATGCTCGGCACTTGCAAAGCTACAATCGTTAATTAGTGCTACATCTAAATTAAGGTGGTATTGCGCACCTTGCTCAAACGTTGTTTTAGTTTTAATTGTTAACGTGTGTGTACTTTGCGGAGCAATATTAAGTACATGCTCGCCTTGTTCAACACAGATGCCATTTTGCATTAACTGCCAAACGAGCTTTTCGTTATCTGTGTGTCTAAATACGTAATCGCTAAATATATCAATGGTGTATTGATTTTTAGTTTGCTCGCGCAGCGTAAATTGTAAATGCTGCTGGCTGTATTTTGCTTCAAACAGGCTAGGGTGCGGCGTGCGGTCAGGGAATAATAAGCCGTTAATACAAAATTGGCGGTCATTTAGTTCATCACCAAAATCGCCGCCGTAAGCCCAATAATGCTCACCGTTTTCATCAGTTTTAGATAAACCTTGGTCTACCCAATCCCAAATAAAGCCACCTTGTAGGCGTGGGTATTCTCTAAATGCTTGCCAGTAATCGTCAAAACTACCTAGGCTGTTACCCATTGCATGGGCGTACTCACATAAAATAAGCGGGCGAGTTTCACCCGGTAGGCTTAGCCATTTTTTTATTGAATATTTTGGTACGGCGTCATCGGCAACATGTGTATCTACACGGGCATACATAGGGCAAATAATGTCGGTTGCTGTGGTATTTGCGCCGCCACCTTCGTATTGCACTGGGCGAGAAGGGTCAAAGCTTTTTGACCATCCGTACATAGCATCGTGGTTGGCGCCGTGTCCGCATTCGTTACCCAGTGACCAAATAATAATAGAGGCGTGGTTTTTATCGCGCTCAACCATTTGAGTATAGCGCGACATAAATGCACCAGCCCACTGCGGATCGTTGGCAAGCCTACCCATTGGGAACATGCCATGGGTTTCTATGTTTGCTTCGTCCACTACGTATAAACCTAGCTCGTCGCACAGCTCGTAAAAACGCGGGTGGTTAGGATAGTGAGCAGTACGTACAGCATTAAAGTTATTTTGCTTCATCAGCTTAATATCTTCAATCATGTCGGCGGTGCTTACTGTGTGGCCGTTTTCTGGGTGGTGTTCGTGGCGGTTAACACCGCGAATAAGTAGCGGTTTGCCGTTTAAGCAAAGCTGTCCGTTAAGCATTTCCACTTTTCTAAAACCAATGTTATAGGCTTCAACATCTACTGTGTTGCCTTGCTCATCTAGCAGGCTTACAACGCAGCGGTATAAGTATGGGGTTTCGGCGGTCCACTTTTTAGGGCTTTGTATATCAATTGTTTGAAATACAACATCGCTCCAGCCGCCTTTTTCATCAACGCGTTTATTGTTAGTGCTTTGTATGTGTGGCTCGCAGAGTGCTTGCTCATTATCAAAAACCTGTACTGCTACTTGGTAGTTATTTGGCGCATTTATCGCCGTTTTTATATGTAGCGTTGCATCGCGATAGCAAGCGTCTAAATCGGGGGTTATAAACACATCACGTATTTGGTTTTGTGGTTTTGTAAGTAAGTTAACATCGCGAAAAATACCGCTTAGCCACCACATGTCCTGATCTTCTAAATAACTGCCATCGCTCCAGCGAATAACCATAACCGCAATACGGTTGGTGCCTACTACTAACAGTTCGCTTAAATCAAATTCGCTTGGTAAGCGGCTATCTTGCGAATAACCCACCCATTGACCGTTACACCAAAGGTGAAATGCCGAGTTTACGCCTTCAAAAATAATATGGTTACGCTGCGCTAATTGATCCGCCGTAATAGAAAACTCAGTGCGGTAGCAACCTGTTGGGTTATCGCTTGGTACAAATGGCGGGTTAACTGCAAATGGGTATTTAACATTACAGTAAATTGGTTTATCAAAGCCGTGTAACTGCCAGTTAGAAGGCACTGGAATACTTTGCCAATCTTTGCTTAGTGTTTCACTTAGTAATGACTCATCAACCGCTTCGGGTTTATCGAATAATTTAAAATCCCATTGGCCGTTTAAACTTTGTTTTTGTGATTGTGTGTTAGTACGGGCATGGTCAACGCTTTTAAATCCATTGAGTGGGCTGTGCGCTTTTACTTGATTAACTTGTACTGAAATTGGGTTTTCCCAATCACGGCGATTAATTATGTGTTGTAGTGAGTTCATTAGTGTCCTATTGCATGTATGGCAATTATAGTGGCTTAAATATAGCTAAAATAATGCGTTGGGGTTATGCTTAAAGCTCTCTTTTATTTGTCCAAAACTATCATTTTAAATTATGCGCAACACTATTGTAGATGTACTCGATATTGGCCCAGAGTGTACAGAGCGGTTTATTGATTTAACGACGCTTTCGCAAATGCCAAACCTTGAAATAGAGCTGGCAGGTTGCTCTAATTTATTGGGTGACTATTGTGTTGCACGTACTAACCCGCTCGAACACACTCTTTTTTATACTTTGACTGGTCAGGGCACACTTAAAACAGTTAATAACCAATACTCATTAACTGAAAATAGCTTAGCTATATTGCCTGCAAGGCAAAGTTTTGAGGTTAAAATAGCAAGCGAAAAGTGGGATGTTATTTGGCTAAACCTTGCAAACACTAAACGCTGGCAACACTTGAATTTAGCACAGGCTAAGGTATTAACTAATCAGCAATTAGCGCCATTACATTTAGCTATGGAGCTTTTATATAGCGAAAGTAACGCTACTTTGCGCGAAGGTGTTATGCCTATTTTAAGCCACTATTTAAACACTACGCTTCAAAGCGAGCCGCAAATAGGTGGGCAAAACAGATTAACCAGCTTGTTTTTAGAGGTAGAAGAGCGCTTACAGTTTGATTGGACAATAGAAGTTATGTGCGAGCACGTGCATTACTCAGCACCGCATTTACATAGGTTATGCCAAGCGCAATTTGGTAAAAGCCCTATGCAGCAGCTTATTTATTTACGCATTAAACGAGCTAAAAGCTTACTACTAAATACCCGCTGGCCTGTTGCCCATATTGCTGCTTACGTGGGGTATCCTAATATATTTAATTTTTCTAAACGGTTTAAAAAATCAGCGGGTATATCACCAAGTGAATTTAGAAAATAACGTAAGCGGCTCTCTACATTTGAATAAATTTAAGGTATTGTGCGATTTCTTAAATTGCATTTTAGAGTTTTTAGGTAGGTAATGCGCTCAAACTACTTTTTAGTCGTGATACTTTTAGTGCTTGTGCACAGCTTTATTAGCTGTGATGCGGCGGCGTATCATCTGCAAGAAGAAGTTGATCATGCTACGCATGTTCATTCTCAAGCAAATGTAAACGATGAAGATGCGCAATCACCTACTGAAATACATGCCCATCAGCATTGCCACTGTGGTTACTACAGTACGCTAAATCACTCTATAAGCCCTGAGCAAAGCCAAGCTACACTGCCTGCGTGCTATAGCGGTTTAAACTATCCACCAGATGTTCCGCCACCAAATTTTTATAGCTAGTTTTTAATTTTAAACACTTTGTAAATAACTGCCTGCGCCTGTGCGCTATAAGGCTAGTTATGTACATATTTAGGTTGCTTAATTGCGCTTGTTTTTAAAATAGGCGTAGTGATTAAGTCAACTCTGTTTGTTAAAAAACGGACATGCTATATGAATAAAAAACCACTTATGCTGGTGGCGCTACTGTGCGCATTACCTGCAATGAGCGTTTTGGCAAAAAATGAGCCTCAAAACGTATTAACGCTAAAGCAAGCGCTTAAAAATACCGAGCAGCAAAATGCTGAACTTAAACGCTACCCGTATCATCAAAAAATATTAACGGCGCTTAAAACCCAAGCTGCGCTTTCACCTAATCCTGAGCTGAGTTTTGAAGCTGAAAACTTTTTAGGAACTCACGGCTCTCATGCGTTTTCGGGGGCGCAGTACACGCTGGCTTTAAGTCAATTAATAGAGCTGGGCGATAAACGGCAAAACCGTATTAATTACGCCACTGCCAATATAAAAGCGCAAACAATTGAGTATAAAAATACTCGGTTAGCACTTTTAGCAACCACCGCTGAGCGCTATTACCAAATACTTAAATTTCAGGCGTTAATTGCTTTAAATAGTGAGCGTAAAAACACCGTTAAGCAGGCACTTAACGCAATTGAAAAACGCGCTAAAGCGGGTGCAGCCTCAAGTGCTGATGTAACCCGCATGCGTTATGCATTAAGCCAAGTAGATTTAAATACGCTGATGCTAAATAGCGAATTTGAGCGTGCGCGCTTAGCTCTAACCGAGCTTTGGCAAGAGCCGCAAGTGAGTGATTACTATGCTGGCGATTTATCACAAATAGCTGCTGTTAAAAGTGAAGCAGTGCTACTTGATGCGGTAAATACAGCACCTGAATTTGCACTGCTGCAGCAGCAATATATGCAGCAAACGGCTAATTTGTCGCTGCAACGCTCAAGCGGGCAAAGCGATTTAACCCTGGGTGGTGGCGTGCGATATAACCAGCAAACTGATGCCAGCTCGTTGGTGTTTTCTTTTTCAATGCCACTGCAATTAAGCAATTCTAATAGCGGTAATATTGAGGCTGCAAAGCATCAACTTACGCTACTTAATGAGCAACAAGGGCAATTACGTGTTCAGCTACGCCAGCAAATACGCACTTTGTATGCGTATTACCAAGGTAAAACTGCGCAGGCACAGCTATTAACACAGCAAGTTATTCCACAAGCACAAACGCTTATAAAACAAAGTTTAAAAAGCTATCAACAAGGGCAAATATCGGTGTTGCAATTACTCGACGCACAGCAAGCTTTATTTGATTCTAAACGCGCACTTATCAACATCCATAGCGAGCTATATCAAGTGCTGCTTACCCTTGAGCGTTTAACTGGCCAACCTTTAATTGAGACTCATCAATCATGAATAACACTCTTATCGCATTATTTATAACGCAATTATTTACATTCCCATTTTTAAGTAGCACGGCTATGGCATCTGATAGCCATCATGAAAAAGGTCACGAAGAAGGCCACAAAGACGAACACACACAAAAAGGCCCACACGGCGGATTTTTACTAACCAATAACGCCCTTGATTTAGAGCTTAAGTTAACCCAGTTTGCAGGTAATACCGAGCTGCGAATATATGGCTTTAATAACGATAAAGCTGTGGATATAAATCAGTTAGACGTAACCATAAACGTGCAGCGTTTAAGTGAAGAGCCACAGCTTATTCGCTTCAAAGCCGAAGATGACTATTTAGTAAGTACCGTGAGCGTAAACGAGCCGCATTCTTTTAAGCTTGATGTAATGGCACGCTATAAAGGCGTTGAAATAAATTATCATTATGAGCAAGAAGAAGGGCGTACAACGCTAAGCTCCCAAGCAATTGAACGCGCAGGAATTAAAACCGACATTGCAAAAGCAGGTAGCGTTGAACTAACAGATACTTTATTTGGTGTTATAGCACCCACCGCGCACGGCACCGTTGAAGTAATGGCGCCTTATACCGGCTTAGTTAACGATATCTTTGTAAGCATTGGCCAAAACGTTAAAAAAGGCGATAAACTTGCCAGTATTACCAACCGCGAAACCCTACAAAATTACACCATAAAAAGCCCAATTACAGGCGTTATTACCGAGCAATATTTAAAGCGCGGTGAGCTTGCCAACAGCGCATTAATGCAAATAGTAAACCTTGAAACCGTATGGGTCGAGCTCTCGGCTTTTCCTGAAAATATTGAAAAGCTCGCCATAGGACAAAGCGCAAAAGTGTACGATTTACATCATCATTTAAATGCGCAAGGTGAGGTGTTTTACATAGCCCCGATGATGAGCGGCGGGCATATTGCGCGTGCGCGAATCGAGCTTAAAAACCCTAATGGTCATTGGCGTCCTGGTATGCATGTTAATAGCGACATTAGTACTGCAAAAGTAGATGCTGCAGTGCGAGTAAAGGCTACAGCTGTGCAGGAATTTAACGGCAAACCTAGTGTGTTTATTAAAAGCGGCAATGTATTTGAAGTACGCCCTGTAAAGCTTGGTGCTAAAAACAGCGAGTGGGTAGAGGTACTTGAGGGGCTTTCGCCAAATAGTGAGTACGTAACGCAAAACAGTTATGTAATTAAAGCCGATATTTTAAAAAGCGGCGCAAGCCACTCACACTAGGAGGCAGCATGATTGATTGGATAGTTTCTTTTGCGGTTAAACGCCGCATGATGGTGCTTGCGCTCACGCTTTTATTTGCTGGGTTTGGTGTATACAACACACAAAATTTAGCCGTTGATGCCGTACCCGATATAACTAATGTGCAAGTACAAATAAATACAAAAGCGCCTGGGTTTACCCCGCTTGAAGCAGAGCAGCGCATTACCTATTTAATTGAAACCGCTATGGCGGGCATACCAAAGCTTGATTACACTCGTTCGATTTCGCGTTATGGACTTTCGCAAGTTACCGTTATTTTTAACGAAGGCACCGATATTTACTGGGCGCGCCAGCAAATATCAGAGCGCATTCAAAGTATTCGCTCAGACTTGCCAGCCAATATTGAGCCAAACTTAGGGCCAATTGCCAGCGGGCTAGGGGAGATTTTTACTTACTCTGTGCATGCAAATAAAGGCGCGATAAAAGACGATGGCACGCCATTTAACGCAGAGGATTTACGTACTCTGCAAGATTGGGTTATTCGCCCGCAGCTATTAAAAGTAAAAGGCGTTACCGAAATTAATAGCCAAGGTGGCTTTGAGCGCCAGTACCAAGTAGCCCCCGTGCCTGAAAAACTACTCGCTTATAAGCTCACGCTAAGCGATGTAATTACTGCACTTAAATTAAATAACAGCAACCAAGGCGCAGGGTTTATAGAACGCTTTGATGGGCAATATTTAGTGCGCTCACCAGGGCAATTAAAAACCATAGATGATATAGCTAACACGGTTGTTGCTAAGCGCGATGATGCACCAGTACGGATTAAAGATGTAGCAAATGTGCGTTTAGGTAAAGAGCTTAGAACCGGCGCTGCTACTTATAACGGTAAAGAAACCGTGCTCGGCACCGCCATGATGCTAATTGGCGAAAACAGTCGCGTAGTGGCAAAAGCCATGGCTGATAAACTCAAAGACGTACAGCTAAGCTTGCCTGAAGGTGTTGTGGTAGAAGCAGTTTATGACCGCACAACCCTTGTTGATAAAACCATAGCAACCGTAAAAACCAACCTGTTCGAAGGCGCGGTGCTAGTGATTGTTATTTTGCTGCTGTTATTAGGTAATGTAACTGGTGCGCTTATTACGGCAATGGTTATTCCGCTTAGTATGTTATTTGCCGTTACCGGCATGGTAGGTAATCGCGTATCGGGTAATCTAATGAGTTTAGGCGCAATCGACTTTGGTTTAATAGTTGATGGCGCTGTAATTGTGGTTGAAAACTGTTTAAGGCAACTTGGCCTTGCGCAGCATAAACATGGCCGGCTACTTACATTAAATGAGCGTTTAAGTGTTGTAACCGCCGCTACTAAAGAAGTATTTAGCCCAGCGGTGTTTGGCATTTTAATTATTATGCTGGTGTATTTGCCGCTGTTTGCGCTTAGTGGTGTAGAGGGCAAAATGTTTCAGCCAATGGCATTTACGGTTGTAGCCGCACTAGTTGGCGCACTTATTTTTGCTGTTACCTTTGTACCTGCCGCTATTGCGGTATGTGTACGTGGCAAGGTGAGCGAGAGCGAAAATGCGGTTATGCGCGGTATAAAAAGAGGCTACAAACCACTACTTGGTTTATCGCTTAAGTTGCCATGGGTAATGTTAAGCATTGCTGCTGTGCTTGTAATTGTACTTGGTTTTAAAGTTAAAAATATGGGCGCTGAATTTTTACCGCAGCTTGATGAAGGCGATATAGCGATGCACGCACTGCGCATTACCGGCACCGGTATTGAACAATCGGTAAAAATGCAAAAAGAGCTAGAGCAAGCCATTTTAGACATACCTGAAGTTGAAAAAGTATTTTCAAAAATTGGCACCCCAGATGTAGCAAACGATCCTATGCCACCTAACGTTGCCGATACCTTTTTAATGTTAAAGCCGCGTGAACAATGGCCTGATCCCGCTTTAAGTAAAGAAGAGCTGGTTAAGCAAATTCGCCATTTAGTAAATGAAGTACCAGGTAATAATTATGAGTTTACGCAACCTATAGAAATGCGTTTTAACGAGTTAATAGCAGGCGTGCGCGCCGACGTTGCGGTGCGTATTTATGGCGATGATTTATCAACATTAAAACAGTATGGCGAAAAAGCCACAGCCTTGGTGCAAAACATTACAGGCGCAACTGATGTACGCCTTGAGCAAATGGAAGGTTTGCCTACACTTTCGGTAACGCCGCTTCGCGATCATATGGCGCTGTTAGGTTTAACAGTAACCGATATACAGCAAAGTGTAAGTGCTTCGGTAGGCGGTGTACAAACCGGACTTATTTATGAAGGCGATAAACGCTTTTCGTTATTAGTGCGTTTAGATGAGCGCTGGTCAAACGATGTATCACAGCTTGCGCGTTTGCCAGTGGGCGTGCCCAAAAGTGCCAACCCAGACCTTGCATTTGTACCGCTAGGGGAAGTTGCAAATATTAGTATTGATAAAGGGCCTAATCAAATAAACCGTGAAAGCGGTAAGCGTAATGTTGTTGTTACTGCAAATGTAGAAGGGCGTGATTTAGCAAGCTTTGTAAGTGATGCACAAGCCGCTTTAAATTCAGATCTTAATTTACCAAGTGGTTATTGGATTGAATACGGCGGTACATTTGAGCAATTAGAATCGGCAAGTAAGCGGTTATCGCTGGTGGTGCCAGTTACTTTATTGCTTATATTTGGCCTGCTTTACAGTGCGTTTAATTCACTGCGTGATTCGTTAATTATATTTAGCGGCGTACCACTTGCACTGACAGGTGGCGTGCTTGCGTTACTATTACGCGATATGCCGTTATCAATATCGGCAGGCGTGGGGTTTATAGCGCTAAGTGGTGTAGCGGTATTAAATGGTGTGGTTATGCTGTCGTTTATTAAACAATTAAGAGCCGATGGGCTCAGTTTAATAGATGCGATACAAACAGGTGCACTTTCGCGCCTGCGCCCAGTACTTATGACCGCTTTAGTGGCAAGTTTAGGGTTTATTCCTATGGCGCTAAATACAGGCACCGGCGCTGAGCTACAACGGCCGCTGGCGACGGTTGTTGTAGGAGGGATTATTTCATCAACCTTACTTACGCTATTAATATTGCCTGCACTTTATAAGCTAGTACATGCAAAGTTTACTAGGCATCAAGCTGCTTAGCTAATTGCACCTGTTAGATAACGTAAAAGCAGCTGAAGTTTCAGCTGCTTTTTTGTTGTTAAGTAAACTTTGCAGGTTAATTATATTGAAAAAGGTTATCCCAGCGCTCATCCAAAATAGTTTTTGCGTTTTCCAAATTTATTGCGCTATACACATCATTAGTACACGTCACTAAGCGCATACGCTCCAACTTTTCAAGCGCATCGCTAATTTCAAAGTCGAGTTCGCACTGATATTTACTTTTAAACCAATGCTCTATTTGTTCATCAAGCGTTTGGGCGGTTAAGCCGTTTTCTGATTTTAGTAAAAACGTATACGCAAGCAGCGCTTCTTTTATGTCTTCCTCTTCGGCGGCGTCTATAAGGGTGTGAAAAACACCGGCGTTGTTATCAAGGTTTTTAAAGTAGAGGTTATCGCTAAGTGCTTTCATAAATTTAATTTTACGGTTTTTAAACTTACTCCATTCTTTAAAAATAAAGCTGC
The DNA here is from genome assembly GCF_014164385.1 of Pseudoalteromonas sp. SG43-3. Lineage (NCBI taxonomy): Bacteria > Pseudomonadati > Pseudomonadota > Gammaproteobacteria > Alteromonadales > Pseudoalteromonadaceae > Pseudoalteromonas > Pseudoalteromonas sp. SG43-3. The sequence goes on from NZ_JACJFC010000027.1 coordinate 44,851, forward strand.
CAAATACCCCCATACCAATAGCAAAGGTAATAAAGTGTTGTTGCGTCATTTCGACAGCTTCACTTCTAAAGCCACCCCAAAAAGCAAACAGAGCAAGCAATAATAAAATTGATGCACCAAGCTTAGTTATAAGTACCACCGCACCGCCAATTAAAGCCGATGAGCCAATAATTGCTTTATCAATAGGGCGCATGCGTACTTCACTGTTAGGAAATAGCATTTCGAGATCGGCTTTTGGAACATTTTGAAACAGTTTCACTATGGTAGAGCTTGGCTCGAACCCTAAAGGTATTTTATTTTTAGCTTCAAAGTGGGCTTTATCTTTAAAACGAATAAACACCGCAACACGGTCGTAATTAGTAAAGTGCAGCGGCTTTTTACGAAGGCCCCAAAAGCTAGTTATGGTTTCGGTCAGTTGCGACTCGCCACGGCGATAAAAAACCACTTCTTCAAAGTCGTCAAATTCAACTTCAAGGCGCACCTTAAATAGTGACTCTTCGTTCAATGCATCTTGTAAGTCTTCATTGGTGATCACTTCAAAGTTAGCTGCATTAAGTACCTTAGCAAAATCTTTAGCAAAATCTCGTTGGCACTGCGCTTTTTGATCCTCCGATACTGGCGCTAATGATCGCGTGTCACTATTGGGATCAAAGGGTGCGTAGTTGTTTTTAAGTGATTCAAGTGTTGCGTGGTAATCGTAATGAATAAGGCTTGCTAGTAAATCACAAAATTGTTTAAACGATGTTTTTTGTGTACTGCTTTTAAGCTCTTCGCTACACATATCGACAATATCTTGCTTTCTAAAGGGAATAAAACGCGCACTTTGCATATTTTTTTGACTGCTTTCATACATATTAAATTTAAAGATCGTTATTATTATACTTTGTTAACTAATTGAGCTCGATCTATTTTATTTAAATGTTAGTAGTACAAGTAAAAAATTATAAAGTATGTTTTATTTTGAATTAAAGTAAGCTTTTAGTTTTGTTTTTTTTGTTAGTGATAAAGAATTGCTTATTCTTGTTTGTTAATTATGTAATACTGGTTATATATAAATATATAGCAATAACGATGTTAAATTAATGTAATTTAAAATTGTTTTTTTGTAATGCTTTATCATGTATTATAAGACAAATAAATTGTCGTTTAATTTAACCTAATTTTGTAAATTGCCTAGGATCTATTTTGGAAAATATAAATCAAGCTGTTGTAATTGTTGAACTACTAAATAATATTTGGATCGTTATGGAAAATGGTGACTGGGTTAAAGTTGACTCAGTTCCAGAAGAATTACGAGATCTACCAATATTAAATAGTAGCGCTATTGAACTTGAAGGTAACGAACTTATATTTCCTGAGAGCGATCAAAATTTTATCGTTCCAAAAGATATTATTGCACAGCTTGTTACAGATTTAGGGCAAAATGCTTCGTTTGAACAACTCAGTGTTGACAATAATGCTACTCAAACTAGCCGAGTTGATGGAAGCCAAGCAGCAATGATGCTTCAATTAATTTCGCGTCAAGCGCAGGAATTAGTACCTGATTCTGGTTATGAAACCACACCAGATGCAACGGCTAAAGAAGAAGATCCAAATTTTATTGAGTTTACGCGAGATCCTGTATTTAACGTGGGCCGTTTAGGCGGTGACGGTATATATATAAATAAATATGATGCTGTTGCTTTAGAGTTTTCAGGCACTGTTGAAAATGTTGCCGATGGTACGTTGATTCAAATTATATTGAGCGACCAAGACGGTAATGAAATAACAATAACAACCGAAGTTCAAAATGGTTTCTGGTCTGTAGAAAATATTGATATTACAGGACTCAATGACGGTGAAGTAACCGCAAGGGTTTCTTTAGTCGGCGGCAGTGAAGATGACTCAGCTAGCGAAACAAAAATTAAAGACACGCAAGCAAGTATATTTATTGATTTTGAAGATGGTTTAAATACAAATACTCCATTAGAAATTGCTGGTGAAGTTATAGATGTTCAAGATGGACAGTTAGTAACCGTTGATATAATCGATTCTGAAGGGAATGTAGTTGCAACCTATGAAGCAACAGTAGTTAATGGTCAATGGAGTATTGGTCCTGAGCCATTTATAGATTTAGCAGATGGTAGCTTTACTTTACTAGTCAGCACTATAGATGAAGCTGGAAATGATACTCAAATTCAAAAAACTTTCTTAAAAGATACCACCGCGATTATTACTATTGAAGTAAACGAAACTGAAGATGGCGTAATAAGTGGTTCAGAAAATTTAGTTAATATAACTGGTACTGTCGTAGGTATTGAAGACGGTCAAACAGTATCAGTTATTCTAAAAGATTCAGAGGGTAATGAAGTTATTGTTGAAGCTGTCGTAATCGATGGTCAATATCAATTAGATGTTGATATTTCGACTTTAAATGATGGTGAAATTAGCGCAACGGCCGAAGCTCAAGATTTACTTGGTAATGCCGCAACAACTACGCAAGTGATTACTCAAGATGCAACGGCTGCGATTACGGTTGAAATAGATAAAACCGAAGATGGTGTAATAAATAGCGAAGAAGATACAAACGTTACTATTAAAGGTACCGTCAGTGGTATTGAAGATGGCCAAACAGTCACTGTTGTTTTAAGTGATGGTGTAAATCCTCCAATCACAGTAACAGCGATTGTTGTTAATGGTGCTTATGAACTAACGGGTGTTGATATTTCATCATTAAATGATGGAACAATATCAGCCACTGCAACAGCACAAGATTCTGCTGGAAACCCAGCAAATGCCTCCGATGAAACTCAATACGACAGCTCGGTTGCTGCTAACTTAATAGCGCAAGATATAGACGGTATTATTAATAGTGCGGAACAAAATAATGTAACTCTAAGCGGCTCTGTTTCAGGTATTGAACCAGGACAGTTAGTTACTGTTACATTTACAGATAGTAACAATGGACAAATAGTTGTTACTACACAAGTTGATGAAAATGGTAACTGGCAAATTAGCGGCGATATTGAGTCACTTCTTGATGGTGAAATTTCAGCTGAAATTAGTATTTTTGATGCAGCAGGAAACGAAGCAACGCAAAGTGTTAATTTTTCAAAAGATACACAAAGTACTCTTACCCTAGAAATTGATAAAACTGAAGATGGCATTATTAATGGTAGTTCTGAAAATACTGAATTATCACTAAGCGGTATTGTAAATGGTGTTGAAGATGGTCAAGAAGTTACTATTATCTTTACAGATTCAGCAGGCAATAAAGTAGAAGTTACAACTATCGTTGAAAATGGTAGTTATGAATTATCTGATGTTGATATATTAGCATTGGTAGACGGTGATATATCAGCGACTGCAAGTGTTGTTGATTCAGCCGGAAATATTTCGCAAGCTACAGATTCTTTTGAGCAAGATAATACAGCAATTATTACTGCCAGCATTGATAAAACCGACGACGGTGTTATTAACGGTAACGGCGAAAGTGCCGCAATTGTTGTTCGCGGTACCGTTACCGACGTTGAAGACGGTCAAACAGTTACCGTTACAATTAGTGATGGTGTTAACCCGCCAGTTGAAGTACAAGCAACCGTTCAAAACGGTGAATATGTAACAGATCCTATTGATGCAAGCAGCCTAAACGACGGCACATTAACAGCCACAGTTAACGTCTCAGATGCTGCAGGCAACCCTGTAACAGCGCAAGATTCAGTTGAATTAGATAACACCGCAGCCATTACCACCAGTATTGATAAAACCGACGACGGTGTTATTAACGGCAATGGCGAAAGCGCCGCAATTATAGTGCGCGGTACGGTTAGCGACGTTGAAAACGGTCAAACGGTTACCGTCACAATCAGCGATGGCGTTAACCCGCCAGTTGAAGTACAAGCAATTGTTACTAACGGTGAATATGTAACAGATCCTATTGATGCAAGCGCATTGAACGACGGCACATTAACCGCCACTGCAACGGCGTCTGATTTAGCAGGTAACCCTGTTAGCGCTGAGGATTCAGTGGAGCTAGATAATACCACTGCAATAACCGCCAGTATTGATAAAACAGCCGATTCAGTAATTAACGGTAACGGTGAAAGCGACGCTATCATTGTGCGCGGTACGGTTACTGACGTTGAAGACGGTCAAACGGTTACAGTAAGCATTAGCGATGGTGTTAACCCAGCAGTAACCACAACGGTAATAGTGACCAACGGCGAATACGTAACCGATCCGATTGATGCAAGCAACCTTAACGATGGCACATTAACCGCGACCGCAACAGCGTCTGATTTAGCTGGCAACCCGGTAACAGCGCAAGATTCAGTAGAGCTTGATAACACCGCTGCAATAACCACAAACATTGATAAAACAGCCGACGGTGTTATTAACGGCAATGGTGAAAGCGACGCTATCGTTGTGCGCGGTACAGTTACGGATATTGAAGATGGTCAAACGGTTACCGTTACAATCAGTGATGGTGTTAACCCGCCAGTTGAAATACAAGCAACCGTTCAAAACGGTGAATATGTAACAGATCCAATTGATGCTAGTGCATTGAACGACGGCACATTAACCGCGACCGCAACAGCGTCTGATTTAGCTGGTAACTCTGTAACAGCGCAAGATTCAGTTGAATTAGATAACACCGCTGCCATCACCACCAGTATTGATAAAACAGCCGACTCAGTTATTAACGGTAACGGCGAAAGTGAAGCTATTGTTGTGCGCGGTACAGTTACCGATATTGAAGATGGTCAAACGGTTACGGTAAGCATTAGCGATGGCGTTAACCCACCAGTTGAAGTACAAGCAACCGTTCAAAACGGTGAATACGTGACCGATCCGATTGATGCAAGCAACCTTAATGATGGCACATTAAC
>NZ_JACJFC010000027.1:49818-52479 GCF_014164385.1 Pseudoalteromonas sp. SG43-3
GAAGTACAAGCAACCGTTCAAAACGGTGAATACGTGACCGATCCGATTGATGCAAGCAACCTTAATGATGGCACATTAACCGCTACTGCGACTGCATCTGATAAAGCAGGCAACCCGGTAACAGCACAAGATTCAGTCGAGCTTGATAACACGGCTGCCATCACCACCAGTATTGATAAATCAGCCGATTCAGTAATTAACGGTAACGGCGAAAGCGCGGCAATTATTGTACGCGGTACGGTTACCGACGTTGAAGATGGCCAAACGGTTACGGTAAGCATTAGCGATGGCGTTAACCCAGCTGTAACTACAACTGCAACAGTGACCAACGGCGAATACGTGACCGATCCGATTGATGCAAGCAATCTTAACGATGGCACATTAACCGCTACAACTAGCGTATCTGATAAAGCAGGCAACCCTGTAACAGCGCAAGATTCAGTTGAATTAGACAAGCTAGCAGAAATTGATATTGCACTGCCTGATGACGATCAAGTAATTAATAGCTTAGAGCAAGCGAGTGCTGTGTTAACGGGTAATACTGTAGATGTAGAGCAAGGGCGAGAAGTTACATTAACGCTTACCGACAGCAATAGTGTGTCTAAAGTAATAACTGCTATCGTTAGCGATAATGGCACATGGGAAGTTACTACTGATCAAATTGCTGACTTAGCCGAAGGTCAAATTAACGCAGTTGTAGCAGTCACAGATTCAGCTGGGAACCCTGCAAATTCAGAGCTTACTTTTACAAAAGACACGCTAAGCAGCGTAACTTTAAATATTGCACAAACAGACGACGGTGTTATTAACGGCAGTAACGAAAACTCGCAAATAACCATAACCGGCGCAGTTGAAAATATAGAAAATGGTCAATCAATTACAGTAACCGTATCTGACGGTGAAAACCCAGACATTGAATTAATAGGCACTGTTACTAACGGTCAATACAGTTTTGAAAATGTAGATATATCGGGCTTAAATAACGGCACAATTACAGCCACTGCCATTGTTTTAGACTTAGCGGGTAATACAGCCACAGCAAACGACACTGTTTTATTAGATCAGCTAGCCAGTGTAACTGTAGATATAAACGATACAGGCGATAATGTAATTAATGGCAACTCAGAAAATACAGTTGTTAGCATTACAGGTGATGTAACTAACATTGAAAACGGTCAAACAGTCTCAGTAGTTGTGGGTGATGGCACAAATACTGAAACATTTACTGCTGAAGTAATTAACGGCGCTTATACAATTACAGATGCTGATATATCAGCTTTAAATGATGGTACATTAACCGCAACAGCTACTGTAACCGATGTAGCAGGTAATACCGCTACAAGTAACGACACTGCCGAGCACGATAAGCTAGCCAGTACCACAATAGAAGTCGCTGAAAACGATGATGTAGTGAATGCAGTCGAGCAAAGCAATGTAATTATAAGCGGTACAGTTACCGATGTTGAAGCTACACGAGAAGTAACTGTTACATTTAGTGACGGCACCAACTCAGTTACTGCAAAAGTTGATGTAGATAGCGATGGCAACTGGCAAATAAACCCAAGTGACATAAGTATACTTACCGATGGCGAAATTGCAGTAAGCGTAAGCGTATTTGATAACGCAGGCAACGAAGCTGTAAACAACACTACATTTAATAAAGATACACAAGCAACTACATCGTTAGAACTTGCCGATAACGTAATTAATGCAGCAGAAGACGAAGCCGTAGCACTTAGCGGAAAAGTAGATGACATAGAGTCAACCAACAATGTAACGGTTACCTTTACCGATCAAAACGGTAAAACAGAGACAATTGAAAACATTGTTTTAGACAGTGATGGTAATTGGTCTGTTACCGCTGCAAATATTAGCGAACTAGCCGATGGTGAAGTAATCGCAAGTGTCAGCGTATTTGATAACGCAGGTAACGAAGCGGTTAATAGTGCAGAATTTATAAAAGACACCCAAGCAACTACCACCATAGAGCTTGCAGATACGCTTATTAATGCAGCCGAAGATGAAGCCGTAGCACTCAGCGGAAAAGTAGATGACGTAGAGTCAACCAACAATATAACGGTTACCTTTACCGATCAAAACGGTAAAACAGAAACAATTAAAAACATTGTTTTAGACAGTGATGGTAATTGGTCTGTTACCGCTGCAAATATTAGCGAATTAGCCGATGGCGACATTACAGCAAGTGTAAGCGTGTTTGATAACGCAGGTAACGAAGCAGTAAATAGCACAACATTAGTTAAAGATACCCAAGCCACAATTAACGTAAATGTAGGTGATGACGCATTTATTAATGAACAAGAGCAAGCAACAGCAAAAATTGGTGGCACAATTAGTGATGTAGAGTCAGGACAAGAAGTTGATATTGTACTAAAAGACAATAACGGTGATGAGTTGTTTACCGCTACAACCACCTTAGATGCGCAGGGTAACTGGGAGCTTAATAGCTCTATTTTACGGGTTTTATCAGATGGCGATTACACAGTAGATGTAAGCACGCAAGATATAGCGGGTAATTCAGCAACAAGCACCCTCAACTTTACAAAAGACACCCAAGCCAGTACAACGCTAGTGCTTGAAGACTCAGTAATAAACGCAGCAGAAGACGACGCGGTAAGTGTAAGCGGTAAAGTTGATGACGTA
>NZ_JACJFC010000028.1:0-51681 GCF_014164385.1 Pseudoalteromonas sp. SG43-3
TAGCGTTTTGGACCCACCTGACTCCATGCCGAACTCAGTAGTGAAACGAAACAGCGCCGATGATAGTGTAGCATTTGCTATGTGAAAGTAGGACATTACCAGGCTTCAAATTGTAGAAAGCCCGAATCTAACGATTCGGGCTTTTTTACGTCTGCAGAAAAGTAAAATGTGCGCAATTATCATCCACTCACAGCAACACCCATCTCGTAGGCCGGGCGAGCGCAGCGACTCAAGACACAAAGAGAGTGTAGCATTTCACTGTGACTCTCCACCGCTGTGGGCACTACGACATCCCGCACCGACTTCAAATTGTAGAGAGCCCGACTAGAAATAGTCGGGCTTTTTTACGTCTGAAGAAAAGTGAAATGCGCGCAATTAACACACATTCACATCAACACCATCACGTAGGTCGGGTGAGCTTAGCGACTCCTGAAGTTAATTTAATCTTTTTTATTTTTTATAAAAGCTAATTACTCTCATTTCCTTAGATAACAAATTTAATTTTGCTTTGTTACTGTCTTTGATTTAGGATCAAATCAGTTTAAAACCAAGAACTAACAGCCTGTGTATAGATTATTAATTAGCGCCATATCCATTTTATTTTGTTTTTCTGTGTCGGCAGTTGAAGTAACTGATCTATATCAAGATATTTTAAAAGTGGATGACAAAACACGAGATACTCGATTAGCTGCGAGTCGAAAAGCTTTGCTTAATGTTTTAGTGAAAGTAAGCGGTGATGAAACTGCGGATCAAAATAAGTTAGCGCAGCAACGTACTAAAGATATTTCTGATTATATGCTTAAGTTTGAATATGACGAGAGAGCAAATGGACAATTGAAACTCGTTGTTAAATTTGAAGCTCGAAAGATCAACGCGCTAATCAAAGAGTTAAACTTACCTTTATGGGGAGTACAACGTCCATTAGTCGCAATATGGTTAGGTATTGAAGACAATTGGCGCAGAGAATTAGTAACACAAGAAAGTTACCCGCAGTTAGAGCAGTTAATTTATGACAAAGCAGGGCGTCGTGGTTTACCTGTCGTTGTTCCATTACTTGATTTACAAGATCGACGTCTAGTAGGTATTCCTGAGGTATGGGGTAACTTTTCTGAACCAGTAGAAGAGGCCTCTAGACGCTACAGTGCTGAGCGAAGTATTACAGCAAGAATGTATAAAGAAGCTGATAGCGAAAATTGGATTTTAGATTGGCGTTTTACTAATGATGATCAATTTGATTCAAATAGATTAACGGGCGATAAGCAGCAAATAGTTAGCCAGATGATTGACACCTTAGCTCGAGGCCTTGCAAGTGAGTATGCAATTGACCCAAATGCTTATTATGAACAAGCAACTGCTACGCTCACGCTAAAAGGCACACAAAGTTTTGTTGATATAGAATTAGCGAAACGAAGATTATTGAGCATAAGTGTTGTTACGCAAGTCAAAATTGTTCGTAAAACACCGGAATTTGTTGAATTTAAATTAAATCATACTGGTAACTTGAGTGATCTTAAAAAAGGGTTAGGGTTAGACTCTTCATTTAAAGATTATGAGGATCCACGCGCATTTTATCATGTTGTTGATAAAAATAGCTTAGAGTATCAATGGGTAACACCATAATGCTAATGTCTGAGCCGATGCAAATGGCACTACCGGTTACTTTACCGGATGACGAAACATTTGCATCGTATTTTGGGGGAGAAGACTCTTTGGAGGTTAATCACCTAAAAGATAGCTTTTCCAAATTAGCAAAAACGTTTCAGTATACATACCTATGTGGTTTAGGTGATTCGGGCAAGTCTCATCTTTTATATGCAACCTGCATAAAAGCACAAGAGCGTGGCTTATCTAATATGTTGCTGTCTATGCGCGAAGTAATTGACTTTGGACCCATGGTATTAGACGGTTTAGAAGCGCTTGATGTTCTATGTATTGATGACGTGCATTTAGTTGCAGGGAATGATGCGTGGGAAAAAGCACTATTTAACTTCTTTAACCGGTTTAACGAACCCGGTAAAATGTTAGTAGTAACTGCTGATTTACTTCCTAGCATGCTCAATATATCTCTGCCTGACTTAGAGTCTCGTCTAACGTGGGGAACAACCTTTCAAATTCGTTCTATGAGTGATGACGATAAAGCACAAGCGCTTGTTAAGCGCGCTCACATGCGCGGCCTTGAATTAAGTGATGAGTGTGCACGCTTTTTATTAACCCGTTTAAGCCGTGATATGCGAGCTTTATTAGATGTACTCGACGAATTAGATCATGCATCTATGGCTGCACAGCGAAAATTAACTATTCCTTTTATAAAATCAACGTTAAAGCTGTAGTAGGTCTAGAATCTAGACCCTGCTTTCAGTTATCATAAGCTATTATCAGAGCGTGTTTACCTTTCCTGATTGGAATTTGTTTAATTTAAGAGTGCTTTAATCGCGTCGTGAGGGCTTTAGCGTAGTATTTATATGCGAAACCCGAACAACAAAGAACGTAGCCTCCGAGATAAACACTTCAAACTGCATGTGTTTGGTCTTTATTTAGCGTTATTGCATCACTTATGTAGGAAACTACAGTCCAATGCTTAACCTTATTTAATAACCAACCACACTGTTGTAAAGCAATCTTGAAAGGCCAACACGCTCTTAAGCAATCACCTTCTGTGAAAGATCAGGTATCGAATGAACTTAGAAAACATATTAGCGCAAGCACTTGAGGCGGTAGCCAGTGCCAGTGAAATAGCGCAGTTAGAAGATATCAGGGTTAATTACCTTGGTAAAAAAGGCGAAATCACTAGCTTACTTAAAACGTTAGGTAAAATAGCACCTGAAGAACGTAAAGAAGCAGGCCAAGTTATAAACCAAGCTAAACAAGATGTGCAAGTTGCTATTAACGAAAAGCGTGAATTGCTTGCAAGTAAAGCACTTGAAGAAAAGCTAGCTGCTGAAACTATAGATGTAACTCTGCCAGGACGTGTTATGCCTACCGGCGGTTTACACCCAGTTACGCGCACTATTGAGCGTATAGAAAGCTTTTTTGGTGAGTTAGGTTTTGAAGTTAAATCTGGTCCAGAAATCGAAGACGATTTTCATAACTTTGATGCGCTAAATATCCCTGAGCACCATCCAGCACGTGCTGATCATGATACCTTTTATTTCAATCCTAAATTAGTACTACGCACACAAACTAGTGGCGTGCAAATTCGTACTATGGAAACTGAGCAGCCACCACTGCGCATTATTTCACCTGGACGTGTATACCGTAACGATTACGACCAAACACATACACCAATGTTCCACCAGGTTGAAGGTTTAATGGTTGATACCGATGTTAGCTTTACGGAGTTAAAAGGTATTTTGCATGATTTTTTACGTAACTTCTTTGAAGAGGATATGGAAATTCGTTTCCGTCCTTCATTCTTCCCATTTACAGAACCTTCAGCTGAAGTAGATGTTATGGGTAAAGACGGTAAGTGGTTAGAAGTACTAGGCTGCGGCATGGTACATCCCAATGTACTTAAGTCTGTGGGCATTGACCCAGAAAAATACACCGGCTTTGCCTTTGGCATGGGTGTAGAGCGTTTAACAATGTTGCGCTATGGCGTAAACGATTTGCGTGCATTTTTCGAAAATGACTTAAAATTCCTGAACCAGTTCCGTTAAGAGTGAAACAATAAAATGAAATTTAGTGAAAAGTGGTTAAGAGAGTGGGTTAATCCTGCTATTGATACGCAAGCTCTTTCGGAACAGCTTTCAATGGCTGGTCTAGAAGTTGATGGTGTTGAGCCTGCTGCTGCCAAATTTAATGGCGTAGTTGTTGGTGAAGTTGTTGAATGTGGTCAACACCCTGATGCAGATAAACTTCGTGTTACCAAAATTAACGTAGGTGGCGATGAGCTACTTGATATCGTGTGTGGTGCACCAAATTGTCGTTTAGGTATTAAAGTTGCTGTTGCAACTGTGGGCGCTGTACTTCCTGGTGACTTTAAAATTAAAAAAGCCAAACTACGCGGCCAACCTTCAAACGGAATGCTATGTGCTTTTGTTGAGCTAGGTATTAGCGAAGAAGGCGACGGCATTATGGAATTGCCAAGTGATGCACCAGTAGGCACTGATTTACGTGACTACCTAGGTCTTGATGACAATATTATAGATGTTGATTTAACACCAAACCGTGGTGATTGTTTAGGTATTAAAGGCCTTGCTCGTGAAGTAGGTGTTTTAAATAGCATTGACGTAAATGTATTAGGTATCCCAGCGGTTACGCCAACAATTGATGACAAAGTATCAATTGAGCTAGTTAACGAAGATGCATGTCCTCGTTACCTTGGCCGTGTGATAAAGGGCATTAACCTTGGTGCTGAAACACCACTTTGGATGGTTGAAAAATTACGTCGTAGTGGCGTACGTTCTATCGATCCTGTAGTTGATGTTACTAACTATGTATTACTTGAACTTGGTCACCCAATGCACGCGTTTGATTTAAATGCGATTGAAGGTGGTATTAAAGTTCGTAGTGCAAACGCAGGCGAAGAACTTGTTTTATTAGACGGTAATACCGCTAAATTAAACGACACAACACTTGTGATAGCCGATCATAATAAAGCACTTGCAATTGCGGGTATTTTTGGTGGGGAGCAATCAGGTGTTACAGATAAAACATCTGATATATTACTTGAAAGCGCATTTTTTAATCCTGTAGCAATTGCAGGACAAGCACGTAGCTACGGTTTACACACTGATGCTTCACACCGTTATGAACGCGGTGTTGATTTTGCTCTACAACACGATGCAATGGAACGTGCAACAGCACTTCTTCTCGAGATTGTAGGTGGTCAAGCAGGCCCTGTAGTTGAAGCTGTTGCGGCTGATAAACTACCAAAAGTGACTGAAGTACGTCTTCGTCGTGCACGTTTAGACCGTGTTATTGGTCATCATATTGAAGATGCTAAAGTAACAGATATTCTTACGCGTTTAGGTCTTGATGTTAAAGTAGAAAATGAAAGCTGGAGTGCGGACGTACCAAGCTACCGTTTTGATATTCGCATCGAAGAAGATTTAATTGAAGAAGTAGCACGTGTTTACGGTTACAACAGCATTCCAAATGTTGCACCAACTGCAAAACTTAAAATGACGACACATAACGAAGCAACTATTGCGCTTAGCAAGTTCCGCAATACGTTAGTGACTCGTGGTTACCAAGAAGCAATTACGTACAGCTTTGTAGACCCTAAAGCACAAGCTATTTTACACCCAGAGTGTAAAGCAATGGTATTACCGCATCCTATTTCAATTGAAATGTCAGCAATGCGTGTAAGTTTAATGCCGGGTTTATTAGCGTCTGTAGCGTATAACCAAAATCGCCAACAGCCTCGTATTCGTTTATTCGAACATGGTCTTAAATTTATAAGCGACGAAAGTGCAGAAAATGGTGTTTACCAAGTACCGGTTATTGGCGGTGTTATTACGGGTCTTGTAAATGGTGAACATTGGGTTGAAGAAAAACGCAATGTTGATTTTTACGATTTAAAAGGTGATGTTGAAGCCTTACTTGCAATTACCAATGACATTACTCGCTTTGAAATTAAAGCCGAGCAGTCAGATGGACTTCACCCTGGTCAATCAGCAGTAATATATGTTGATGGTAAAAAGGTTGGTTTTTTTGGTGCTTTACATCCTCAAGCTCAAAAGTCGTTAGATATCAACAACGCAACTTTTGTTTTTGAAATTGAAATGTCAGCAATAGAAAAAAGAAATTTACCGCAAGCCGAAGGGGTGTCTAAATTCCCTTCAAATCGCCGCGACATCGCGATTTTAGTGGCAGACAGCGTTAAATCTGGCGACATTTTAAGCGTGATCGAAAAAGTTGGCGGAAATCAATTGGTTGACCTAAACTTATTCGATGTGTATAAGGGCAAAGGTATTGAGCCAAATTATAAGAGTTTGGCGATTGCTCTAACACTGCAAGCGGTTGATAGAACACTCGAAGAGAAAGATATCAATCTAGTAGTTGATAACGTGGTGGCCGAATTGGCCGAACAGTTTAATGCATCGTTGAGGGACTAGATATGGCGCTTACTAAAGCCGACATAGCTGAACACCTATTTGAAAAGCTCGGGATCAATAAAAAAGATGCCAAAGATTTAGTTGAAGCGTTTTTTGAAGAAATCCGCTCAGCGCTAGAAAAAGGCGAGCAGGTTAAGCTCTCTGGATTTGGTAACTTTGATCTTCGAGACAAAAAAGAAAGACCAGGCCGCAACCCGAAAACAGGCGAAGATATTCCTATTTCGGCACGTCGCGTGGTGACTTTTCGACCAGGTCAAAAGCTTAAAACCCGCGTAGAAGTGGGCACAAGCAAAGCAAAATAAAAAAAGGCAGCGTAAGCTGCCTTTTTATTTGCCTGAATAACCTAGTTATTAAATTATACCAACCTGCATAAATCTTTGATCAATTTAACGAATTAAATAACACTATAACGTCGTTAAAATATTTTTATCTAGAACAACTAGATACAAAATTTTTGCCTAGTTCTAGTGTAATTTCCTTAACGTTAAATAGACCCCATACATAAGCAGATTGGTATTAGGTTATTTTTGCGATTATAAATTAAAACTCTCGAGGAGATACAAAATCACCTGCCATTATTTGCTGAAATGTTTGCTCTACAAGTACATCTAGGCTATCTAAGCTTTTACCATTTGCGACTAATTTCTGCTCAATTTCAAATACATCAATATTTTCAATCCCCGACATTTGCGCTACTTTAGAAAATATATATGCGTGCTTAAACTTATCATGTTTATAAAAAAGACTAATAAGTGATGTATACACTTCCGGATTCGGTATGTTGTCTTTTTTATTGAGCTCTAGAGTTTTATAAAGTAAATCAATGGTTTTTTCATCATCAAATTTAATATAGTACGATGCTAAAAAAAATTGCATTTCGGCACTTTGCGTTACACTTTTATCATTTTCTATAGCCAATAATTTAGTCAACGCACTTTGGTTGTTATTTCGTGACCATTGGTAGTAGAGCAAACCTGGGTGGTTTGTATTTTGGGTATCTTGATATAACCGAGTCATTTCTTTAATACTCGTTAATTGACCATCAATACGTGACGTTTTTTTAGCTTTTAACTTAATATGTTCAATTTTAGCGGCCAAAGTTATGCATTGGTTATAAGATTCAAAGTCCTTGAGTAATTGATATTTATTTTCATCAGTAGGGTCTTTGTATTCTATGTAGCGTTTGATAATTACATCAGAACGCTCATCCTTGCAGTGACTGTCTTTGTTTAAGTCGCTACAAAAGCCAGGTGTTTCTTTGCACACTTGTGCGAGTGTTAACGGCTCTTCACACCCTGCCAATGTTAGCAAACCCAATAGTACACTTGCTTTTTTAAGCATTCCTTAACCCCAAATGAATATTTACTTTGTTATTCTAACGCAATCATTTAATGCCTAACAGTAGAGAATAACTTCAGTTTAAATTAGAATAGCCCTGCCTGAAGTGCATTACTCTCAAAATATAGTGCATTTTTAAAGGCTATCCGTTCAAAATGATAAACTTAGGTAAATAAAATGACCTCATCTCACGAGTTAGAATACACAAATAGTTGGCAAGAGCGCCAAGATTACGCAGAAAGCATGCAACCAATTATTGGTAAGCTTTACCGTAATCGTGGTATCGAAATCGCTGTATATGGCCGTCCTCTCGTAAATGCCAGTACTATCGATATTATCAAATCTCACAAAACCGTTGCTCAGTTTGAAGGCACTAAATTACGTTTGCGCGAAAGCTTCCCATTTTTAGAAGCTATCAGCAAAATGGAATTAAACTCAGCACGTATTGATATTGGTAAGCTTGCATATAGTTATTTGTTCACTGAAGCCGCAAAAGGTCGTTCAGTAGAAGAGTTTGTAAAAGATGAACTTGCAGAAATAACAGACTCACCAGCGAAAGAGCCACGCGATGTAGTATTGTATGGTTTTGGTCGTATCGGTCGTTTATTAGCGCGTTTATTAATTGAAAAATCAGGTCCATATTCAGATTTACGTTTGCGCGCTATTGTTGTGCGTGGTGGTAAAGATGGGGATCTTGAAAAGCGTGCAAGCTTACTGCGTCGTGATTCAATTCACGGTCCATTCAATGGCTCAATCACGATTGATAAAGAACGCAATGCAATTAAAGCTAACGGTAGCTACATTCAAGTTATTTACGCTAACTCTCCTAGCGAAATTGATTACACTCAATACGGTATCGACAATGCATTAATTGTTGATAACACCGGTATTTGGAAAGACGAAGCGGGCCTTGGCCAGCACCTAGAGTGTAAGGGCGCTGCAAAAGTATTATTAACAGCTCCTGCAAAAGGCAATATCAAAAACATCGTATATGGTGTTAATAACAAAGATATTTTACCTGAAGATAAAATTGTTTGTGCAGCAAGCTGTACAACCAATGCAATTACACCAACGCTTAAAGCATTAAATGATAAGTTTGGTATCAATAATGGCCATGTTGAAACTGTACACTCGTACACGAACGATCAAAACCTTATTGATAACTACCACAAAGCAGAGCGCCGTGGCCGTGCCGCAGCACTCAATATGGTAATTACTGAAACAGGTGCTGCAAAAGCGGTTTCAAAAGCATTACCAGAGCTTGAAGGCAAGTTAACAGGTAACGCAATCCGCGTACCTACACCTAATGTGTCGCTAGCTATTTTAAATCTTAACTTAGCAACAAGCACATCAGTTGAAGAGCTAAACGCATTTTTACGCGATACAGCACTTCATTCAGACTTACGTGATCAAATTGATTACACTGCATCAACGGAAATTGTATCTACCGATTTAGTAGGTAGCCGTTACGCAGGTGTTGTTGATTCACAAGCAACAATTGTTGAAGATAACCGTATTGTTTTATATGTATGGTACGACAATGAGTTTGGTTACAGCTGCCAAGTAGTTCGTTGTATGCGCGATATGGCCGAAGTGTCATTCCCAAGCTTACCTCGCTAATTTATTTGCAGTGACTTAAAAGCCAGCATGTTGCTGGCTTTTTTGGTCGTGTATTATTTTTAAAGCGTATGCCTTGTGATAGGCTTTAATTAAGAAGATGCACATTCGTTTTACTATTTATAAAATAATGTCAGTTCTGTGAATTAATAAGCAGATAAACTTATTCAACCTAAAGGTTTTTTCATGAAAATCAGCAGCAATTTCGACAGTGGTAATATCAAAGTTATTGAAGCCACCGATCCTTTAAATATTCAATTAGAAATTAATAAAGATCACCAGTCTGAATTTTATCAGTGGTTTCACTTTCGTCTTGAAACAACACCTTACCAATTGCATAAGTTAAATATTAATGAGCTTGATAAATCAGCTTACCCAGATGGTTGGGAAGGGTACCAAGCCGTTGCATCATATGACCGCCAAACATGGTTTCGTGTACCATCAAGCTATGAAAATGGCACATTAAGCTTTGAAATTGAACCAGAGTGCGGCAGCGTATATTTTGCTTACTTTGCGCCATACAGTTACGACCGCCATTTAGATTTATTATCTTGGGCACAAAGCCAAGGCGCTTGCCAATTAATAACGCTTGGTGAAACACTCGATGGCCGCGATATGAGTGTGCTTAAAATTGGTGAGCCAAGTGAAGACAAGAAAACCATTTGGATCACAGCACGTCAACACCCAGGTGAAACAATGGCGCAGTGGTATGTTGAAGGTCTACTGCACAAACTTCTTGATGACGAAGACCCACATGCAGCTGCGCTTCTATCAAAAGCAGTTTTTTACGTTGTGCCTAATATGAATCCAGACGGTAGCGCACGCGGACATCTTCGTACTAACGCTAAAGGTGTTAACTTAAACCGTGAATGGCAAACACCAAGCATGGAAAATAGCCCTGAGGTTTACTTAGTGCTTAATAAAATGCGCGAAGCTGGCTTAGATATGCACTTAGACATACACGGCGATGAAGCTATCCCATATAACTTTGTGGCAGGCAGTGAAGGTATTCCAAGTTACGATGAACGCTTAAAAGGTTTAGAAGATAGCTTTAAAGCTGCGCTTTTAACTATTACACCTGAGTTTCAAGATGAGCATGGCTATCCAAAAGATGAGCCAGGTCAAGCTAACCTAACGGTAGGTTCATCAGCTACGGCTGAAGAATTCAAAGCATTAACGTACACAATTGAAATGCCATTTAAAGACAACAACGATTTACCTGATCCAGATTACGGCTGGTCAGATCGTCGTTCGTATCAATTTGGTCAAGATACATTAGCGGCTATTGTTAATGTTGTTGATGATTTAAGATAAAACGTTTATCTAAAAGGGTATCAATGTTTTGATACCCTTTTTGCTTTTAATAAAACCCCTTGTATAAAAAAATAATAATCATATAGCAGCTTTATTCTTAAAACGTTTTCAACGCTTCTTCGCTGCGTATCATCACCGTATCGGTACAAATCAATCTACTTTCATTTAAATACTACAGATGTAGTGCCTTTCGCCAAGCGTGTAATTATATATTTTGAAAATTAAGTGTTAACAAAGTTAGGTTACTTAAGTTAAGATTAATTAAATCATGAGTCGGGACGGGAGAGGTAAAACCTTATTTCGTAAAGCTTATGTAGCGTAGTAGCTAAAGCAGAGTCTCGTAATTAAAAATAATAAATATAACTATAGAGGATATCCATGGAAGCTTTTGTAAGTGCTGTTAATGATGTTGTTTGGAGTAATGCACTCATCTATTTATGCCTAGGCGCAGGCTTGTTTTATTCAGTATTAACTCGATTTGCTCAAGTTAGACATTTTAAAGAAATGTGTAAGTTATTATTTAGTCCTAACACGTCTGATAAAGGTATCTCATCTTTTCAAGCCCTTGCAGTATCGTTGTCTGGACGAGTAGGCGTTGGTAATATCGCTGGCGTTGCTGCCGCTATCGGCTTTGGTGGGCCAGGCGCAATTTTTTGGATGTGGGTTGTTGCATTTTTAGGTGCAAGCACTGCATACGCAGAGTCTACTTTAGGCCAAATTTATAAAACAGAAGAAGATGGGCAATACCGTGGTGGCCCAGCGTACTATTTTGACCGTTGTTTAGGGCAAAAGTGGCTAGCTGTTTTATTTGCTGTTTCGGCGATTATTGCCTGTGGTGTTTTTCTACCTGGTGTACAAGCAAATGCAGTAGGTAATGCGTTTACCCAAGTGTTTGGCAGTGGCAACATGGTTACTACTAGCTTTGGTGACGTAGGTAGCTTTAAGTTAGTCGCTTTAGCAATCATCCTTATTGTTTTAGCGTTTATTATTTTTGGCGGTATAAAGCGTATTGCAAACTTTACGCAAGTAGTAGTGCCATTTATGGCACTGGGTTACATAGTACTGGCATTAATCGTGGTATTTTTAAATTTAGATAAAGTAGCTGATATATTCTATTTAATTATTAGTGATGCATTTACTGCACAGGCTGGTTTTGGTGCCGCTATTGGTTGGGGCGTAAAGCGTGGTATATATTCTAATGAAGCTGGCCAAGGTAGTGGGCCTCATGCTGCAGCCGCTGCAGAGGTTGATCACCCAGCTCAACAGGGTTTAGTACAAGCTTTTTCGGTTTATGTTGATACCATTTTTGTGTGTACTGCAACAGCATTAATGATTTTAATAACGCAGCAATATAATGTTGTGGGTGATTTACCAGCAGGACAGTTTATTGTACAAAATGTCGATGCAGCGACTGAAGTTGGCTCAGCAGCCTTTACTCAAATGGCTTTATTTAGTGTATTTGGCAGCTTTGGACAAGCATTTGTCGGTATTGCATTATTCTTCTTTGCCTTTACCACAATACTTGCTTATTACTTCATTGCAGAGACAAATATTGCTTACTTAAATCGTTACTTTAAAGGCAATATCCCGCTTGTCCTTGTGAAATTTGTGATTATGTTCATGGTTGCATACGGTATGGTTAATAATTCAGGTTATATCTGGACTATTGGAGATATTGGCGTTGGCTTAATGGCTTGGATTAACATATTGGGTATTTTAGCTATTTTCTTTGTAGCTAAGCCAGCTTTGTTATGTTTGAGCGATTATGAGGATCAGAAGAAAAAAGGCGGAAAAATCACATTTGACCCAGTTAAATTAGGGATTAAAAACGCCTCGTTTTGGGAAAAGCGTTTAGAGAAACAGTCAAAAGACGCTGAGTAATTAAACTTAGTGGGCAACTTAGAAAATTATAGCCCCTAAATCAGTTGTTGGTTTGAATTCAAAAAAGACAACGAGAAATAAAACAAGTACAATAAAGGCGCCGAAAGGCGCTTTTTTTATGCGTAGTATGGAGAGAAGTATGGCGATTATTCGTTGCCCAAAATGTGCAAAATCAATTTCAGATAAACATAAGCAATGTCCGCATTGCGAAAGCAACATTGCAGAGCTAAACGACGAGCAAGTTTTACAACTTCAGCGCGAACAGCGAATTAAAAAAAAGCAGATGTTTATAAATCACTCCTTTTTGGCGCTTATCTTATTTTTAGGTGGTTTTTTCTGCTTGTACTTTTTACAACCGCAAGAAGAAACACTTCAGTGGTATGCTTACACTGCCGCAATAGGCATAGGCTGTATCTGGTACCTTATAAATCGTATTATTTTAGTGACTCTAAAAAAGAAAAAATGACATGAACATCGACAATCTTGTACAAAATATTACTCCCGAATTATTCGAACGCTTACAATACGGTGCTTCTACTGGCAAGTGGCCAGACGGTACCGTTTTATCAGATGAACAAAAGCAACAAACAGTGCAGTTGGTTATGTTGTATCAAGCAAAGGTGGCTCAATCAAACGAGCAATTTACGATTGGTGCTAATGGTGAAATGATCCAAAAGACAAAAGCTCAACTACAAAAAGAATTCAAATCAGACAACGAAATAGCTAGGTTTAGTGAACATGATCTTTAAGCACCTTTTTACACCTAAGTGGAAACACCCAAAGCAACAAGTACGTCTTGATGCTATCGAAAAATTAGACATTGAACGTGATGCAACCATATTAAACACGTTAGCACTTGAAGATAGCTCAGCTGAAATTCGCCGTAAAGCGCTGCAAAAGGTAAACAATTTGCCGCTATGGTGGAAAGCATATAAACAAGATCAAGCATTAAAAGATATAGCAGAGCTGCAAATATCTAATGCTGTTTTAAATAGCGAAAGTACACTAACAGCGCAAATCAAAAGTGAATACATAGAGCGTTTTGCACCTGTTAAAACACTCGAAAAGTTAGCATTTGCAGAAAAAGAACTGCAAGTACGCGTTAAATTATTAAAACGTTTAGCAAATCCAAAATTAGTAGAAAAAGCATTTAAAGAAGGTAGCGAAGAGCTACAAACTCAGTTAGTTGAACTTGTTATTACCCATCAATTAATTAAGCCATTAGTAAAACATGCAAAAGGTGATGCAAAAGCAGCACTTGAAACGCATATTGAAAATGAGCGTTTAGCAATTGAAATGCCACTTCAGGTTGAAAGTGCAACACGTGTTATTTTAGCTAAGTTAAATGCTTTACGTGAAAAAACAGATTTTGGTGTTGTAAATTCACAAGCCGGCGAATTAATGGCCCAGTGGCAAGCACTTGAGCTCAAATGGTTAAGTGATGAACGTGTAAAGCTTCTTGATGAAAAATATATTTCTATTACTACTAAGTTAGATGCACACATTGAACAGCTAAAAGCAGTACATGACAAAGAGCAGCAGCAATTAGCGCAACAACAGCGTCAATTATTAGCACTTGCAACACTTGAAGCTTTAGGTGAAGAAATTGAAAATGCCTTACAGCTTGGTCTTGAAACTCCAGAGCAAATTCAACAAGATTGGCTTGATGCAAAAGTAGCGCAAGCTAAGCAAGCTATTAGCGAAACAGAACTTGCTAATAATGCACAATCAAAACTCGCTGTAAGCAAGTTAGAAAAACTATTTACTCAAGTTGCTAAATTACCCGAGCTAACAACGGCTATTAAAGAGTACAAACTCGCTTTTGCAGCATTATGCGAAATTAAGCCAGCAGAAGATTTAGCACAATACGATGCAACTCTAACTAAATTTAATAATGGCTTTAAAGCAGCGCGTAATCATTTGAATGTTTTAGATGGCGCACTGCAAAGTACCTTTAAAACACAGTTAAATGGGCATAAAAAGCAATTTTTAGCACCAATGAATGAGCTAGTTAAGCCACTTGAAAAAAACCAAAGTCAAGCAAAGCGCAAAGCTCGTGATGTTAAGCGCCTAATTGAAGAAGGTCGTTTTAATGTTGCTTTTGGCGTGTTTAAAGGCTTTGAAGAGTTATTTAATACACTTACTGAGCAATATCAGCAGCCACTTGTAAACATAAAAGCAGACCTTGAAGCGCAACTTGCAGATGCGAAAGATTGGCAAAAATACGCTGCAGCACCAAAGCGTAAAGCTTTATTAGAAGAAGTAAGTGCATTAGTAAGCGAAGAGTGTACAGACCCACAACAACGCTCAGAGCAAGTAAAAGCACTACGTAAACGTTGGAATGAGTTAGGTCGTTTAGACACAGATGAAGAAAAGCTAGAAGGTGTGCAGTTTGATGAACAAATCGAGTTGTTATTTGCGCCTTGCCGTAGTTACTTCGCAGAGCAAGAAGTGCAACGCGAAGCATCAAAAGCACAGCGTGAAAGTATTATTAACGACATGCATGCGCTCCATTTACAGCCAACTGCTGAGGATGATTTTGATTGGAAACATTATGAAAGCCAATACAATCGTTTAAATAAAGCGTGGCGCAGTGTGGGTAAAGTTGACCCTAAAACATACCGTACACTAAACGATCGTTATAAAAATGAGCAACAACAAGTACTGGCTTTATTAAACGCATTTCATAAAAGTAATGCAGCACTTAAAAATGAGTTAGTAGAAAAAGCGCAGCAATTATCACAAAGCGATGATTTAGCCGCTGCCTGCCAAGAGTTGAAGCAAATGCAGCAGCAATGGCAAACCATTGGCTTTGCTGGTTTAAAAGCTGAAAATGCGTTATGGCAAAAGTTTCGTCAGTATAACGATGAAACATTTACTAAGCGTAGTAGTGAGTTTGAGCAGCAAAAACTCGAGCAAAACGAGTCAGATAAACAAGTAATTGCAGAACTTGCTGAGCTTGAAGCAGCACTTAGTGATGTTAATCAAAGAGCGCAGTTGCACGACCTAGAAACAAAAGTGAAAGGGTACACGCAATTTAGATCGTTAGCGCCAAAGGTTACAAAGCTACTAGCTGCTATTGAAGATAAACTTGCATTGCTTACAAGTAAATCTGAGCAAGCTAATTTAGATGTATTAATTACTGCACTTGAAAACAATGAAGCGTTACCAAGTCAGTATCAAGCACCGCTTAAAACAACATTAAGTAAAGAGCAACTTATTACTCGCATGGAAATACTAGCGAACGTAAGTTCAACCGATAAGTCACTTAGAATGGCAGAACAAGTAGCCATGCTAGATGACAAACATCGTGGCGATCATGCTGATTTAAACTATTATTTAAAACAGTTATTAGCGCTCAGTGACGGTTCAGTTGAACCTGACACACTAACGCGACTTAAAGCGACACTTGCAGCTTAATACACTAGGGGGTGTTGACCTTTCGAGGTTGAATTTGCAGCAGACTGTTTGGTATTTAGGCAAGGCAGAGTCTATGTAGTGTGGTTATTCCCCATAAATAGGCGATAACGCAGCATAAATGCCAAACATGCGCTGCCCTTTGGGTTCTTTCTAGGGACGATTAACTCTTTGTTGCTCGGTTTTGACTTAGCCCGCTAGGTTACAAACCTCACGCCGCGATTAAATCGACCCTAGATTGAACAAATTTCAATCCACAAAGGTCAACACTCCCTAGAACCAGCACAATATGTGCTGGTTACTATTTTACTAAGCCGCTTTAATAGCGGCTTTTTTATGTACCACTAATTTATAAACAAAAGGGTTCTCATGAGAATTTTAGTTATTATTGCAGCGTTATTTTTAACCGCCTGTAATACCACGCAAGGCATATCAGTATATTCATTTACTAACTCTGAGGTTGAGTCTGTACTGGGTAAGCAATTACCAAAGTTAAGTGAAAAAGTAAGCTTAATGGGTTTGCCGGTTCAGTTTGATGTAAACGACTTAAGTGTAAATATTGGGCCTGATAACCGCGACGTTGTTGTTCTTGGTGCTGATTCAAGCGCTGAAATTAATGCATTCGCACTTAAATACCCAGTGCGTTTAAAGCTACAAATTGAAGGTAGCCCATTTTACGACAGTGAGAAAAAAGCGGTGTTTTTACGTAATATTAAATTACTTGATTCGAGTGTTGATGCCGGTGGTTTCAAAGGTAATTTAGGTGCACTTGATAGCCAAGCAATGGATGTGATTAATGCTTTTTTAGCGGTTAACCCTGTTTATACTCTAAATATGGATGACCCTAAAATGATGCTACTTAGTAAGCTTCCACTTGATATGAAAGTGGTTGAAGGTGCAATTAAGCTAGTACCTCGTCTATAAGTAGATCTACCTACTTACAATATACGTATTGATTAGCCTGACTTTCAGGCTAATTAGGTTTTAATATTATGGCGGCTCCTCGTACTGTTCCCACTTCTAGGCTTTCTCGCTTTGCAAAATTAGGCTCACTTGCCACAGGTGTTGCTACCAACATGTTAGTTGATGGCGCTAAGAGCGCGCTAACAGGTAAAGGTTGGGACAATAAAAGCTTACTGCTACAACCTAAAAACATTGAAAAACTAGCCACACAGCTATCACATTTACGTGGTGCAGCAATGAAACTGGGGCAATTGCTTTCAATGGATGCGGGTGATCTACTTAGTCCTGAATTAGCTCAGTTACTTGCTTTACTGCGCTCAGACGCGAATCCAATGCCTCATAAGCAGCTTGTTGAAGTGTTAAAAGAGCAATGGGGGGATGAGTGGCTAGCGCGTTTTTCTCACATTGAGCTAAGGCCTTTTGCAGCGGCTTCTATAGGGCAAGTTCATTTAGCTTATAAAGAAAATGGCGATCAGCTTGCTGTTAAAATTCAATATCCTGGTATTGCAAAAAGTGTAGTAAGTGATGTCGATAACGTTATTTCGTTATTAACGATTTCTCGATTATTGCCAAAAGATCTTAATATTAAACCACTTATTGGTGAGGCTAAGGCACAGTTATTAGCTGAGGCTGATTATAAACGTGAGGCTCAGTACTTAATACGTTATAAAAATGCATTAGCAACTAATCCCCATTTTAAAGTACCCAACGTATATCCAGAGCACAGCACACAACAAGTGCTAACTATGGAGTATATAAAAGCAGAACCTATTGAGAGCATTACAGAGCTACCAGATAGTCAAAAAAGCTTTGTTGCAGAGCAACTGATTGATTTGTTTTTTAAAGAAATGTTTGAATTTAAATTAATTCAAACCGACCCTAACTTTGCCAACTTTCATTATCAGCTTGATACACAAAAAATTGTTTTATTTGATTTTGGTGCAACGCGAGAAATATCAACCGAGCTTAGCTTAGCGTACTTAGCCTTATTTAAAGCGGGTAGCGAAAACAACCGAGAAGGTGTACTTAAAGCGGCATCACACATAGGTTATTTTAAAAATGACTTAGTTGACGAGTATAAAAACAACGTCATTGATTTATTTTTAATGGCGTGCGAGCCGCTAAGAGCAGAAGGGGAATTTGATTTTAAAAATAGCGAACTCGCGCTCAAAATTAAAAATGCAGGGCTTGCCCTTAGTGCGCAATCTCAACAATGGCATACACCGCCCGTTGATGCGCTATTTATCCACCGAAAACTTGCAGGACTTTATTTAATAGCCGCAAGGCTAGGTGTAAAAATAGATGTAAAAACGTTATTTAAGCACTATTTATAGCGTTTTAACTTACGCGTAAGTGCACTTAGCGTATAAAATTGCCATAATGCTCGCGATATTTCGCGAGGTGTATTTATGATAAAACAATTTTTAAACGATCCTAAATTATTGCTAAACGCAGTAGGTGAGGGCATATACGGTTTTGACCTATCGGGTAATGCGGTATTTGTTAATCCTGCCGCTGAGCGCATGACAGGTTGGTGCGCTGAGGAACTATTAGGTAAAAAAATACACCAATATCATCACCATACTCATGCTGATGGCACACCTTATCCCGCTGATGAATGCCAAATTTACTGCACCATGTTTGATGGAAAACGTCGTGAAGTTAAAAATGAAGTTTTTTGGCGTAAAGACGGTAGCTCATTTGCAGTTCAATACACTTCAACACCGGTTTATCAAAATGATAAGTTAATTGGTGCTGTAGCGGTATTTCGCGATATATCACTGCAACAGCAAACACAAAATGCACTGCAAGAGGCACTTGAGCAAGTAAAGCATTTAAGTGAGCAGCTAAAAGATGAAAATAACTACTTAATTGCAGAACTTAACGAAGATTGGCAAGACTCAGGGCTAGTTGGACAAAGCCATATATTTCAAACCATGTTAGATCAAATAAAACTGGTGAGTGAAACCGACAGCACAGTGCTTATACTTGGCGAAAATGGCACGGGTAAAGAGTTGGTAGCCCGTAACTTGTATAGGCTAAGCAAACGTAGTGAACAAGCCTTTATAAAAGTAAATTGCGCTGCATTTACACCGAGCTTGCTAGAGTCGGAATTGTTTGGCCATGAAAAGGGCGCGTTTACAGGTGCCAATGACCGCCGTAAAGGGCGCTTTGAACTTGCTGATAAAGGCACCTTGTTTTTAGATGAAATAGCAGAGCTTCCACTTGAGGCGCAAAGTAAATTACTGAGAGTCCTGCAAGAACAAGAGTTTGAGCGTGTGGGTGGCAGCAACACGCTAAAAGTAAACATTAGAGTAATTGCAGCGACTAATCGCGACCTGTGGGAAATGGTACAAAAAGGCACGTTTAGAATTGATTTGTATTATCGGCTCAATGTATTTCCTATAAAAGTACCTGCCCTTAAAGATCGAAAAGAAGATATTCCTTATTTATGCGCTAATTTGATTGCGCAGCTAAATAAACGGCTCGGGAAAAATTTAAAAGGGCTAAGTAAAAAAGCAATTACGCAGCTGCAGGCTTACGATTGGCCAGGCAATATTAGAGAGCTGCAAAATGTACTTGAACGCGAAGCTATTTTATCTAATCAAGCGGTACTTCAGCTAAGTCAGCCTTTGCAAGCGGGTGGTGAAGTAGTTATTAATCCTTCACTTACGCTCGATGAAGCGCAAAAGCAGCATATAACCTCTGTTCTTGTGTTATCGCACTGGCAAATATCAGGTGATAAAGGAGCGGCAGTTAAATTGGGCTTACCTGAGAGTACACTACGCTCAAAAATGCGAAAGTTAGGGATTGCTAAAGATTCGTGATATATCGCGAAGTGCGTTTAATGTCGCGAATTTTATTTTATTGCTTTGAAATAAACCGTTTAATATCAATAATATAAATAAATTTTCAGCTTGGTCTGAAAGTTGCAAATGCTTGCGTAATACCCGTCATTATGAAGCAAGTACTATGAAGTTTGATATTAAAGAAGAAGACATGATCATTAAGCCCTATAACACCGAAGGGCCAATTTATATCCGCGAGCAAAAAGGATTTTTTCAGCGCATACGCCGTAATTTAGGTTGGCTGTTAATGCTAACTTTTATTGCAATACCGTGGATCCAATATAACGGTCAACAAGCTGTGCTGCTTGATGTGGCAACGCAAACCTTTACTATTTTTGGTTTAACACTCCTTCCTCAAGATTTTATGATTTTAGCCTTGCTATTCATGGTGGGGGCTTTTGCGTTATTTTTTGTAACCAACTGGCTTGGTCGGGTTTGGTGTGGATACACGTGCCCGCAAACAATATGGATGCTCATGTTTTCGTGGGTAGAGCAGCGCATAGAAGGCACGCGAAATCAGCGAATTAAATTAGATAAATCTCAGTGGACGCTAAGTACTTGGCGCAAAAAAATAACTAAGCACAGTGCGTGGATTATTATTTCAGTTTTAACCGCCACCTCGTTTATGGCGTATTTTATTCCAGCAAAAAGTTTGTATATGGAAATGCTTACATTTGAATGGTCAGGTATTACGAGCTTTTGGGTGTTTTTATTCGCTTTTTGTACTTACGGTAATGCAGGGTTTTTACGCGAAAAAATGTGCACGATTGCTTGCCCGTATTCTCGTTTTCAGGCTGTTATGTTTGATAAAGATACGTTGCTTGTTACCTATGATAGCAAGCGCGGTGAAAGTCGTGGACCGCGTAAACGCAAAGCCGATCCAAAAGAGCTTAACTTAGGTGACTGTGTAGACTGTAACTTATGTGTAGAGGTTTGCCCTGCAGGAATAGACATTCGAAATGGCTTACAATATGAATGTATAAACTGTGGCTTATGTATTGATGCTTGCGACGATACCATGGAGAAATTTGGTTATCAAAAAGGCTTAATTAAATACGCCAGCGAAAAACAAATGGAAGGCAAAAAAACCAATCCATTTAGATTAAAACTAATAGGATACGGCGCATTAACGGCTTTGTTAATCATTTCTATGTTTGCATGGATGCTGCAACGCACACCAATAGAAGCCTCAGTACTACGCGATAGGAATGCGCTTTATAGAGTGAACTACGAGGGCCTGGTAGAAAACCCTTATACACTTACTATTATTAATAAAACGCAGCAAGCACTGCATTACAGTATTGCCATAGAGGGCTTGCCAGAAGCAACACTCTCAAGTCCAAGTTCTACACTTATACAGCCAGGTGCAATGAAAAGAGTCCCCGTTACTGTAACAGCCGATGGTTACAATATTGCGCACAAAGTGAGTAAGTTACAATTTATAGTAACAGCGCAAGAAGATGCCAGCATTACTATAACCAAAGACAGCCAATTTTATAAAAATTAGTACAGTATATAAGCTCTATATAAACAACGACTTGAGCTCTACCTAGCTCAAGTCATTGTTTAATTCATTTAAAATAAAATGCTTTGCAGATTCTAGATTATCAAAAAGACAATCTTTGAAAGTAACGTCTCTTTTGGCGTTTTGCATTATTCGTTGCATTTGGCTTATAGCAATAGGTGATGTAAGCACAAACGCGCTAATTAAACAGTTGTTTTGCTGCATGCTGTGGCTTATGGCTACCATTTCTTGCTCGGCCTGTGGGGTTGCAGCTACAACGTTTGATGAGTCACTTATATAACCCCATTTTTCGCCTTTAAATGATTGAATGGTTTCAAAAAGCGCTGTTTTAAAATTACTTAAAAGCTCAAGTTCTAGGTTTCCGCTAAATTGTGCAATAACTATATTATTTTCAAGCGATAAATTAACGTGTCCGTTTTCATTTTTGTATTCCATTAATACCTCCTAAATTAGCTTTTTATCTAAATTTAGTTTAGCAGCCAATAGGGTACAAGCGGCTGCAAACTTATTAAAGTGCTTTAATATAGTTAAGGGCGCTTTTAATAACCGCTACTTGCGCCAAAATACATTCTTCATCTGTGGCTGTTGGACTATCAGGGTATACCTCTGTTGTGGTTACATAGGGTGCATCTGTAAAGCCCATACACAAACCTAAATCGCGTGCTGCGTAATTAATAACGCCAAATTGCTCTTGAGGGACGCCTATTAGCTGGTTGTTTTCATCGCTCGGGGCAATGTGCGTGACCTTTGCCACATCTTCGATAATTACTTTTTGAAATTCAGGCTCAGGCTTATTGGTATCGGCCACTAAATAAAACCCATCAGGTATGTTCCAATTAGTGTTTGTTGTGCCTTCACGGGCAGCAAGTGCGGGTCTAAATTCACTGTTATCGCTGTCGGTTGTTTCGTGTAAATCAATATGAGCAACTAAGTCTACATTGAGTGATTTTACAAACGCCATAATAGCTGCTGACTCTTGTGCTGGGCTGCCTTCGTAAAATGAGCGGTTAGGATCAATAGCATCAGGGTTCCAGCGGTTTATAGTTTCATATCCCCAAGGGCTAATGCAGGGCGCAACAACAATATTAAACTGCTCAGAGTGTTGCATAGCGGATGTTTTAGCAAATCTAAGTGCGCCATGTACGCCACTGGTTTCGTAGCCATGTACACCACCGGTGATTAAAACAGTTGGCTTATTGGCATTAAAGTTAGGCGTTTTTAATATATATAATGGGTAAGTACCAGCGGCGTAATTAAGCTCGCCGTATTGCTCTATATCTAAGGTGCTTTTAAGGTCATTAATTAGCGTTACGACTTCGTTTTGGTAACTGCGTTTAATGTTTTGGCGTGCTAACCACTGGGCTTTATCGTTGTTATTCCATTTTTTGCCTGGTGTGCCAATAGGGTATGTGCTGTTAGTCATAATAAACCTTTATATCAACTGTTATTTGTTCTCCTATAAATAAGGAGGGCAATTACAATTGGTAAAATTACTTAATAAAGGCGTAGCTTAACGCTGAGTAAATTAGCGTGCAAATTAAAACGTTAAAGTCATATTTTTAATAGCGCGTGATTGCTGGGCGTTAATATAACTTTGGTTTGCGAACTCACCCGAAATACTACCTAGTCGTTCACGCTTTACACTAACTGTTAAACTACACGTTTTACTTTGATCTACTTGCGAGCTGCTAAACATATCTAAGCTTTGCAAATCTATTTCAAGGCGCGAAGTACTAAGCGCAAAAAGCATTGATTGTAAAAGTGTTTCATTATTATTGTTAGTGCAGCTACTGCTAAGTTCTACTTGACTAGTACTATTGGGATCAGTGCCATCTAACTGAACTGTAAGGGGACTATTAATACTAAAAGTTTGGTTGTTACTCGGGGTTAAAATAATAAAATTTAAAGGTAGTTCCACACCTGAATTCGCATTTATGCCATCGTCTCGTTTAAATTTTATATCAAACTGTTGGTTATCATCAGTAGCATTTATATACGCTTGGTAATCAACGTCTAAAAAGTCGGTATCTTTTGTAAGTACAATAGCAGTGTTATTAACAACAGCTTGCAATGAGTCGCTATCGCTTAAAATAATGTTTGAGCCATTAGCATCTCCCGCATTTAGCTCTGCGTTAACACGCGTGCGGTTACCGTCAGAAATCAGTTCAAAGCCTGCCCAAATTCCTTTTGTTTTTACTAAATTCGACTCTGTTTCTGTTGTACAGGCGCATAATAATAAAATTAAAGCAGTTGTGGTAATGCACTTTTTAAGCATGTTAGCTCCTTTTAACCACTGAATTAGCTATAAGTAATTGTTTAATTGCGGATATACCTGGTAAATATATTAAGTGTATTTGTGCATTGTTACACAACACACTATCTGTAAATGTTTAAAATTGTTAATGGTTGTGAGTAAAATGATAACATTAAGTTTTAAAAGTCAGCCTGCTAAGAGGTTGCTTGATAAATGACTACTATTTAGCGTTAAATGTAATATAAAAGAGTATGTTACAATCAAGCCAAAGCATATCTTCATATTGAGTATTATGGCGCAGTATATTGCTACTCCAAGTTGGCTAGGCCGTTTTTTTACCCGTATTAAACACGTAACTATTGAACAAGAGCGCCTTGTTGTGCATTTTAGAAGTGCTCCCGCACGGACATTTTTAATTAAAGACTTTGATAATTACTCAATACTTAAAAATCGTTTATTTAGCGCCAAAATTAATTTGTGCGATAGTAGCAATACATCAATTAGCTTTTTAAACAAAGCACAAGCTAAGTCTTTAAATACCGCCCTTAATACGCAATTTTCAGCCATGCTTGAGCAAAAAGTAAATAACGCCAAGGCTTTGCTAAAGCGTTATGCTTTAGATGAGTTTTTACGTGATAGTTCCATGAAAATACTTAATAACGAAGTATTTTTACTTGCTAAACAATACGCTCAAAGTACAAATACATGGCAACAACACTTATCGCCAAGCAGTATTAAATTTTTAAATATACTGAGCTCCACACCCAATACTCACGATGCAATCGCACAGCTGCGCCATAAATATGAAAAAAAACAGCTAACTCTTAAAAATGACTTTTTTAATCAAGTAGAGTCAAATCCATTAACAACAGAGCAGCGCTTAGCGGTTATACGCGATAACGATAAAAACCTAGTATTAGCGGCAGCAGGCACAGGTAAAACATCTGTGATGGTCGCAAAATCGTTAGATCTAATAGCGTGTGATATTGCCAAACCTGAGCAAATTTTGGTGCTGGCCTATAATAAAACAGCAGCAAATGAGCTTAAAGAGCGCTTTATTAAACGCGCCACGTATGCAAAATTGCATACCAAAGCACCCACTATTTTAACGTTTCATGCGCTTGGGCTTAAATTATTACAAAGTGCTAAAAAGCCAATCGAATTGTCAAAATTTGCAACCGACCCAGTTCAATTAAATAGTTGGTTAACTGGGTGGGTAAGTAAAAAAATACAAACCGAGCCACAGTTTTTAAAAGCATTTGTAGATTTACTCCATGAGCCGATTGATATATTTAGCTTTAAAGATAATGCACAGTACGAGCGGTACGTACGCGATAACGAATACCGTAGCCTTGCGGGTCATAAAGTAAAAAGTTATCAGGAAGTGCTTATTTCAAACTGGCTACATTTGAATTGCGTGGCGCACAGTTATGAGGTGAATTATCACTTTAATCAAGGCGCAGAGCTAAGTGGGCAATACCAACCAGACTTTTATATACCTCAATACGATATTTACTTAGAGCACTTTGGCATTGATAGGCAAGGGAATACTCGTGCCGATATAGATAAAAAACACTATAACGAGCAAATTGCATTTAAGCGTAAGTTACATAAACAAAATGGCACCACTTTACTCGAAACCTTTCATTACAACTGGGTAGAAGGAAAGCTAGAGCAAACTCTCGCTAAACAATTAAAGCAGCATAATGTTGAATTAACACCTTTAAGTAACGACGAAATATTTCATACTTTAAATAACTCAGGACAGTTACAGCAAGGCATTGATAAGTACATAAAATGCTTACAAGCTATTCGAGTGGAGGAACTAAGTAATAAGCAAATAGCGCAGCGCATCAAGCAAAGTGGTATTAAAAACTATCAACAATATGCAAACTTGTTAGTGCAAATTCATGACGCTTATATAAATGAACTAAGCACGCAAAATGCCATTGATTTTGACGACATGATTATTCAAGCAACAAAGGCGATAGTAAGCGGAGATTTTAATATTCCATGGAGCCACATTTTAGTTGATGAGTTTCAAGATATATCAAGTGCGCGTATGGTTTTTTTAAATGCCACATTAAAATATGGCAAAGGAATACGCTTTACTGCGGTAGGTGATGACTGGCAAGCAATTTATCGGTTCTCGGGTGGTAATTTAGCGCTTACTACACGCTTTAATGAATTAGTGGGCAGCCACTCACTTACTATGTTGCAAAAAACATTTAGATATAACAATAGTATTAGTGATGTAGCGGGGCGCTTTGTAATGCAAAACCCTGAGCAATATAAAAAGCAGATCAGCACACATACGCAAGTAACCACACCACAAGTTATTTTGTTAGACGATTTATACCAAGGCACTAAATCGATAGAAATAAAAGTACAGCAGAGCATAAGCACTATTCAAAAAAACGATGCATCAGCGAGCATTGCCATACTTAGTCGATACCGATACATGTTAAATAGCGTGCAGCAGCATTTAAAAGATAAAAAGCATACAAACCCTCTTTATTTTTGGACATTCCATAGCGCTAAGGGGCTTGAAGCCGATTACTGTATTATTATTGGTTTTGAACAAGGTAAATTAGGGTTTCCTAGCGATAATCAAAATAACGTCCTGGTGGAGTCGTTATTACCAGTGCAAGATGAATTCACTCACTCAGAAGAAAGGCGTTTGCTTTATGTAGGTATTACGCGCGCAAAACATAAAGCGTATTTAATTGCAGACCCTTATGCATGCTCAGCGTTTGTAAAAGAACTAGTAAATGACGATTATCCTATTCAAATCGGCTCCACGTTGTTTAACAAGTCGCAACTAAAGCAAAGAGAGTGTAATACGTGCAGCGACGGATTAATTGTGCCAAAAACGGGTCAGTATGGTGATTATTATAGCTGTACTAATACGCAGATTTGCGAAACTAAACTACGAGTGTGTAAAAGCTGTAGTAGCCCATCAGTTGATAAAAGCACGTATTCACAATGTGTGAATACAGAGTGTAAAACGCAGCATCCAATTTGTGAAAAGTGTGGTCGCGAAATGCGTAAACGTAAATCTAAGCACGGTGAATTTTTAGGGTGCAGTGGTTTCGCGCTTAAAGAGGATAACTGTAAAAACACTCGAAAAATGAATGTTTAATGGCTAACGAGCAGGTTTACACCTGTCTATTTTATAGAACAATGTAAATAGAAATTATATTCATTTGATTGATTTTAACAAGTTATCAATGTCTAATAGAAGAATGAGCTTTAACTGTTGTTTATTATGCATTTTTTCAATAGGTTCTTTTTATTAAACGATCACTATTCAGCCCCTGATCAGGTTGCTAATTGGCGAGTAAGTGCACTGCGCATTATTCTATCATTAGTAATGGTGTTATGTTTTGCTGTGGTGTGCCACACGTACGCAAGCGCTATTGAGTTTAACTTAATTTATATTGTTGTATTAACAAGCAGTTTTTTTGCGACTGTATGCGGTTTGCTTATAGCAAGTAAGCGTTTTTATCACTTCAGCGCTCATGTACTTTTAGTAGCCATTGTAGCTGCTAGCGTGTCAATGAACTTATTTTTAACAGACCTAGAGCTTGCTAAAGTGGGCTCTATGTATATGTATTCCTGCCCAATAATAGCACTTATGCTACTTGGTTATAGAACAGCCCTTGCTTATGGCGTATTAAATATTGTACCGTTTTATATGATCATCAATAACGTTGATGTATCGGGCTTAACTGGCATTGCTCAGCAACTTCCCGATGCCAGCTTATACATTACAGGGCTAATATTCTTATTTTTTAACATTTGTATTCCCCTTGCTGTGGCACGCACAATTGTGGCTGCTAAGCGTTTAAACAAAACAATGATAAGCGCTAATACACACCTTAAAGATAAAAATGAGCTTTATCGAAGCCTGTTCACCGAATCAAATAAAGCCAAAATTATTGTTGACGAAAATCTTGTCATTACTGATTTTAATCAACACGCTATTGATATGTTTGGTATAAAAAAAGAATTAAAAGAAGAATGCGTTAACCTTTCTCATTTATTTCCTACTTTAGTTTTTGACGCCCCTAATGCTCAAAATAAAATTGTGAAGTACAAAAAAAGCTATTTTAAAGCCTGCTACCAACAAATAACAATGAGTACTAACTACCGTGTATACGACTTTTACGATTGCACGCAAGAACAGCTCATTAAACAAAATTTATCGATGATGGAACAAGAAAATAAACGTTTACGCTTTAGAGACTCGCAAACAAAACTACCTAATAGAGAATGGTTTGAGCTGCAATGCGACAGATTAACAAGCAAATACCAAAAAGGTTTTTTTATCGTTGTTACCCAAAGTGCAAATAGTGAATACTTAAATTTAAAGCTCACTAAAGCCGACTCTCAAGCATTACTTATTAACGCGTACAAGCGTTTAAAGGCGATGGCAGATGGGCCGTTGTTGTGTGCCCATATAGGAGTAGGAAAGCTTGCTTTTATAATTGGCGCAAACTCGCAAAACGAGCTTGAAGATAAGCTATTAATGCAAATAAAAAATACATTAGATAAAACTTATAATGTGTTTGGCACTAAGTGTCAGCAATCATTTTTATTTGGTTTTGCAAAGTATCCTGATCACGGAAAAAACAGCACAACAGTACTTAGCAATGCGTGCGAAGCACTTAAAGTTGCAAACTGTAATATGCCTCTAAGTGGTTATAACGAAAAACAATCACAAGCTTTTATCGAAAAATACGAAATTTCGATGTTGCTAGACGAAGCGCTTCAGCAGGGCGATTTGTCGGTACACTATCAACCTAAAGTAGATGCAACGGGTCAATGTATTGGGCTTGAAGCTTTAGCGCGTTGGAACAGTCCAATACTAGGTAATGTGTCGCCAGTGGTATTTATTCCTATTGCTGAAGAATACAGAATGGTTAGTAGGTTAACCGATCTGATTATTCAAAAAGTCTGCGCTCAAATTGCCAATTGGACTAAGGCGGGTTTACCGAGTGTGCCCGTGGCAATAAATATATCTCTAATTGATTTTAGCCAAACCGATTTTATGTCAAAACTGGTTAAATACCTTGCCGACTTCAACGTAAAGCCACCTCAAATAGAGTTAGAACTGACCGAAACCTCTCTTGAGGCAAACCAAGCGCATTCGCTAAAGCTTATGCAAACACTGCAATCGTGGGGTTTTACTATTTCGGTTGATGATTTTGGAGTGGGGTATTCTAATATTGCACGCCTTGCCGATTACCCTATTAACAAACTTAAGTTGGATCGCTCATTAATCAGCCAAGTAACGAGCTCTACGCGTCAAAAAAGTTTAGTTAAAGCGGTGCACGTTATGTGTGAAGAGCTTGATATTAAGTGTGTAGCCGAAGGAGTAGAAACCCAAGAGCAAGTAGCAATAATGGCGCAAATGGGGTGTAAAGAATTTCAGGGCTTTTACTTTGCGAAACCAATGCCAGCCGAAAATTTTGCAGAGCATGTTAGCCGCCATGGCTTAGTGTTTAACCCCAAAGAGATGACGGCTCAACTTTAAATGTATAGTGGGTATTTTATTACCTAATTACAGAGCTGTTGGGCGTTTATAGTTATTTCGCACTGATGAATAACTCCTGCTCCCCAATGCTGTATATCTGATTGAGCAGTACAGCCTGCATCTTCAATTAAAGCCGTATTGGCATCACATAAAAGTAGCACTGCGTTATCATCTTGTACGTTTACAATAAGCGTGTATTCCCCAAAAGGTGCAAGTTTGCTTAAATCGTTATTAACAGCGGCTTTTAATAACTCATCAGTTGTTGAATAGGATGTTTCACTAAATTTTAGTGTGCCATCAACGGCTGTAGCAATATCTTTTAATTGTGAGGCTAAGTCGGCCATCACTTCTGGATTGTTTTTTTTAGGAGTGTAGCAACCGCTAAGTAATACTATGAGGCTTATATAAAGTAAGTGTTTCATTTTATTTGCTCCATACCGTCATCGTGTTGTGTTCATCGTAGCCTGTATCTAGGTTCCAATTTTTAATTGCACTGTAATCAGGATCTAAAAATACGGCATTGGCAATAATGGTTATGTAGTGCTGAATGTTACTAACGGCAAAGTCAAAAATATCGTTGTAATGCATAGGCTCGTGCGGCGTTTTTAGATGTTCAATAAAAGTGGGGTCTACTTCGTTTGGGCGAGGATAAAACAAGCCTAAATCAGCAGCAACATGGCGTGCACAGGCAAATAATCGATAGCTTTCTTCAACATTATTTACTACAAGCTGAAAACCGTTATGCCATGAATTAAAGTTAGGAGCGTGTTGTGCTGCGTAGCTTGGGTGAACCGTTAATAAAGCATGTCGCCAAATTTTTGCAATATCGGTATCAAAATTATCGTCTTTGTTAGTACAAGATCCAATATTTTGTTGCACGCGGTCAGCATAACCTAACTCACCTAAGTTTAAACGTTGCCAAATAAACGCGTCTTGATTCATTTCGCAGGTACGGTGCGCCGTTTGGTTTTGCGCGTAAGGGCCTACTTTTAATTCAACAACCGGATGCACTGTTATATCTGCAGCAACATGGGCCATATAACCGCATAACCAGGAAAAACACTTTTCAAATGCTTCACCTTCAAGTGTTTTACAGTATTCAATCATTGCTTTAAGTAAATCGCCTGTGTGCTCATAGTGCATTAGGTCGGCCCACGCATTTTGGCTAGGCTGCGCTACAGCTAAGTAAGGATAATCGGGGGCTACACAGCCTAGTTCAAGGTATGCTTGGCGTTGGCTTAAAATAAGCTTTGCTTTTTTAGGCATATCCATTTTAGCGAGTGACTTGGTTTGCGTTGCAATATTAACAGCAGTGATGTGCGCAAAAGCACCTGGCATTGTCATATCCTTATGATTTATTAATAAGGGTACAGATTAACATTGAGAGGGGGTTAAATAAAGCCAACTAAATGCAAGTATAGCGGGGTAAACACCTATTAAATTAGCTGCTCAACTAATTGGCCATTCTCGTATAATTTAGCATGTTGACGCTTATGTTCTTCAAATAGGTAAGCTCTTAGTTGCTCTTGACCGCTATGAATTTGCGTTATTTTAGCGGCTATACCTTGCGTGCTTTGCCTTACGGGTTCTATTTCCATCGAAATACTTTGTTTGTTAGGTAAAATAAACTCCATGTGCTGTGATTTATTTAAATGGTTACCTTTTCTGAGGGGTTTTAAAAACATCCCCGTGTTTGATATTGATTCAATTTTAAACCCTTGGCTTTTAATATTTAGCTCACTCCAGCGCCAACTGCGCAGTGTGCCTTGTGTGTCTATTACTTCGGGGGCGGTTAAAATCGGTTTGATTATACCGGCGCTATCAATTTTCAAGTCCAACGGAAACCATAACTGATAGTGTGCAACCTCTGCGAGCAGGGTTAAATTAGCGCTACTAAGTAAGTGAGCAATATTGGCTGGTACTGAACTTTGTAACGTTAAAACGTGACTGTTGTGAGCATGTGACTTTGTATTGGGCTTAAATAACTCAGCAAAAAAATTTATCTCTTCATTAGAAAAGTCCATATTTCATCCCAGTTACATAAAATAATTCACCACCGTAATTTAAACAATGAAATTGGTCAATAAATGCTCCGTTTAAATTTGTTTAGATAATATTTACAAAGACAGAGGGGCAAACTAAACAATGTATTTAAATGCAGTGCTTAACCCGAACGTTTTTCAGAGACTTGAATTATTTAACATTTATAAAAATATATTTAGGCGCAAGTGGCTAGCTGTTAAACTACAACACATTAGTTTTATTATTTATATTAGAGTTTACATTATGATATGTGCATTTTTACGTGAACAACAGCCGAAGTTACTGGGTATGGTAGTGGCATTGTTCGGTGCCGGTTTTTCAATAAATGCAGTGGCTCAAGAGCAAAGCCAAACTTTAATTTTAGTGGGGTCAGAGCTTACTACCTGTACTAGCGCCAAGCTTAATAATTGCCAAAAAGAGGCTGTTATTGATGGTAAGTCACATAATTTATATACACTTAGCAGCTCTCAAATAAAAAACATCGCGCAGCATTGGCCTAATAATAATGTTGAGGCAAAAACGGCTGTATTAAAAACACTTAAAACCATACAAAGTAAATCGTCAAATAGCGTATCAAAAACAGATTTACTCTGGCAGTGGCGCGATATAAATAATCAGCAATTAGAAAGTCTAACTCAGCAAGAGTACAACTTTGTATTTGATATGCTAGAAGTACCGCTACTTAATAAAAACGGTGAGCGTTTAAAAGAGCAAGTAAATACCGATTTTAATAATGAGGTTGCGACTAATAATATTTTACAATTTGTGTCGGGCAGTTTAAAAGTTAATAACCCAAAACCAACCATGCTTGCTATTACGGCTTCGAGCCGCGACCCTTATGAGTCGGCAGATGTAGCGCAAAGTCTTTTGGCACAATCAAATATAAACACTCAATGGTTAGCACTAACGCCAGC
Source organism: Pseudoalteromonas sp. SG43-3 (assembly GCF_014164385.1). Classification (NCBI taxonomy): domain Bacteria; kingdom Pseudomonadati; phylum Pseudomonadota; class Gammaproteobacteria; order Alteromonadales; family Pseudoalteromonadaceae; genus Pseudoalteromonas; species Pseudoalteromonas sp. SG43-3. Next base: position 31,714 of record NZ_JACJFC010000028.1, read on the forward strand.
GCTTGCTAAAGCGATTACGAGTAACTCGTGCGATGAATTACCAGCGCTTAGAAATACATTAATGAATGTGTATAACCGTGAAGTGATTTATCCCGATCGCACAAAGGCCGAATACGCTTTATGTAAAAATGGCACTAATGCACTTGTATCACTTATTAAAAATAGTACCGGTGTGATGTTTAATAGCGGTAATGCAGCATTAACTCATAAGGTATTATTTGATCAAAACAATAACCCATACCCGTGGACTCAAGCATTGCAAACTCGCCCAGTAATTGTAGGTGAAGGAGCGGGCGCAGCAATCCAAAGTAAAGTGACGCGCATGCTTACAAATACGACAAGCCTTGAGGCACTTCGTAAAAGTGAAAATAACACTAATGCTGGTGGGCTGGGCAGTTTTAACTTTGGTGTACTAGATACTCAATTTAGCGAACAAAACCGTACATTTAGGCTTGCAGCAGCGCTAAATAAAAACGAAGTGAAAAATACTAAAACAGAGATTCGACATGGTTTTGGTATTGATGAAAATACAGCCTTAGTTGTTATTAAATCGCCAGAAGGTAGCTTAATAACCGTAATAGGCAAAAGTGGTGTAGTGCATTTGGCTAACCAAGGTAAAGCCCAACCTGGGAGTAAGAGCTATAGCTATTCGTACTGGCCTACAAGCAGTGTAATTGAAATTACCAATAATACGTTTACATTAAGCGCACGCACAATAGATGAAGCTTTACCCGCTATAAAAATACCTCCACTGCCAGTGCAGCGTTTTGGCTCAATTTTAACAAATTCAAAACTGCGTTCACTTACTCAAGCGATGTGCCTAAGCCAAGAGCAAAGTGCGGTAGCCCAACAAGACGAGTTTATAATTAGCCTTACAGCAACGAGTGACACGCAGTATCATCGCGTAAATGCAAAAGAGTTTGGTTGTGCGCTAAGCAATTTAGAGTTAGCTATAAAATCGATTTAGTGACTAACCTGAGCCAAGGGTTTAAGTTTTTGGCTCTTCTATATAAAATAGCCACCATAATGATTTAAAAGCCTTACTAAAAGAGTGTTAAAATGAATAAAGAAAATGATGTAATTTCTAGTCTAGCCGAATTAGAAAGCTTTTTATTAAATGTAGAAAACGGCGGTCTTGGCCTTAAGGGTGTTTCGGGCGTTGGTATGGCAACAAACAATAGTGATGGTAGTCGTTTTGTAGCCGTGTTTGACGACCAACAAAAGCTGCTTTTAGCGCGCAGTATTACAGAAGATGTATTCCAAACAGGGCAAGATATGGTACGTAATGGTGTAGGGCGCAAGCACTAGTACTTTAATAAAAAAGCGCTTAGAGCGCTTTTTTATTTTAATTTCAATAAATTGAAATCAAATGCCTTCATATAGATTCCACAAAGGCCACTTCAAGTTAATAACAATTAAATACAACCCCCATCAAAAACCACAAAACTAGCCAGCTAAACTCAGTTTTATTAAGTGCGCTTAGTTAAATAAGATAGTGCTACGGATAAATTGTAGAATCAAAACAGATGGATTTTGGCTATATTTTGAAGAGAAGTTTAACTTATTGATATAGGTGTAGTTAATTGGTCGGTATGGAGAGATTCGAACTCTCGACCCCTGCCACCCCATAGAAGTTATGATTAGATTTAAGTAGAAGTAAGTAGCTACAAGTAAAACTGATTCTTAATTCAACTGTTTGTTATAAATGGTTTAAATTTAATTTATTAGTGTGGGTTAGCTCTAAGTAGAATTAAGTAATTGAATACGGGCGGTGCTACATATATGCTGCATGTACTTTATGTTTAATATTTGGTGCTACATATGTCTGTCGTGAAAATGTTATTAACTGATTCGTTATTAAGCTCAGTTCCTGAACCTATTAAACGGATAAATGACACAAAGTTAAGTGGATTTCATGCACGTGTAGGTAAAACACAAAATGATAAAAAGCGTAAAATTGCACTTTACTTAAATTATCGTTTTGGTGGCATCAAAGGTAAACAGCGTAATTACCATTTAGGGTACTTTGGTGAGTGCGATTTAAAAGATGTGCGCAAGGAAGTTGAAAGTCTAAAAGGGCGAGTTGCTTTAGGTGAAGACGTATACGAAACAAAGCAGCTATCACTAAAGCGGCAGTTTATCGAAGATATATCACCTACTGTTGAAGAGCTTGCTAAAGAGTTTATTGAAAGAGACATTAAAGTTAATCGGAAAGACGTAGATCCTGTAATTAGAATGTTCAAAAAAGACATTTTGCCCTTTATAGGCAACTATAAGCTCAAAGAAATAACTCGACGTGACATTCTCAATAAGGTACTTGACCCAATAAAAGATCGGGGCTCAAATACCCAAGCAAATAAAACACTCTCTATTTTAAAACAAATGTTCGACTTCGGTGTTGAGCGAGACCTTATGCAGGGCAATCCTGTAAGTACGGTTAAAAAGAAAAGCGTGGGGGGCCTTGAAAAGTCGCGAACCAGAGCACTAGAGTTTGACGAAGTTATTCAAGTATTTGACCGCCTGCCAAAGCTAGGTATAAGCCAGCAAGTTATTTACGCACTAAAGTGTATAACTTTAACAGGTTGTCGGCCAATAGAGGTTACAGGCGCACAGTGGCAAGAATTTGATTTTGATAAAATGATATGGACAATCCCAGCCGAGCGCGTAAAACAAAATAAAGATGGCGAAAGAACCCATAAAGTACCGATTACCCCAAATATGGTTATTTTGCTTGATGAGCTGCGCGCAGCATTTGGCTATCTCAATTCTAAGTATGTGTTCCCGAGTACAACAACTAATAAATCAGGCCCAGGTGAGCAGCCGATTGACAGGCACTCACTGTCACGCTCCATAAGCCGTAAATTAGAGCAATTAGGAATCCCTAAGTTTGTGCCTCATGATTTAAGAAGGACAGTCGCTACCCGTTTAGGAGATGCTGATATTGGAACAGATCCAATAGTGATTGAGAAGATTTTGAATCATCAATTACAAGGGGTGCAGGGGGTTTATAATATGCAAGATTACATGAAGAAAAGAAGGCTTGCTTTAATATCTTGGGGTGAAAAGCTACTCAATTAGGTTTTAGTAAGCTATATTTTATGTACCAAGGAGTTGTGATTTATGGAACTTCATAGTTTTGAGATTGTCCACACTAATACGCAACTTTTTACTGTTTCAATTTTTTACTTGTTCTGTAGAATTGCGCCCAACAGTAATATTTTAGTTTATTTTATACTAACTGTGCTGCTAGACAGCATATAAAATAAAGTTTACAATTTTACACAGGTAAAGCGCTATGTTTTTAGAGTTTTTCATTTGTAACCAAGGATAATCGTGGAACAACTTAGTAACCATATTTCATTTCATATCTTTTCGGATAATACGGATATTGAAGTAAATCCAAAATCAATTGCTGTTTTATTAGAAGCCTTTTCAGAATTTGGACTTATACCTAATATTGGTCAGCAAGTTAATGCTCTTACTGGCGAGAAGAAAAAAATAATTAGGATGGTTTCAGAGAATGGTGACTCTTTCATCGAGTTCCTCCCTAATAGAATTATTATATCTCTAACAAAACAGGACGATATAGAATTAACGCGATTCAAAAAAGATGCTATGAAAATGCTAAACAATCTACAAAAAATAGACTTTACAAAAAAGGCCAGTAGATTGTCTGTTATAACTAATAAAACTTTCAAGTTAGCATCTTTAAATGAGTCCAGAGATATTTTTGACAAAGTTTTCTCAAAAGAGCCTGAAGATTTAATAGAGTGGGAATTTAGAAAAGCTATTCGATCGGATGTTCTTGGTCAAAAAGTTAATAACGTGCTGCGAGTTCATTCAGGTGAAGGAATGAACCCTGAGGAAAATAATGGTAAGTTTTTTAACTTTTTGAGTGTTGAAGTTGATACAAATACACTATCAGAAAACAGTGGATTCCTCTTCCCTGTAGAAGATTCAGAAAAATATTTTGACGGGCTAATAGAAAAAAATAATGCCTTGAGCCAAAGTTTATCTATCTTAGGAGAATCGTTATGAAGTTCGCAAGTCATGACAATGATACAAAGTGGATGAATGACTCTGTTTCAGAGTTTAACTGGGCAAATGCAGCTTTCGTTACTCATTTTGGCGCTTCGAGTAAGTTAACTCAACAAGAACGCCATGTTAGTAAAGATTTTAAAGCCTCAGAAATTTGTAGGTTTGTAAAAAACGAGAATTGTGTCGATGGTGAGATAACCCGCACTCAGTTATATTTAGAAAAGTTATATGGTGAAGATTCTGATGTTTTCAGAGAGAGTTTCCAGAAGGCTTGGCTCAGTTTATACAAAGAAGAAAGACACATTACTTCCTTTTTAAATATAGTATCCATGATGGAATATGAAATGTTTGGGGATTTTGGCGATAGTATGGTGGTAGGAACTTTCTCTCATGAATCCTCACTAGTGCGAGAAGCTAGTGTAAAGGTTATCGAGGCATGGGAGCAAAATACATATATCGATTACTTGGAATCAATGCGTGCTTTTGATGAAGAGTGGCTAGAAGAATATAGACAAGAAGTCTTGAGCACATTAAAGGAATAAAAGTGAGTTCGCTAATACGCAAAGTATCCAAACAGAAATGGATTAACGTTATAACAGATGAGAATGCAATTGTAGAGGCTGATGCTATCACCGGTTGTACGAGAACATCCAGTAATACGCTGTCTGTGTGGTTAACAGACGATGAAGATTTTGATAGTGAGAATAATAAAAAGCTTATTGCTGCATTAGCATCTAGCGCAGATAAGCCATCTACATTAGACGTTGTTTTATTATGTCAATCTAGCTTGGAAGAAGCTGGTGTTTTTGTTAAAGATACGCCAGGGGGGTCGCCTTACACAGAGGTAAATGATAGACACCGAGATTTAATAAACTTAAACTATACCAAGCTAGGTGTTGTAAGTGACCACATTGGGGAGCGTTTGCGTTCTGATAAGTCCAGAAGATTGACCCGAAAAAAAGTCATTGAGCTGGTTAGAACTTATGTAAACAATGGGATAGAATTTGAAGCACTTTCAGAAGGTTGGAAAAAAGAAATAGCAAAGTAAAATCCCTTATAGCCTAATTTCATTCTTAGTTCCCTAAAGATACCTCATTAATCTCTGCTCTAAAATTGTACACTCTCTTGTTAAATGGTCTCTAAGGCCGTTTTACGTATGAAGTCATGTACGTCAGTCGAAAAGGTTAGAGGGCGTTTAGGGCACACAATTGATATATTTAATGGAAACCTAGATAGTTTCAGTGCAAAAAGTTAAGCTTTTTAAAGTTATTACGTTAACGTATCCTAATACATTATTTTCCGATCTCATTCAAAATAATGCCTTTTGATTTAGCGATTAAGTAATTATTTATCAATAACAATCTCCAAATTTCTATTTAAAGCTACACTCATAAGTGAGGGACTTCCTCTTAATTAAAAGGATAACGATTATGGGTCTTAAACCTGGACCAAAACCAATTGCTGATTCAACTGGCAAACCTGATAAACGTAGACGTGATAACAAAAATACTCCAGGGAACACCCCTGGATTAAAACCTAGTAAATCTTCAAAGAAATAGATAAGACTTGAAATTAAGGCTATCTTCACGGTAGCTTTTATATTTAACGCAAATAAACTTCAGTTATTTCAGGTCTAAAATGCCCCATCTCTTGTGAAACTGTCTCTAATGCTATTTGATATGGATATTGATTAAGTATCAGCTCTAATAGCCTTTCTTGTGCGTAGCTATGCCTAAGGCCGTGAGCACCGTTGGAAAATGAAAGCGTACGGTTTGATGCTTTATTAAATGAATCAGACCACTTTTTACCGCCTCCTATATCGTAGCGCTGTAAGTAGTTTATTTTTCTATCAACAACAGTGGCAGGTTGTTTAAGTTTACGAAGTTCTAATTTAGCTGATAAATCGTGAGGTATTAGTACTTCGCGTGTTAAGCCTCCTTTGCCTGTCACGGTATATAGCACACCGTTTCTACCAGACCATTTTGAATCAAAAGCTGGCCGTTTATCTGCTTTGCGCTCTTCAACTTTGGCTATGGTCAATAATTCATGCGCACGAAGCCCCGAAGAGAGTGCTATTTGTGTTGATAATGAATATTTAGATGTTTGGTGCTTACTTATTATTTGTACTTGCTCTGTGGTGTAGGCGCGTGATTTAAGAATTTGCTGATTAATTGATTTAATAACAGGAAGCGTTTGTTTGTCTTTAAGTTTGCCGTTTAGCCTCATCATTGCTTGTATAGCTTGGCGCTCCATATCCAGTGACTTTTGACCCACTATTTCTTTACGGTAATCTAAATAATTGAGTGCTTGCTCGATGGTCATTGCCTGAATACCGTTTATGCCAATATCTTTAGCCCAAGAGGCAACGGTGTTAAGTGATTGCTCGTAGTTTCTGGCAGTTCCAAGAGACTTTATAAGCTTACTTTTTGTAAGTCCTTTTATGACATTGTGTGCTTGAGTTTTTGGTTTCGCAAATTTAGCCATGTTTTTTAATCCATCTTTGAATTGTTGACCAATGAGCATTTATACCTTTACGCTTTAGCCAGCGCTGAAGCTCGACAATGTTTGACCCTTGCTTGTAAATTTCTATTAGCTCGAATTTATGTTTATCAAGCTTAGATGCTTTTTTACGGCTTCCAGCGATTAACTTACTTTCAAATTTTAGTTTTTGGACTTCGATTAGTGCATCGAATTTCATGGTGTGACTCCAGTCGTATTAAGGTTGTAAGATTGACTGGCAATAAAGCTCAGCGGCACTTAAGCCTATTCGCCCCTGTTTTTCGCATATGCGAAAGGCTCGGACTGATCTCGCCTGATTATTAACCTCATTTCTACGTGTTGTCAGCAGCTGGAGTGCGCCGTTTTTGATTGGTTACTACCTTTAAAAAGATAGTATTTACCTCGTTACTACGTGTTGAAGGCAGCAGAATAGCGCCTGTTTTTTTCTGGCTCGTTAGAGCTTCAGTAGCAATAAGGTTACCACTTTAGAAATATTTTTCAATCTGCAAATAAAACCTGCGTATAAGGGTATGAATGTGTTGTCCCCCGCTATGTGTAAGCCGATTTTCGGCTTCGACATAGCGGGGGACAGGGGCGAAGCCCCAATGTTTAAAGAGAGGCTATTGCTCATGATGCCTCTCTTTAAAAATGAATTTGCTATATGTTGTTAGAAAATAAAGCTTTGGTATTCTTAGAGGTATTTTAAAGCATGCTATTTGAAACTATGATGAGAATAACTAATATAATAATTACTCCATATATGGCGTGGATTCGATATGTTATTTTTCTCAGTTTATCTATGCTACATATTAGCTCTTCTATTTTTTCTGTTTTATCAATAACAACTTTTTCGATCTTTTTATTCTTACTTTCTGTTTCTGAATGAGAAGCTATAATGCTGCCGCCAGCGCCGGTACAAGAAAAAAGAGCTAAATTTTTGAAAATTTCAAATTGTTGGGCAAAGTATCCATTCATATACTCACTGAATACCTCTGGGATTACTGCACCCCAAAAAATCCCATATAAAATTAAAAATATCCCTTTTAGAAACTTCTCAATATCATGCTCTAAAAGTAATATGAAAGGTATTGTAAAGCCTATTAAAAGGGATGGATATGCAATAAATATCCATCCTTTGAACAAGCTAAATGGGAAGATAATTAAGCCGATAAATAGTGAAATATACAAAATCAATTTAACTCTTACTGCTTTTTTCATAAATATCCGTTCGGTTAGTTTATTTTTTAAAGTGCAGAATTAAATCTACTAGTGCATCCTCTTCACAATAAAAAAATGCTGTTGGCACTTCTAATACTTTAGCTAACGCGCGCACTGTTTGAAAGTCGGGTGAGTGTACGCCTTTTTCGTATTGATTCATTCTAGGCGACGCCGCGAACTGATCCATACCTGCCAGTATTCCTAGTTTTTTTTGCGAAAGTCCTTTTGCTAGTCTTGCCTCTTTTAGCCGTTTTGGAAACGGTGAACCATCATTCGTTTTCATTATATTAAATTCTTAACTTGAAAACTAAGAGTTTCTTAGCTTTAATGTGTTCACGATACTAAGGAATACTTAGATGGAAGCGAGTGAAGCAAATGTTCTGGAAAGCAGTTAAGTTTATAGGGGCCGTTACGGTTGATATTTTGCTGGATGTTGATGATAAGTCTGAGCAGGATAAGTTCATTGATGAATACAATGATGGAACTGGAAATGTCGATCATTGCGGTGATAGCTACACAGAGCAAGAAGCGCGAGACACTCATAGTCGTGGTGAGTTCTACAAATAGTTTTGACAGTTGCTTTGTTAAGTGCAATTGTTAAGTGGGTTTTTACACAAAATACAGGCTACGCAGTTGAAAAGCTGCGTAGTTTTTTATGATTAATTTTAACGTTTATGCATTTTTACCCGCGATTGATTTTTTATTTATCAGACTGCAAGGTCAGGATAATAGCCGTGATAAGTTATTATCGATTAGAAATAACCTAAGTAAGCTTAATGAAGCACAAGTGCTTAGTGAGTTACTTACCTTAGACTTCATGTTTTACGATTATAGTAACGAGCAATCAGAGGTTTGGGATATACAACTAGAGTCTTTTTCATCGTTTTATAATCGATCAGAAAAAGTGAAGAAGTTTGATAATTACTACCCTGAGGCACATGTTCAATCAGTGTTTAAGTGGATGCTTATGCTTTGTGATGATTGCAGTGATAGTTTGAAAATCCAGCCTTCAGTAATTCATTAAACGGCACAAACAAAATTTAAAGGGATTTATTATGAAAAGAATTGGCGATTTAGAAATTTACGTAGGTACTAAAGAAGAATATGAGCTTGCCAAATCAAAGGGCATGAAAATTGTTTGTGCTTTAAACAGAGCAAATGGTCATGTAACTCACCAATCTGTTGTTGGTTGGAGTGGCAGGGGATGCAACAAAGATAACCCTTACTACTTATTTAAAGAAACGGAGGAAGCGATTTATTTAAACATGATTGATGGTGATAACCCTGCATATGTAAGTAATGAAATGATCGATCCTGCGTTAGGCTTTATAAAAAGAGCTTTAGACAATGAAGAAAAAGTATTTATCTATTGCAGCTTAGGTGAATCTCGAAGCCCATCTATTGCTTTAATGTATTTGCTTGAAAATGGTTTAATAGATAGGGAAGACGCGGATAAAGTATTTCGTGAAAACTACTACAGTGAATATAAACCTAAATTTGGAAATTTGGGCTACATTCAACAACGTTGGTTATAAAGAGGGCGTTATAAAGTTCAAACCCGTTAGAGGCTAAATTGCTTGATTTATACTCCTAAGTAATTTAAATTTATAAATAAGCATATGTTATATGCTTATTTATAACGCGAAGAAATTTCCCTATTTAATTAAGTTCAGAACATTCTACTTATCACTTTCACAGTGAAAAAACAGGCGCTTACGGGCTGCCTTCAATACGTAACGAGGTACATACACGTTTGTGTATGAAATTAAGCCATATCTATGTGGCGCATTTCTTCGCTTCTTTAACGTATTGGAGATTGTTATGCCTGGATATATTACCGCTCAACAAGCAGCTGCTTATTTAAGCTGTTCTACTCAACATATTTATAATATTCGTAATAAAAGTAAAGCCGCTTTAAAAGCGGGGGATCACCAGTTAGCTAAAAAACTTTCGCCTGAAAGTATTAAGTTAGGTAACAAATTACTATTTGAAAAGTCGACTTTAGATACTTGGCTTCGCAAATATGGTGACCGCACATAGCTTGCTAGTATGGCAGGCATAGCAAATTAAACTTCTTGCCTGCCATGTTGATTACTTTTGACATAGGTATTTTTATTATGAATTCAGCAGTACAGCCATTAATGGTTGAGAATAAGTGTGCTCAGTTGCTTTTAACACAACGATTATTTCAAACCACACCACCTAGAACACTTAGTGCAGATATAAAACATGAAGCACGTTATCGGTATGGTGATTTAGCGTTAAAAACTCATAAATATATTCAGATAAACCCTAAAAACATCGTGTTCTGGTTGGTTTTTGACATTGATGATGAAAACACTTTTAGCTGGGAAGATAAGTTATTACCGCCTCCAAATATAATTGTAAGTGGCTTAGACCGAGCTGATAGCTCTAAAGTAGTTGGTGGCGCGCATCTATTTTATGCAGTTCAATTTGTACCTTCATCAAATGCATCGTGTGAAAAACCAGTCAGATTTTTAGATGATGTAAGAAAGGGGATGACATTGCAATTAGGCGCTGATACATCCTATTACGGCCCTTTGAGTAAAAACCCTTTAAATTCGAGTTGGAATACATCTTTCCTTCATGCACATGAATATAGTCTAAATGAATTAAATAATTATTTAACAAAGGTGACAAAAAAACGCCGATATGACTTTGATTGGTCTTTAGTCGCTGAGTCGCGAAACTGTATGGTATTTCATGAGCTTAGATTCATAGCATACGAACGTATTAATTATGCGAAAGAGAATTGGACATATGAACAATGGGAAAGTCATTTATTTAATATTGCTCAGTCTTGTAATGAGTTCAGTTCGTCAGACCTTCCTAAAACCCACCCATTAAACCACTCCGAATTGAAAGGGATTGTTAAGAGTGTGGCTAATTTCACTTGGTTCAAATATAGCTCGTCAAATAACCGTGGGAGAGCCGGACTATTTTTACTGCAAATTAAGATCGTAACTAAAAAACTTGCTCAACAGCAGGGAGCTAAGTTTACACACAAAGCACGTAGAACAAACACAGAGGAAAAAATTACTAGAGCAATAACGAAGATACAAAGTGAAGGGAAAAAGCCTTCACAGGTACTTATAGCCAACGAAATAGGAATGACTCGACAAGCTGTTGCTAAATATAAACATCTACTAGAAATATGTTAATTATGCTGCACATCAGGGTATTAGGAAATAAGATAGGACATGATGTTACATATTAAAGTTATCTAATAACTACATATGAACGAGCTGAATTAGCTGTAAGTAGTGAAGCTACATATATGCTACATGTATTAATAATATTTAGTGTACGTGTAGCAGTATGTATTTTATTTAAATTATAAGTACTTAATATTTAAATAAATTAAATGGTCGGTATGGAGAGATTCGAACTCTCGACCCCTGCCACCCCATGACAGTGCGCTACCAAGCTGCGCTACATACCGACGTTGTTTGCAATAGTACGTGTATTTTTTTAAAAATCAATAAGCGATTGTTTGTTTGGGTGTTTATTGCGCAAGAGGCCTAAAAAGGCGCCCTTGCGGTGTATTAATTAGCTAGTCTTTATTTAGCCACTTTTTGATCGAGTCATACATCTCATCTCGTATTAATGGCTGAGCTTTTTTGTTAGGGTGTAAACTATCGTTTTGCATTAGCTCAGGTTGGCTGGCAATATCGAGCATAAAAAAGTTCATTAAATGCGCATTTGTTTCTTCGCTAACGCGCGAAAAAGTGTCAGTAAACATTTTACTGTAACGCGGGCCGTAATTAGGGGGAATGTAAATCTCCATTAAGGCGGTCATCGCATTAGCTGCTTGGCTTTTTTGAATAAGAGACGTTAAGTTAGTTTGCATTTTTTTAACGGGGAAACCACGTAAACCGTCATTAGCGCCTAGCTCAATAAGTACATGAGTGGGTTCGTATTGCTCAAGCAATGCATCTAAACGGCGTAGGGCTCCACCAGATGTTTCGCCACTAATACTGGCGTTGATAAGTTCAATGTCGGCTTGTTCGTCATCGTATTTATCTTGTAACAATTTTACCCAGCCTTCTTCTTGTTGAAGTCCGTAGGCTGCGCTTAAACTGTCACCGAGTATTAAAATCGTGTTGTCGGCTGCTGCGCTCAGCGGTTTGATAACTAAAAATAAAATGAATACTAAACGAAGGATTGAATGAGTCATATGTCAGCGCTTTCTCAATTAAATATAATTCAGGTTAATGGTTTGTCTAAAATAGTTTCTACCTTTGAAGGTGAGCTGCCCATCCTCAGCGACATCAGCTTTAATGTCAAGCATGGTGAGTCTGTTGCTATTGTTGGCACGTCGGGCTCTGGTAAATCAACGTTACTCAGTTTATTAGCGGGGCTGGATACCGCAAGCAGCGGCGAAATATTTTTAGATGGTGAACCATTACACAATTTAGATGAAGAAGAGCGTGCTGCACTGCGCGCGGCTAAAATTGGATTTGTGTTTCAATCGTTTATGTTAGTACAAAGCTTAACGGCACTAGAAAACGTTATGCTACCAGCAGAGCTCGCTGGTGAAAGTGATGCAAAAGAGCAAGCAATTGCTTTGCTTGAAAAAGTAGGCTTGAGCCATCGAATTGATCATTACCCGTCGCAACTCTCTGGCGGTGAACAGCAGCGTGTTGCTATTGCGCGAGCATTTATTGGTACACCTAAAATACTATTTGCTGATGAGCCTTCGGCTAATTTAGACAGCAAAAACGGTAAAATGATTGAATCCTTATTATTTGATTTAAATACTCAGCACGGTACTACGCTTATTTTGGTAACTCACGATGAAGGGCTTGCACAAAAATGTGAGCACATTATTCAAATAGAAGCGGGTTTACTGGTAAAAAGCCAAGTAGAGGACGTTGCTAATGTGGGTTAAGTTAGCGCTTAAGTTATTTTCGCGAGAATTTCGCCGTGGTGAGCTCACGGTTATAAGCGCAGCTATCGCCCTTGCTGTTTTAACCGTGCTTACACTGTCGATGGTTACTGAGCGAATAGGGCAAAGTATTGCGCAAAAAAGCAGTGCTTTTATTGCAGCAGACCGTGTACTTGCAAGCGACCATGTTCTGGACACCGCTTTTATTACTCAAGCACAGAGCCAAAATTTAAAAACGGCGCAAATGGTGTATTTCGACACTATGTTGTTTGCCGATGATGAAATGCAGTTTAGCTCAGTAAAAGCGGCATCTAATGCGTACCCGCTAAAAGGGCAGTTAAAAGTTAAAGATACCCTAACCGGTGAAACTAAAGTTGCTAATAGCGGGCCAACGCCGGGTAATGTGTGGCTAAGTGAGTCGGTATTTTACAGTTTAAATATTGATATAGGCGCGCAAGTAGAGCTTGGCGCGGCATTATTTAATGTTTCAAAAGTTATTGTAGAAGAGCCAGACGCGCCATTTAATGTATTTTCAAGTAGCCGTCGTGTGCTTATTAATATTGACGATGTTGCAAAAACTGAAGTTGTGCAGCCGGGTAGTCGAGTTTATTACCGCCAACTTTATGCAGGTAGTGAGGCCGACATAAATAGCTTTTACGAGTGGCTTAAACCACAAATGAAAGAAAACCAACAATGGTATGGCGTTAAAGACCGCCAATCACCCATTTCAAACAGCTTAAACCGCGCTGAGAGCTTTTTATTACTTGCTGGTTTACTGGGCATTATTTTAGCCGCAGTGGCTATAGCTGTTTCAGCAAAACGTTATTGTGAACGCCAATACGACCCAGTAGCGATGATGAAAACGCTAGGCGGTAGCCGTTCAATGATCCGCAAAATATACATGCTCCATTTATTGCTTGTATGTGCAATGGCGGTAAGTATTGGGCTGTTAATTGGTTATGGCTTGCAAGAAATAGCAACAAGTTACTTATCAAAAAGTATGGGCACAGAGCTGCCTTTAGGTGGCTTTAAACCTTGGCTGGTAGCTATAAGCACTGGCGTAATTTGTGCCGTTATGTTTTCTATTAAACCGTTATTTGATTTATTTGATATTCCACCGCTTAGAGTACTGCGCCGTAACTTAGGTGACAAGTTGGCTGTAAGTCGTGTGCATTTAGGTATGAGTGCGCTAACTGTGTTTTTATTAATGTGGTTATTTAGTAACAACATAAAAATAACGCTTATTTTGTTTATATCAACACTTGCGCTAATTGGTGTGCTGTTTTTAGTATCTAAATTAATATTTGGTGGTGGTCGAAAGCTAGGATTAAAGCCAGGTAATAGTTGGTCGCTTGCAATTGCATCTATCCAAAAGCGTGCCAATGTGAACGCGGTACAGTTAATTAGTTTTTCGTTAGCAATTAAATTACTGCTGTTTTTAGTGGTACTTAAAAACGACATGATATCTGATTGGCAGTCGCAGCTTCCAAACGACGCGCCTAATGCGTTTTTGGTTAATATTACGCAAAATGAGCTTGAGCCAATTAATGAATATTTAGCTCAAAAAGATATTCAGGTATCAGAGTTTTATCCCACTATTCGTGGGCGCGTAAATGCGGTAAACGGCGAGCTGGTAGCACGTTCTGTATCGCTGCAAGACAACGAGAAAAAAGACGAAGAAGCACGTGCAGGTATTGGTCGTGAGCTAAACCTTACATGGCTTAAAGATGTGCCTGACCAAAATGAAGTAACACAAGGCACGTGGTTTGGTGAAAATGCGATGGCTGAGGCTTCAGTAGAGGAGTCGATGCTTGAGCGTTTAGATGTTGAGATAGGCGATACGCTAACATTTTTAATTGGTTCGCAGTCGTTCGATGCTAAAATCACCAGTGTGCGCAAAGTTAATTGGGCCACGCTTAAACCTAACTTTTTTATTATTTTAAGCCCAGATGTACTTGCAGATTTTCCCGCAACGTATATTTCGTCGGTACGTATAAACCCAGACCAAAAGCGTGATTTTAGCCAGTTATTACGTACTTACCCTACTATTACAGCTATTGATATTGATAACTTTGTTAAGCAAATACAAACTACTATTTCGCAAGTATCGCTCGCCATTGGCTTCGTACTTGCAATTGTAGTGCTGTGTGGCGCGCTTGTACTTATATCGCAAGTGCAAGCTAGTTTAGGTGAGCGTATGCAAGAAATTGTAATACTGCGAACGCTTGGGGCTAAAAGCCGATTAATTAAAAACGCGACCCTGTATGAGTTTTTATTACTGGGCGGTTTAGCTGGTTTAGTGGCTGCATTTTTTAGTGATATAGCGCTTTTGATTGTGCAGCAACAAATGTTTGATTTAGCAGGTAAGTTACACCCACATATATGGATTATAGGTCCGGTAGCTGGCGGCGTATTTGTGGCAGGTTTAGGTTATTTAATGATTGCCCGAACACTTAAACAAAATACCCAAGGATTAGTGCGTGCCCTAGGGTAAGCTTAAACTAACATGCTCTGTAAATGCCCACCTAGTACGTGGGCATTTTTGTTTTTCTTTGTACTGGTAATTTATACAGTGCTCTGGCATTATTAGCTTAATTTAAAAATAATAACAATGGAGCGCTGTTTGGCCATCATTTTAGGGATCGATCCTGGTTCACGTTTGACCGGATATGGTGTTGTTGCCCATCAAGGTTCTAAATTTACATACTTAGGCAGTGGCTGTATTAAGTTAGCCGATCATCCTTTTCCGGTTAGGCTTAAAATGATCTACCAAGGCATTACACAGCTTATTGAGCAGTTTTCGCCAGAAACCTTTGCCATTGAAAAAGTATTTATGGCGCACAACCCCGATTCAGCTTTAAAACTTGGCCAAGCTAGAGGCGCTGCTATTGTAGGTGCTGCAATGGCCGACTTGCCCGTATTTGAATATTCAGCTAGGCAAATTAAGCAAGCAGTAGTAGGTAACGGTGGCGCTGATAAAACTCAAGTGCAACACATGGTAAAAAATATTTTAAAACTACCTGGTACGCCACAAGCCGATGCAGCTGATGCACTCGCTATTGCGATTTGCCACGCTCACTCAGAACAAAATTTAATTAAACTAGCGGGCAGCGCAAGCAAAACCGTTAGAGGACGTTTAAGGAAATAATTATGATAGGCCGCTTAAATGGTATTTTAGTCGAAAAACAGCCACCAGAAATATTACTCGAAGTAAGTGGTGTAGGTTACGAAGTACAAATGCCAATGACCTGTTTTTACGATTTACCAAAAATTGGTGAAAATGCGATTGTTTACACTCACTTTGTAGTGCGTGAAGATGCTCAACTATTATTTGGTTTTAATAATAAAGTTGAACGTGCTTTGTTTAGAGAGCTATTAAAAGCAAATGGCGTAGGGCCAAAACTTGGCTTAGCTATTTTATCGGGCATGTCGGCAAAACAATTTGTAAGTTGTGTAAATAACGAAGACTCAACATCGCTTGTTAAATTACCCGGTGTAGGTAAAAAAACAGCCGAGCGTTTAGTACTCGAAATGAAAGACAGGCTAAAAGATTGGGGTAATGATTTATTTACGCCATTTAGTGACAGCGCAGTAATAGAGCCAATGAGCGATGCGACAATTGCTAATAATGCAGCGGATGATGCCGTATCGGCACTGCTTGCATTAGGTTATAAATTGCCACAAGCTCAAAAAGCAGTAAAATCGATAAGTAAACCCGATATGTCTACTGAGGTTCTTATTAGAGAATCTTTAAAATCTATGTTGTGAGTAACCCATGATTGAAGCGGATCGCTTAATTGATGCGACTGAAAAAACAAATGAAGACTCTATAGATCGTGCAATAAGACCAAAACTTTTAGCCGACTACAGAGGCCAGCCTCATGTTAAGCAGCAAATGGAAATTTTTATTGAAGCTGCCCGAACCCGTGGTGAAGCGCTTGATCATTTATTAATATTTGGCCCACCTGGGCTTGGTAAAACCACGCTTGCAAATATTGTAGCCAATGAGTTACACGTAAGTATTAAAACAACATCAGGCCCTGTACTTGAAAAAGCAGGCGATTTAGCTGCTCTACTTACTAATTTAGAAGAGGGCGATGTACTGTTTATCGATGAAATACACAGGCTAAGCCCGCAAGTTGAAGAAATACTGTATCCCGCAATGGAAGACTACCAGCTTGATATAATGATTGGTGAAGGCCCAGCTGCGCGTTCTATTAAATTAGACTTACCTGCATTTACACTCATTGGTGCAACCACACGAGCAGGATCGCTTACATCGCCACTGCGTGACCGTTTTGGAATTGTGCAGCGATTAGAGTTTTATTCTGTAGAAGATTTATCGCACATAGTAGGGCGCTCTGCACATTATCTTGGTTTAGAAATGTGTGACGATGGCGCTACCGAAATTGCCCAGCGCTCGCGCGGCACACCACGTATTGCAAACCGCTTATTGCGCCGTGTACGCGATTACACTCAAGTAAAATCTGACGGCACAGTAAACGCCGATGTAGCTAAGCAAGCCCTTGATATGATTGACGTAGATAAAAGTGGTTTTGATTATATGGACCGCAAATATTTACTCGCCATAATCGAAAAATTTATGGGCGGCCCAGTAGGGCTCGACAATGTAGCGGCTGCTATTGGTGAAGAGCGCGAAACAATAGAAGATGTAATAGAGCCATTTTTAATCCAGCAAGGATTTATTCAGCGTACTCCACGCGGGCGCATAGTGTCTGACAGTGCATACCATCACTTTGGTTTACCTCCTAAAAAAGACTAGCCTATATACTTTACTTGCTGTGGTTTATAGCGCAGCAGGTAATTGTTTCAGTATCCCTTTGTTTCAAATTATTATACTCAAAACCTCAACACACTGTTGCAAATGTTATTTCAAAATACTAATACGCTTTATAGTTAACTGTTAATTCACAGGGCGTTAAGACTCGCGAGGCTATCCTGCGTACCATTCAAACTAGTAAGCGAATTACTTATTGTAAATTAGGTAGGGCAATTATTAGTTTATAAATAAAATATGTAGCGCGCTAAATTGCAGGCAAAAAAAAGCCCGCAAAAAATGCGGGCAAACAACAAGTTGAAGGAAGTAATCCAGGGGAACTACGTTTTACTAAATTTGGTTTTATCCAGAAAGAGTAAAACAATGTAATACGATAAAATATCCTATTACTAAGAACTTGGCTTAATGAAACTATCTCATTCAGTGCGCTAGCTCGGTATGGGAGAATAATACGTAAGTTTACTTTTTTGTTCAAACTAGAAAATTTGTATTTTCAGATTAGAAAAACTAATTTAGTGAATTTTATTGTTGTTTGAATCTTGTGCGTTAATTAATCGTTAAATTTATAAGTTTATGAAATTTATAACTTAAGTAATTTATTTCGTTATAGCTCGGTATTAGTTTTACTATTACGTGCAGGTGAGGCTTATAGGTTTTGAGTGTTTATGCTCTTATTTTGAATAAACGGCGCATTTTATGACGTTTCATGTATATATTTACGCATATTTATAGTTAGCGAGTTTGTTTTAAAGTTTAAATAAAATACTGAGGCAAAGGGAAATGCTAACTAAAGCTGTTTTTTTAACGTTTTTTGTTGCCTATTCATAGCAATACCGTTGTCAGCTTGAAATGGACTAGATACACTAGATGCAACTTTTGGCCGTGTAAGCGGTCATATTTACACAAATTAACCAATTTGCCGTATTTTGAAATTATTTAGGAGTTTAACGTGGGATCAGGGCTTAATTTTTTAGATCTAATTTTAGAAGCAAGTTTGCTTGTTCAATTAGTAATGTTAGGGCTAGTTGCCATGTCTGTAATGTCGTGGACAATTATATTTCAACGTAAAAAAGCAATATCGGATGCGCTAATAAATGCTAAGAAATTTGAGCAAAAGTTTTGGTCGGGTATCGATTTAAGCAAATTATATAACGAGATATCGTCACGCAGCGGTCAGTCTCAAGGCATTGAAGCTTTGTTTACTTCGGGCTTTAAAGAGTTTGCTCGCCATAAAAAGAATACATTTCAAAGTGCGAGTATTGTTATGGAAGGAACGCACCGCTCTATGCGTGTTGCGCTTTCTCGTGAAATTGAAAAAATGGAATCTAGCCTATCGTTTTTAGCAACAGTAGGTTCTATAAGTCCGTACATCGGTTTGTTTGGTACAGTGTGGGGTATAATGAATGCCTTTATTGCACTAGGTGAAGTTAAGCAAGCTACATTACAAATGGTAGCACCAGGTATTGCAGAGGCACTTATTGCGACTGCTATGGGTTTATTTGCGGCGATCCCTGCTGTTATTGCTTATAACCGTTTTTCAAACAGTGTTGAAAAGCTTGAGTCTCACTATATTAACTTTATGGAAGAGTTTGCTAATATTTTACACCGTCAAGCAGCTACACAAATAGAGGCACAAGCGAATGTATCAGCGTAAAAAGCGCCGTCCGGTCGCAGAGATTAATGTAGTACCTTACATTGATGTAATGTTGGTGCTACTTATAATATTTATGGCTACAGCACCGCTTATTACGCATGGTGTAAAAGTTGATTTACCTAAAATGGAAGAGTCTGATTTAGTTGATACTAAAGATACTCCGCCTATTATTGCCTCAATAGATGCACAAGGTAAATATTACGTGAGTGTAGGTACTGATCCTGAAGAGCCTATGGAAGCACTTGATGTGGCTGCGGTTATAAAATTACAGCTAATGAAAAACCCTGACGTGCCGGTAATGATTAAAGGCTCGGGTAAGGTGTCGTATCAAGAAGTATTATTACTAATGGATTTTTTGAAAAATGCAGGCGTACCATCAGTAGGATTAATGACTGAATCCTTTGAGGGGAAGTAGCTGTATGAATAGTTCAGTAGTAAAATCAATAGTACTTCATTTAGGGATTGGTGGATTTTTGTATGCTTCTGCAAATATTCATCCGCCAACACCTAAAGTAATGGAAGTAACGCTTAATTCGGCTATACCTACGCCAGATAAAGCGGTATCAGCCGTTACAGTTGATCAAAAACAAGTTGAGCAAAAAATTGCTGAGCTTCAAAAGAAAGAACAAGATAAAAAAAGTGCTGAAGATAAACGTATCCGTGATTTAGAACGCAGAGCGGCCAATGCACGCAAGCAACGCGAATCAGAAGCACGTAATATTAAAAAGCTAGAACAAGAGCGTAAAGCTAAAGAGAAAGAAAAAGCGCAAGCCGAGGCAGAAGCTAAAAAAGCACGTGCCATTGAGCAAAAAGAGCGTGCTAAAGCTAAGCAAGCCGAAAAGCAAAAGCAAG
>NZ_JACJFC010000029.1:0-45608 GCF_014164385.1 Pseudoalteromonas sp. SG43-3
GCGGACTAGCGGATTATCGGTCCGACGCTCTGAGCTACTGAGCTAAGAGGGAACTGATACATATATAAAGACTTGGCTCCCCCTCCCTGACTCGAACGGGGGACCTGCGGATTAACAGTCCGTCGCTCTAACCAACTGAGCTAAGGGGGAATCGTTTATGGTTGAAAAACTTGGCTCCCCCTCCCCGACTCGAACGGGGGACCTGCGGATTAACAGTCCGTCGCTCTAACCAACTGAGCTAAGGGGGAAGCGTCTTGCCTTTCAACGGGGCGAAATATTAATGACCGAGCCGCAAAGTGTCAACATATAAAAGTCATAAATTGAAAAAAGAGGTTTATTCGTTGTTTTTGTGTTCGATCTGCGTGATTTATAGCTCTATTAAAGCTGTTTTTTTAAGAATTTAAGAATACTAATGCGAGTTTTATTATTGTTGAGTCTTTAAATTGGTTAAATTAAACACGCCATTAAAGCCACTTGTAATTAAAAAACAACTCAAAAACATAAAATTTCATTTTTTACTTTCGGGTATTCTTCGTATTTATTTACTTTTTTATTTTAATTTTCTAAAAATATACCTGCATGAATAGTCATAAAAGTATTTTCCCTCTTAATAGTGATCCAATTTTGATCTATAAATTGAGCAATTATTATCTTCGCTCAAAAATAGAACAATCAATAACTTAACTTTGTATTAAACGTTTTTTATTTACTAACGTATAACTATGTTAAGAAGAAAAATCGGCAAGCTTGCGTTTTCAGTGTGAGTTTATAAAAATGCCACAATTAGCAAATCAACAATTGGTTGGACCTCAGCGAAAATTGCTAGTCTCTCAAGGCCTTTATAAATGCGGCTTTGAATGAGTTATCCACGGTTTCTGTGGATAACTCTGTTTATGAAACTTTAAGAACATCATCGGCACCAATGTTTTAGGGTGCTACAACGATTTCAAGCTTTTAAATCACTATTTTTTATTCATTGTAAAACAGTGGGTTATGTTTTGGTGGCTAATAGATGTAACTCCATGAATGAATTTTTTCGTAACGATAAACCAAGTAGTTGCTTTGTGTAAAAAAGCATCAGATAACACAGGGTGTTTGTAATAAAAGTTATAAAAATGTGTTTTAATTGTTTTTTGGCGTGTTTAGGCTCTATTTTAACAAAAAGATGTAAAAACCAAGTTTTACTATTTTTTAGAATATTTACTTACGTAATTACATCAATTGTAGTGATAAATCCGTGGCTTGAACTGTCTTGATGCTTTAAAATGATTCGTTCAGTAAAAGAGGCCTATTTATTTCATGCGCGCAATTTCAAAATCTCAGACTCGCCCAGATTTACTAAACGATCCTATCTTGCCTACATTAAAGACGATGACCATACCGATGATATTCGGCATGATCACACTAATGATGTTCAATATTGTAGACACCTTTTTTATAAGTTTACTTGGCACCGAACCATTAGCTGCCGTGAGCTTTACATTTCCAGTTACTTTTACCGTTATCAGCTTAGCAATAGGGCTGGGGATCGGTACATCAGCAGTAATAGCGAAAGCGCTCGGCAGTAATAAAATTGATGAAGCACGTTTTGATGCCAGTATTTCTTTAATGGTTGGTGTGGTTTTGGTTATTGTGTTGTCATCTGTTGGATATTTACTGATTGACCCCATATTTACTTTACTAGGAGCGGGCGCGCAAGTATTGCCGTTAATACATGAATACATGAATGTATGGTTTATCGGTAGCGTATTTTTAATAACCCCAATGATTGGTAATTCGGTACTGCGTGCCAGCGGTGATACCAAAACGCCAAGTATAGTAATGGGCGGAGCCGGGCTGATAAACGCCGTACTTGACCCAATACTGATATTTGGCTTTGGGCCGGTACCCGCGTTAGGAATTCAAGGCGCTGCCATAGCAAGTGTTGTCGCATGGTCGGTCGCTGTGGTTATTATTTTATATATATTAGCGGTTAAAAAACGTTTGTTGAGTCTAAAAGCGGGCAAGCAAACTGTAACTGGCGCTATTCGTAAAATATTAAAAATTGGTTTACCTGCTGCAGGTGCAAACATGCTTACACCCGTTGCAATGGCTGTAATGACCGCCTTAGTAGCGCATCATGGGCCAGAAGCCGTGGCCGCATTTGGAGTAGGAAGCCGGATAGAATCTATTGCAAGTATTTTAGTGCTTGCGCTATCGATGACATTACCGCCATTTGTGAGTCAAAACTTTGGGGCTGGCAAATTATGCCGTGTTAAAGAAGCGTATACCGGCACACTAAAATTTGTGATGGTATGGCAATTTGCCATTTACGTATTACTAATTGCATTTTCAGGTGTAATAAGCCAATTATTTGGTAAAGAACAAGCCGTAATAGATGTAATTAAGCTCTTTATTTATACCATCCCACTAAGCTATGGCTTACAAGGGGTGATCATATTATCAAACTCATCGTTTAATGCTTTACACAAACCAATGAACGCATTGGTACTAAGCGTTATTCGTTTATTCATATTTTATGTACCATTTGCTTATATCGGCAACGAAATAGCCGGATTATTAGGGTTATTTATAGGCGCTGCCATAGGTAATTTATTTACAGCAATAGTGGCATATAAATGGTTTATGAAAAAACTAGAAGCGCTGAGCGGCGAATCGTTACAGGAGTGCAATAATTGAGCGACCATTTTCAGTTAAAATCACATTTCAAACCAGCAGGCGATCAGCCTACCGCCATTAAACAGCTATGCGAAGGGTTAGAAGCGGGGCTTGCACACCAAACGTTATTAGGTGCCACCGGTACAGGTAAAACCTTTACTATGGCCAATATTATTAGCGATTTAAATCGTCCAACAATAATAATGGCGCACAATAAAACATTGGCTGCGCAGCTATACGGCGAGATGAAAGAGTTTTTTCCTAAAAACGCGGTTGAATACTTTGTATCGTATTACGATTACTACCAGCCAGAAGCCTATGTTGTATCTAGCGACACATTTATTGAAAAAGATGCTTCGATAAATGAGCACATAGAGCAAATGCGTTTAAGTGCGACCAAAGCATTGCTTGAGCGTCGCGACACCATTATTGTGGCATCGGTATCGGCTATTTATGGTTTGGGTGACCCTAAATCGTACATGAAAATGATGCTACTTTTAAAAGTGGGCGAAAAAGTCGATCAACGCGACATGCTACGCCGCCTTGCTGAAATACAATATACCCGCAATGATATAGATTTTAGCCGAGGTACATACCGTGTACGTGGCGAAGTAGTTGACATATTCCCAGCAGAATCAGACACTTTTGCTGTACGTGTAGAAATGTTTGATGATGAAATAGAGCGCTTAAGTATTTTTGACCCGCTTACCGGTGCAATTGAAAAGCATATAGTGCGCGCTACTATTTATCCTAAAACGCACTATGTTACCCCGCGTGAAAAGATACTTGGCGCTATCGAAAAAATAAAAGAAGAACTAAAAGAGCGACGCGCCCAGTTACTCAGTGCAAACAAGTTAGTAGAAGAGCAACGTGTAGCACAGCGAACGCAATACGATATAGAAATGATGACCGAGCTTGGTTATTGCTCGGGTATAGAAAACTACAGCCGCTATTTATCTGGGCGTACGCCAGGCGATCCGCCGCCAACATTGCTTGATTACCTACCTGATGACGCATTAATGATTATTGATGAATCGCACGTAACCGTATCGCAAATTGGCGCCATGTATAAAGGCGACAGAAGCCGTAAAGAAAACCTTGTTGAGTATGGTTTTAGAATGCCCTCAGCAATGGATAATAGGCCACTGCGTTTTGAAGAATTTGAAGCCATAGCACCACAAACTATTTATGTATCGGCAACGCCTGGCGACTTTGAGTTAGAGCGCTGCGCGGGCGAAATAGCAGAGCAAGTAATTCGCCCAACAGGGCTGCTCGACCCACTTATAGAAGTACGTCCTGTGGGCGATCAGGTTGATGATTTACTCTCAGAAATATACAAAAGTGTGGAGAAGGGCGAACGCGTACTGGTAACTACACTTACTAAACGTATGTCTGAGGATTTAACAGACTACCTAAGCGAGCATAATGTAAAAGTACGTTACTTACATTCAGACATTGATACCGTTGAGCGCGTTGAAATAATTCGTGACTTACGAGCTGGCGTGTTTGATGTGTTAGTGGGCATTAACTTACTGCGAGAAGGCCTTGATATGCCAGAGGTGGCACTTGTTGCCATACTTGATGCTGACAAAGAGGGCTTTTTACGCTCAGCTCGCTCGCTGATACAAACCATTGGCCGTGCTGCGCGTCATTTAGATGGCCGCGCTATTTTATATGGTGACAGAATTACAAAATCAATGGCAAAAGCCATGGACGAAACAGCACGCAGGCGCGAAATTCAGCATGCATACAACGTTCAGCACGGTATAGAGCCTCATGCTCTGGCTAAAAAAATACTTGATGTAATGGATGTAGGCGAGGAAGCGGCTCCTAAAGACAACCTTAAACTTATACGTAAAGAGTCTAAAAAGGTTCTTAGTGCGAAAGAAATTGCCGTGCAAATTAAGCAGCTTGAAACCAAAATGCATGCATACGCAAGCGACCTAGAATTCGAAAAAGCGGGCTCTGTTCGCGATGAAATACATGAACTACAACAACAGTTGATTAATTAAAAATGACAGCAAACTTTACACCTCTTATTACTGCGCTTGAAGACGCACCAATTTTAAAAAATGAACTGTGTCGTGTTTTTCATGGCCGAGGCCACAGTGTCGAAGCATTAAGCCATGTTAATTTAGACTTTTACCCGCCCAGTTTATTTTTGGTTTCGTACGATGAAATTGACGAGCAAACACTAAGCGAGCTCACCAATGTTGTGTGGCAGTGGGCACAAGAAAACCAGCCAGAGCTTATTACGTCACTTGTGTACCAGCAACGTGCTGGCGTACAAAGCCAAAACACCGTGGTTTATGGGCAATTACCTAACCCACATGTTGTAACCGAAAATGGCATTCGCTTTTTGGTTGATTTACAGAGCCGCCAAAATACCGGAATATTTCCCGATATGCGCAGCGGCCGTGAATTTGTAATGGCTAACAGCAAGCATGGCAAAGTGCTTAATTTGTTTTCATATACGTGTGGGTTTTCGCTTGCCGCCATGCAAGGCGGGGCAGATCATGTGATGAACATGGATATGAGCAAAGGCGTGCTAAAAGTCGGCAAGCAAAACCATCAGCTAAATGGTTTTGAGCGCGGCGTAAGTTTTTTACCTCACGATATTTTAAAATCGTTTGGAAAACTAAAAAAAGCAGCCCCGTTTGATTTAATAATAGTTGATCCGCCAAGCTTTCAAAAAGGCAGCTTTATATTAACTAAAGACTATCAAAAAGTGCTGCGCAGGTTGCCAGAGCTACTTTGCGATACCACACAATTACTATTGTGTGCTAATAGCCCAGAGCTTAGCGAAGATGCATTTAAAGCATTAATAAACGAGAACACCCAAGGCGCAATTGAATTTGTTGAGCGCCTAGCCCCCACCGAGCGTTTTATTGAAGTAGACAGCGACAAAAGTTTAAAAGCGCTTGTCTATAAAACGTCACAAACACCTGCTTAAATGAAGCTCAGTAAACGCCTAACTGCCATTGATAAATTAATTTCGCAGCATCACGATATTATTTGGGATTGTTGCTGCGACCATGGTTATTTAGGCATGGCGCTATTAAAACGCGCAGCTGCAAACCACGTTATTTTTGTAGATATAGTCGCCACTTTAATGAACGACCTAGAAGCGCAATTATCATCTATTAATAAATTACAAAAAACCTGTGATAAAAATCCGCAGTGGCAGGTCTTATGTCAGGATGTAGGCAAAATAGAAATTACTCAAAGTAAAAGCCAAGTAGTTGTAATAGCAGGTGTTGGCGGTGAGCTGTTGTTAAGTTTAGTACAACAAATTATTGCTAATAACGCAGTGGAGCATTTAAATAATGTTCGGTTTATTTTATGCCCAGTGCATCACACTTATAAGTTGCGAGTGGGTTTAAAACAACTCGGTTTAGGGCTTATAAGTGAACAAATAGTCTACGACAACAAACGTTTTTATGAAGTGATTGAAGTGAGCTTTAGTACCAATAATGAGATTAGCCATACCGGCAACAAAATGTGGGACTTTGCTAGTACAGAGCACGCTATGTACCAACGACAACTCATAAATCATTATAATAAAATGCTCAATAAAGATAAGCCATACTATCAAAAAGTTATAACAGACTATCAAGAACTCACCGATAGTTAAAAAAGCCTGAAAGTAGGGCGTACATGTGATCTAATTACGACATTGACGACGTAATGTGTTCATAGTTTATATCGCACTACGCGAGTTTATTTGGTTTATTTATGTCAGATAACAAGAGTCACATTAATCATTTGCTTAGCAATGAGCAAAAATGGCAACACAGTTACGAGCAACCTATTTCTTATGCACCCCTGGTGCAATTGGCTAATAGTAATTGGGTGGTGCCACAGCATTTTTTACGTTACAAGCACACGCTTCAAAGCGTAAACGAAGTACTTGAGAGTATTGAGTTTTCGGCTCACTTTAGAGTGCTCGCTGCACAAAAAGGTGAAGAAATTTACCTGCAAGTAGCAGTGCTGAGCCCTGATAACTACCAAAAAAGCGCATCTACTAATGAAGCCAAATCTAAAAAACTATTATTTGGCAGACGTTGGATAGTAGAGGAAAACTTACCTACTTCAGAGCTTATTCAAAGCGCATTTTTAGCGTTAAAAGTAGCGCGTGAACATGAAGTAAGAGAGCTTTTTCAGTTAATGCAAAGCGGCGCAACAAGCACGCCATTTAACAATCACCACGACTTACCTGTAATGGCGCAAAACCCTGAACTTGTTAAAAGCGAAGCGGTTACAAGTAACGTTGATGAAGTGCTTAAACGTATTGTATTTGCAGGAAAAAGTATTGAGCTGAAAAGTCAGCAGCAAGTAGCCGAGCAACATTTATATACTGTTGAACTGTTGTGTGAGGATTGCCAGCTTAGCGAGTTTAATAAAAAAACAATTGCGTTTTTAACAGCAGACTCATCCGCTAATAGTTTTTTACACGGCTTAATTGCGGCATTGGTGGCCATAAGTAATGACTACGTAAACGAGCAGTTTAAATACAAAGGTTTTGCCCGTTTTAGCAAGCACGTAGTGGTTGAACAAATAGGTAACCTAAGTATCGCTATGCGCTCGCCAAGTACCGTAGGGCTTTGCTCTATGGGTAAGCAACATGCTAATCAGTTAAATTTTGAGATAGACAGTGGGCGAGCACCACAGGGCTGCGGGCAAGCTATTGGTGGGTTTTTAGCTGCTCACGGCATTGAGCAGCCAGAAAATGCGCATTTATATCCAAATTACTTATAAAAACTTAAAGTTTATTAATTTCATCTTTAACGTTAAAGCTTGAATCAGTAACAATAGCCTCAAGTGTTTGTACACGCTCTTTTAATGCAAGCACTTGTGCGTTTGTTTCAGCTAGTTGTTTATGGGCATCGCTGTTGTTGTTTTGCATTTTATGCTTAAATTCAAGATGCTTTTTATACATATCGTAAACTACTCCTGAGCCAACCGAAATTAGCACAATAAGTACAATCATCGTAGTTCCAGACATAACCTCATTCCTTATCATTTTATTATTCGTTTATGGTTAAAGTATAACCTTTAAGCGCTTTTGATAAAGCTGACAATTGTAACTTAATTTGTATACTTTATTTAATTCAGCTTTGAGCGTGTTCATCATTTATACACTTTAGATATTGTTTAATGGCTAGGGCGTGTTAATCTTTGTTGATTGAAATTTGTTCAATCTAGGGGCGATTAAATCGCGGCGCGAGGTTTGTAACCTATTGGGCTAAGTAAAAACCGAGCAACAAAGAGTTAATTGTCCCCTAGAAAGAACCCAAAGGGCAGCGCATGTTTGGTCTTTATGCTGCGTTATCGCCTATTTATGGGGGATAGCCACACTACATAGGATCTGCCTTGCCTAATAACCAAACATACTGCTGTAAATTCAATCACCAAAGAACAACACGCCCTAATCACCATATAATAAACATACTTTAGCCAATACAGTGAGTTGCCATGTTAAATAATAAAATTCCACCGGTTATCGTTGTGCTGTTTTTTGCAGGCATAATGGCGCTTATTGCGCATTACAGTGTTATTGATTTCACCGCATTTATTACCTACCTAGCAGCAAGTTTGGTCATTATTGGGTGTGTTTTTTGTATTGCAGGTGTGGCGAGCTTTAAAATAGCAAACACCACAGTAAATCCTAATAAACCTGAGCAAGCGTCAAAACTTATTACGAGCGGCATTTATAAAATTTCGCGTAACCCAATGTATGTGGGTTTTGCATTTATTTTAGCAGGGTGGGGTGTTTGGTTAAGTTCCTTGTGGGCGCTTTTATGTATTATCGGGTTTATTGCGTATTTAACATTTTTTCAAATAATACCCGAGGAGCGTGCGCTCACTAAATTATTTGGTGAAGAGTTTACCGCCTATAAAGCGCGCGTAAAACGCTGGCTGTAATCAATACCATTGACTTAAAACCTGACAAACAAAAAAGGCTATCGATGATAGCCTTTTTTGTTTGCAGCAATTGTATTACTAATTAATTGCGGCTTATTCGTATTCTAACGGGTCTGTAATGTTATTTAGTGCAAATGCTTCAAGGCGCTCTTGGCACGCGCCACATTTACCACAGGCCTTTTCACGGCCGTTATAACAGGTCCACGTTTGGCTGTAATCTAAACCCATTTCAATACCGTCGGTTAAAATACCAATTTTAGTATTATTTAAATACGGGCTAAAAATTTCTACCGCGTCGTAGTTCGCAATACGACACACATCATCCATTTTTTGCACAAATTCAGGACGGCAATCAGGGTAAATAGCATGATCCCCAGAATGAGCGCCGTAATAAACTTGGCTAGCTTTAAGTGATACCGCGTAACCAACAGCAAGCGAGAGCAAAATCATATTACGATTAGGTACAATCGTACTTTTCATGCTTTCTTCTTCGTAATGGCCTTCAGGTACGTCAATATCATCAGTAAGTGATGAGCCACCAATAAGTTGGTTAATCGCCGAAATATCAACAATTTTATGTGGAACGTTTAATTTTTCACACACACTTGCCGCTACTTTAAGCTCTTTTACATGACGCTGACCATAGTCAAATGAAAGGGCATATACATCATGGCCTTGTTGCAGGGCTTTATTTAATACGGTAAATGAGTCCATACCGCCGGAATAAATAACAACTACTTTTTGCGTCATATCTGTTTTGCTCTTAGTTTTAATAGAGGTTTATATCAGGGCGCGATATACTACACGGCCGCAGCTTAAATAACAATTTTTGCACAGCGCTTTTTGGTTTTTTAATAGTAGCAATTTGGCTGCTAGGTAGTAAGTGAGATCTCTTTTGTACAAAATTAATGAAGTGTTTGAAACCATTCAAGGTGAAGCTAGCTTTACTGGCACACCCTCAATATTTTTACGTCTGCAAGGTTGCCCTGTAGGCTGCTCTTGGTGCGACACCAAGCAAACGTGGGATGTTGATAATGTATATAAAGTATCGCTGGATGAAACCGTAGAAAAAAAAGCCGACTCAGATCATTGGGCTAACGCCAGTGCAGAGCAAATTTTAGCTTTGTTTCAATCACGTGGTTACACCGCAAAGCATGTTGTAATTACTGGCGGCGAGCCATGCATGTTTGATTTAAATCCAGTATGTAACTTATTACATGAACACGGTTTTAGCACACAAATAGAAACCAGCGGCACGTTTGAAATACTCGCCCCAGAGCAAACATGGGTAACGGTATCGCCAAAAATCAATATGCGCGGCGGTTATGAAGTACTCACCAGCGCTATGAAGCGTGCCAATGAAATTAAACACCCCGTTGCCATGCAAAAGCATGTAGAAGAGTTAGAAGAATTATTTGCTAAAACAGGCGTTAACCCTAAGCTTGTTTATTTGCAGCCAATTAGCCAAAAAGTATCAGCAACAAAATTAGCAATCGACACCTGTATTGCCAAAAACTGGCGCCTATCAATACAAGTACATAAGTATTTAGGAATTAGTTAAAGCCAGCTTAAAGTTATATTACGTATGTTGGGTAGAGCGAAGCTAAACCCAACAAATCTCCACTTCCGCACCATTTTCTAATAACGTTTTATAATATTTAAATACGTAGGTCGGATAAGCGAAGTACCATCCGACAACCCTAAAACTCATATCTTCTTCGCTAATAGCCATAACTAGTTTACTATGCGCGACTTAAAAATATTCTACTACTTACCACTAGGCTTATATGTCCGCAAACGCGCTTTACACCGACCTTTCTGATTACTACGACTTAATGTGTGCAGATATTAATTATCAAGCCCAAAGCAATTCTATTCACAGGCTGCACCAAATTTTTGGTAATGGCGCAAACACCCATCTCGATTTAGCATGTGGCACCGGCCCGCATGTACGCCACTTTATTGATAACGGTTATAAAAGTAGTGGGCTTGATTTAAACCAGCCAATGCTAGATAAAGCAAAAACTCGCTGCCCAGAAGCGCAATTTTCGTTGCAAAACATGAGTGAATTTAAGGTAACCGAGCACTTGGATTTAATTACCTGCTTTTTGTATTCAATCCATTACTGCGACGGCATTAATAAGTTAAAAGAATGCCTTGCCAGCGTACACAGCGCATTAAACGTAGGTGGAATATTTTGTTTTAACACGGTTGATAAAAACAAAATCGACAGCGATTCATTTGTAGAGCACACAGCAACAAGCGAAAATAGCTTCTTCACATTTCGTTCTGGCTGGCACTATAGTGGCAGCGGCAGTAAACAGTTATTAAAACTCAGCATAGAAAAAACCACCGCAGATAAAACACTCGTATGGCACGACGAGCACCCAATGGTGGCTTTTAGTTATACCGAGCTTAAAGAAGCCTTAAAACCTTACTTCGAAATCCATATATTTGAACATGACTACGACAAAATAACCCCATGGGCAGAGCGCTCAGGCAACGCCATTTTCGTCTGCGTAAAAATTTAAGTTAAACACGTACGTTGGGTAGAGCGTAGCGAAACCCAACGAGCTCCATACCCACGGCCAATACCCACACCCAATAACCCCGCATTATATATTTGAAAACGTAGGTCGGATAAGCGAAGCGCCATCCGACACAGTAGCTTGTTTAAGTTTCGGCGAATATAAACAGCTAATTAATTATGATGTATGAAGTCAAGATTTGACCCCTATGGCTGTTATAAGTTTCGGCGAATATAAACAGCTAATTAATTATGATGTATGAAGTCAAGATTTGACCCCTATGGCTGTTATTGACTGCCTATTTATCCCTCCCTCGATCATGCTTTCACTTAACAAAAATTCTTAATAACTAGCATAAAAAAAGCGTTGCCCTTGAACAACGCTTTTCTGTATTTGTCTAATAGCTGGTAGCTAACTTACTCAGCCGCTAGCTTACTCTGCAGCAAGATTATTCCGCCGCTAAGTAATCCAAAACCACTTGATGGTGATCTTTAGTTTTAAACTTATCAAACAAGTGTTTAATTTTACCGTCTTGGCCTACTAAAAATGTTAGGCGGTGAATACCATCGTACTCTTTACCCATAAACTTTTTGTAGCCCCATATACCAAATGCTTCAGCAATGGCGTGATCTTCATCGGCTAATAAATCAAAGTTAAGCTCTTTTTTAGTTTCAAAGTTTTTAAGGCGCTTAATTGGATCTGGGCTAATACCGACAACGCGGGTGTTAAATTTAGCAAGCTGTGCTTGCTCATCGCGTAGGTTTTCGGCTTGTACAGTACAGCCTGGCGTTGACGCTTTAGGGTAAAAGTACACAAGCACTTGTTGCTCTTTTAACAGCTCGCTTAATGTTACTGTTTCGTCGTTTTGGTTTTGTAGGCTAAAAGCGGGTGCAGTATCGCCAGCTTGTAATGGACTAATTGTGTTCATGTTTAGCATCCTTAACGAATTCGTTTAAAAATATAATCTACGTTTAGTGTGTGAGAAAGGCTCTCAAAACTAATTTTAAATTGATCTATATCTACATCAACAGGTATGTTGAATTCAAGTTCACAACGCATTTTAATGTTGTCTTCTTGGGAATAAGTGTCTGACTTAAGTGAGCAAATACTAATATTATTGTCGGCAAAAAAGCGCGTTACTTTGCTCAATGTACCAGGGGTGTCTATGCCTGTATATTCTAGTGTGTAACCTGCACAAAACTCGCTAGGAGTATGACTTGCTGTGCGCTTCATCATGGTTAGCAGGCCAAGTTCCATGGCTTTAGTGGGCAGTACGTGTTCTATGCGGCTTATTGCCGACATGTCCCCGCTAAGTAGCATTATAAAGGTAAATTCGCAGCCTAAAATAGCAATACGGCTGTCAATAATGTTGCAGTGGCAATCGCTAACCAGTTGGGTTAGTTCACTTACTATACCGGGTCTGTCTTCGCCAATCGCTGTTAAAACAATTTGATGATTTGAAAATGCAGTCATGAGTTCAAATACCTTGTTACTTGGATTATATCAACCGAGTTGGCAACACCAAAAATACACACGAGAAGTTGCACGGCGGCGAAGTTTAACACAAAAAGGGCTCTAAACTACAGCACACGCTAATTAAGCGCTTTTAAAGTGCGGTGTTTCTTGTTTTTACTGGCACGGGAAAGTACCATAGCTAAAATTTGCTTATTTGCGCTTAGTTGCTTACTAAGTTGAAGTGCTGAACTTTATTGCATTTAGGCAGCCAAATAATAAATGTAAAGTTAATATTGATTTTACACTGAACCAAATCGGTATTACCCACTCATATATTTGTTAAAACAATTAAAGGGTATGCTAAGGAGAAATATCTGTGCAGTATTGGATCCCAAAAGCACTTGCAGTAAGTGTATTGGTAAGTTTATCAGGGTGTAGTGTATTTATTAATAAGGCACATGACGAGCGTAACTATCGTACGCATGAGCCTGTAAAAGCACCAGCGTCGTTATCTCAACCAGCTCAAGACCCAGTTTATAAAATGGATGTAGGTCAATACGACAACAATCCTGAAGCTACAAATTACCGCCCACCGGCACAAGTATTAACAATTGCTAAAGGCAGTTGGGTAGAAGAGACAGATAAACAAGCGCGTATTTATTTTGATAAAAACGATGGCATTGCTGATTTAGATGAATTTCTTTGGGACACGATTAAATCTGTCCTAGCTGATAATAATGCAGGAACTACTAAAGAAGATAAGCTACTTGGTATTATTGAAACTGATTGGTACTCAATTATTAAAACCGAAGAAGGTTTTTGGTGGTGGGGCGATGAAGTTAACGATGATTTAGAAAAGTTTAGATTCACTATTGAAGAAAAGTCACATCAACGTACTGCGTCTTTACGTGTAGAGCTGATTGATTTTAAAGGTGATAAAACGTTAACAGACTTACTCAAGCAGCAGCTAGAAGTACGTGCGCTTAACCAAGTAGTGAGCGAGTTTGATTACCGTTACCGTCAACTTGAAGTTGATATGCGTAAACGCCAAGGTATTATTTCTCTTGAAATGGGCTTTGATAATAAAGGTAATGCAGCGCTTGTAACTGAGCAATCTTACGACGCTGTGTTTGACCGTTTCTCTGGGTTTTTAGAGCGCTTGTCGTTCTCTATTGTTGAAATTAACCCAGATACGGGCTTAATTACTGCAGATTATACTAAACCAGAAACAAGCGTTTGGGATTCAATTTGGGGTGATGACGTAGCTCAACTACCTATTGATGAAGGCCAATACCAAATTTTAGTAAGCAAAACTAAAGAAGGCGGTACTAGCTTAACGTGGATGGATGATAAAGGCGAAACGCTTGAGCCAGGTACTATGAATGGTTTACAACAAGCATTAGAAGCAGCACTCATTCAGCGCGGCATTAAAATTTAAATAATAATAAGTTTTACCACAAAAAGAGCGCTATGCTCTTTTTGTGGTTTTTATAGGTTAAACAATATGTCTCAGCTACCTGAACGTTCACACTATACGTGGCGCACTTGGTTTACTTTTTTGGTTCCTTCGTTAATTGGTGTGTTTTTATTTATGACACCCATTAGTACTTCGCAAGGGATGACCATTCCTATTGCAGTTATGGCAAAAGCGGTTCAAGCAATGATGCTTGGCTCTGCTCAAGCAATTATTACCCTCATTATTTGTATTACAGGGGTTATTTCTGTAATTACTAAAGTGTTTAAACCCGCCGCTATATGTAACTCACCTTTGTTAAAGCATTTATTTGATGTGAGCTGGACATGGCTGGTGGTACGCTTATTTGGTATGGCGTTTGGTTTAATGACGTACTTAAGCCTAGGCAGCGAGATGATTACCTCGGCCAATACTGGCGCGCTGGTATTAAATGACTTATTGCCTGTGTTGTTTTCGGTATTTATTTTAGCGGGCTTATTACTGCCGCTATTAATTAACTTTGGTCTATTAGAGCTTGCTGGTACGTTAATGACCAAAGTAATGCGCCCTGTATTTGGTGTACCAGGCAGAAGCGCGGTAGACTGTACTGCGTCGTGGTTAGGTGATGGCAGTGTGGGTATTTTGATGACTGCAAGGCAGTACGATCAAAAGCATTATACACAACGCGAAGCGGCTATTATTGGTACTACGTTTTCAGCGGTTTCAATTACATTTAGTTTAGTGGTGCTTGGGCAAGTTAAACTTGAATACCTATTTGCACCGTTTTACGCAACGGTATGTTTAGCCGGTATTGTTGCCGCTATTATTGTGCCGCGATTACCGCCACTGCGCTTTAAAAAAGACTTACTCATTGATGGCACTGAGCCAGATAGAGACGCTGAAACAATTCCGGGTCATAAAACTTTATTTGGCCATTCGTTAGATGTTGCACTAGCTAAAGCAGATAACTCAACGGGTGTTAAAGGCACTATAAAAGAGGGCGTACATAATGCGCTTGATATGGTGTTTGGTGTGTTACCTGTAGTAATGGCGGTAGGCACATTTGCACTGATCATTGCTGAGCATACGCCTATATTTCAGTATTTAGGTATGCCGTTTGTGCCATTTTTAGAGCTATTGCAAGTACCCGAAGCAGCCGCTGCGTCGCAAACTATTATGGTTGGTTTTGCTGATATGTTTATTCCGTCAATATTAGCAGCAGGGACTATTGAAAGTGATGTAACGCGCTTTATTATTGCCGCAATGAGTGTAACTCAGCTTATTTATATGTCTGAGGTAGGTGCACTTTTACTTGGCAGTAAAATACCGGTAAATATTTTAGAGCTATTTATTATATTTATTTTGCGAACGCTAATTACTTTACCTGTTATTGCGCTAATGGCGCATTGGCTAGTAGGCTAAATTAGCAAAAATATATTTAGCGAGTTGGTATTATTGAAAAAGCCCTGATTGATCAGGGCTTTTTTGTGTCTGTTGTATTTTTTATATTGGCGTTGGGCTTTATAAACTCCTGTTTTGCAGAGAGTCTAATCAGCGCAATATTACCAATGATAATGGCAAGAACAACAGCGACAATAATTACAATATGCCAAGTTTGCATCGCAGTATCACCTAAACTTTAGTACGTTTAAGTGTGACCGCTTTGCACTATAACAGCAATTGATTTACTCAAAAATACAATCAATAACGTTAAAAACGTCTCGCTACCGAAAGCGTTAAAAAGTTAAGACCAGGGTTTGGCTCTTTAAAGCCTGCGTTTGAATAGTGAATAACGCGAAGGGCAACATTGGTGTGGCCAAAATCGGCTACAAGCCCTATGCGGTCTTCAAACTGGTAGTGAGTACTTATGTTTTTACCGGCAAACTGCGTTTCATCAATCAGTGATACACCAATACCTGCTTCTACATAAAATGGGGTGTTGTTAAAACTAAAAGCAGGAAATTGCAGTACAGGTGACATAGCAAGTACTAGGTTTGATTGTGTTTCATCGCCGTGGCGGTATTCCCACATGTTTACGCTGGTTTCAAAGTAAAAGCGTGCATCACCAATAAGGTTTTGCATACCAGGTGCATGATACTGATACGCAAGCTTAACGCCGTTTACGTTACCTTCGCCTTTGAGAAAGTCAACGGCATAACCGTGGTCCGATTGAGCAAAAGCAAGCTTGCCAAAAAGTGAAACTACTAATACAAAAGAGATAATAAGTGTTTTAAGTGACGTTTTCATAGGTGCCAAATGTTCGTTTGATTTAAGTTGATAACTAAATGATAAGGGCGGCCTGTTAACAATTACAATGAGGACAAAATGCCGGTTGTATATGAGCTGTTAATGGAGTTTTCTAACTGCTTGAATTTATTTTATTTATTTGATTGGTGCTAATTGGGCATTAATAAGTTGCTTATTTGTGCCTTTTTTATTGCGTATGGTTCGCGTAAATTACAGCCATCTTAATCACACAGACATATACAATTATGAAACTCTTTAAACTATTCGTTTTAGCCACTGCTTTTTTTAGCAGTTCGTTATTTGCACAAGCTCAGCAATCACCAGATCAGTTACTTGAATCGGTAGCCGACAAGCTTTTTGCAGATATTGGCCAAGTAAACTCAAAAGGTACAGCCAGCAAAGACGCGATGGCTGCCATTGTTGAAAAACGTTTAATGCCACATATTGACGTTAAGTTTGTGTCGTTTAAATTATTAGGTAAACACATTAAAGGTATTGAGCGCGAGCAAGCTGTTCAATTTATAGATGCAGTAGAGCATTACTTAACAGGCACTTACGCCGGTGCACTAATGAAGTACACGGGTCAAAAAGTAGTATTTGAGCGTAATAACGCAAAAAGTGACTCTGAATACGCAACAGTTAATACGCAAATTATTGAGCCAAATGCGCCTACTATCGACTTAAGCTTTAAGCTTCGTTTAGGTAAAAACAATGAGTGGAAAGTATACGATATTGTTGCTGAAGGCATTTCACTATTAAGTGCTAAACAAAAAGAGATTATTCAACGCATTTCTGATGTGGGTTTAGAGCAAGTTATTAGCGAGTTAAAAAGTAAATAGACTATTTGTCTGGATCTGATTAAGCCCAACTCCAACCTCAAAAACGGCCAATTACTTATGTACTTGGCCGTTTTTATATTTTTGCTAAGGACAATACCAATCCACAGTAATACTTAATCATTTAGAACAACTAAATAACGAAATTTTTGCCTTGCTATCACACGGTTTTTTACCTCAAAATAAATCACTTAATTAAGCGAATTGGTATAATCCTAAAGGATTGTTGTTATTGCGTAATTTTGCGCTAGCAGCAAAACAAAGGTGTGCTAGAATATCGGCACTTTGATTAAGCGTGGTGTCAGCTTAAAACTGATATAACTTACCACCCCCAAGCCACACTGGAGTTGTGTTGTTTTAATGGAAAATGTACTGATTTGGCCAAAGGAATACCCATTACTTATTAAAGGACTGGTAGAACAAAACGGTGCCTTTATTTTAGATGCTTTGGAAGCTTGGCCTGCTTGTCGTTCTACAAATGAAGACGATGGTGTATGCACCACCGTGCTGCCACCTATTTATTATTTGGCATGGCTAACCCCGCTGGAGCCATTTGAAGAATGTTACTTTCAACATATCTCTGAATATGACGAAGACGCACAAGCGTATATTAGTGCGGTTAAAAGCCATTACTACGATAATGAATACACCCCTGAAAGCTTAGTGCTTATGCTGTGCCAGCGCCTTGAAAAATACGCAAGCGTGGCTGCACAAAATACCATAGATACGCCACTGTCTTTAGTCGATTTATTTTTTAGTAAACGCTACTTCACCTTAATTGAGCATGCGTTAAATAATAAAAGTAAACTCTCGGCAAAGGACACATTAGCGCTTTGGAAGGAAGTTGATTTTAGAGAGCGCCTAAGTGCGTTTATTCCAGAGTCTATTGCTGACTTGGATACCCTTTGTGAACTTGCCAGCGAAAAAGTAGCTGCGGGTAAAGACTATTTTACGCTGCTTACGCAGGTTTCTCCTGATGTTGACTCTGTTGTACTGCTAGAAAAAGCTTTGCTTACTCATTTACGTAAAAAAACAGCCAAGCAAACAATGGCAATGCGTTTTATTGAGCAAGGCGCTACTGGTGTACTTGCTGATGAAAACAATAAAACAGCCTTTATGTGGGCCGCCGAAAAAGGCTTTGTAAATGTGATCGAAACACTACTTGCAAAGCAAGACAAAAAAGCGACAGATAACTTTGGTAATACTGCACTTCATTATGCTGTGTTTGCTAAAAATGAGTCGTTAATGGTGCTGCTTATTAAAGCCGGATACGATTTTAGGGCACGTAATAAAGAAGGTTTAAGCTGTTACCGTTTAGCGGTGAGTATTAAAGCTAATAACTTAGTTAAATGTTTAGAGCGTGACTTTGGTATTAAAGAACTTTCGCCAGAAGGGCAGTTCGATCGCATTAAAAAAGTGCATGTGCTACATGCTATTGTGACTATATTGCTGCCTTTACAGTTGTTTTTCTTTTTTGATGAAACCCTCTCAATTAAAAGTGAGCTGACGCTGGGTTTAACTATGACTGCAGTGATTTGTTTTTTCTTTGCGACCACTTTAAAACGCTGTGCGCTATATCCACATATTAAACACCCTTGGGGTTTGTTTGTGCTTAGAGGCTTTTCGTTTATTAGCTTAATTGCTCAAATAGGGTTGGCGAGTATTGTGGTGCTAGCTGCCTTGAGCGATTTAGTTTAGCTAGTTTTAAACAATTAATAAAAAACGCGCTTAAAGTAATTTAAGGGCGTTTTTTTGTATATAGCGTTTATGGTTAAGCCTTATTTACCGTGCTCATTTGCTGCTTTTTCTTCAGCTAATTCTTCTTTAAGCTTACGGATTTTTAAACCTTGTTCTTGTCCGCGGTGTCTTGCGTAGTAAGTACAACCAATAAACATTGAAGAGGCAAACACAAGCTCTAACAACACCCAAATTAATTCATCTGGTGCTGCCCACAGCATGGTAAGACCGTGGATAAAATAAAGCATTACAATAAAGTTAGCCCACGCATAGGTGTATGTGTTGTCTTGAATTATGCCTCTTAGCGGCAGCAGTAAAGGAATGATAGGAAAAAACAATGACACCCAACTAGTATTACCGTCTAGAGGGGGTACAAAATACATCCACAAAGGAATCAGAATAAGTAAACCAACATAGCCAAATAGTGCTGCACGTTGAAATTTTACCGTAATCGGCTTTTTAGCTGGACTGTCAGCTGTAGTCATTTAAGTTTTCTCGCAATGTGAGTAAGGCGTTTACCAACGCTTTGGCATATTTTAATTTCGTCTTTGCTTAGCTGTGCACTATTAGCGCTGCCAGCGACGTGTGTTGCACCGTATGGTGTTCCGCCAGTTTGTGTTGCAAGTAGTTCGGGCACATCGTATGGCACACCCATAAGCACCATGCCGTGGTGTAATAGTGGCAAAGATAAGTTAAGTAAGGTTGCTTCATTTCCACCATGCATACTACTTGATGACGAAAATACACACGCTGGCTTATCGATTAATTGGCCTTTTAGCCACAAGTCGCTGGTGGTTTCCCAAAAGCTTTTTGCTTGAGAGGCCATCATGCCAAATCGAGTTGGTGTACCAAATGCTAAACCATCGCAATTTATTAAATCATCTTTGGTGATCACAATATCGTGCGCATTTTTAGCCACAAAGGTGCGAAGTAGTGCACTAGCACCTTGTTGCTCTATCGACTCTGCTATCTCGTGAGCCATCGCTTCAACTGAGCCATGGCTTGAGTGATAAAGCACCACTATGGTTGCACTCATTATAAAACGCTTAGTACGTTTTCTGGTGGACGACCAATCGCTGCTTTATTGTTATTAACTACGATAGGGCGTTCAATCAATTTTGGGTATTTAACCATAGCGTTAATAAGTGCGTCCTCATTTGTTTCATCTTTCAAATTAAGCGCTTTGTAGTCATCTTCTTTTGTGCGCATCATTTCACGTACGGATGAAAAACCAAGTTGGATTACAAGCGTTGAAATTTGCTCGTGAGTAAGAGGGGTTTTTAAATACTCTACAACACTTGGCTCTATCGCTTTACTTTGCAGTAGCGCTAGCGTTTCGCGTGATTTAGAACAACGTGGGTTGTGGTAAATAGTAACAGACATAAAATGATTCCAAAGTGTGAATTGCGTCTATTTTAGGGTAAGCGCTTGCAGACTTAAAGTCTTGCAAGCTCTTTTTGTAAAAGTCGATACTGGGTAAGTAGTGCTTTTAAACGTTGTTGCTTTACAAGTTCGGTTGGCTCTACGAAGTTAAGTGCTTTTTGTACTTCGTCTGCGGCTTTTAAATAAGCACCGTATTGAGCCAATACATCGGCGTTCGCTTCGTGATATGAGGCTAATTTATCTTGTTTTTTATACGCATCAGCAAGAAGTTGCTTGCCTAGGTTATGATCTGGCTTTTCGAGTAAAAAACTCTTCAAAATATTTTCGGCTAGTTCATATTGCTCAGCTTCAAGTGCTGCGTTGGCATAGTTGAGCGTAATTACCTGATTATTAGGGCGATACTGATTTAAATCGGCTAAAAATTTTACGGCTTCATCTGCCTTTTTTTGCGCGATGAGTAAATCGGTATGGGTATCTATATAAAATAGGTTTTTAGGATCGTTTTTTAAAAGCTCGTCTAGTATTGGGGCTGCTTCATCAAGCTTTTTTTGATCAAGTAAGCTAATAGCTAAACCGTACTTTAAAGCGGTGTTATCGTAGCTATTTTCGCGTAGTCGTTTTCTAAATAGGTCTTCGGCGTTTTCTGGTTTGTTGTCGTAGCGCGCAAGCACGCGGCTTTTAGCTAAATTAAACTCAAGACTGGCACTCATATGACGCACAGGAAATTGCTCTGCACGCAAACGCACATCTGATACTCGGCTCTCTGGTAATGGGTGAGTAAGTAAAAACGCAGGTGGTTTATATTTATAACGAATTTGCGCGGCAAGTTTAGTTAAAAATTCGCTCGATGCACGTGCATCAAAGCCTGCATTGTTAAGCGTTTGCATGCCTATGCGGTCAGCTTCTTGCTCGGCTGAGCGACTATGCGTTAACTGACTAAAAGCAGATTGTGTTTGGCTGGCAGATATAATCGCAATACCCGCATCTGGTGCAACAACGGTTGCTAATATTCCGGCTATCATACCGGCAATAGTCAGCGCGCTGTTATCTTGTTGTTGCTGTATTCTTCGCGCTAAGTGGCGCTGTGTTACGTGAGCTATTTCGTGGCCAAGCACTGAGGCAAACTGGCTCTCGTTATCGGCTTGAGCTA
Source organism: Pseudoalteromonas sp. SG43-3 (assembly GCF_014164385.1). Classification (NCBI taxonomy): domain Bacteria; kingdom Pseudomonadati; phylum Pseudomonadota; class Gammaproteobacteria; order Alteromonadales; family Pseudoalteromonadaceae; genus Pseudoalteromonas; species Pseudoalteromonas sp. SG43-3. Next base: position 21,373 of record NZ_JACJFC010000029.1, read on the forward strand.
TTAACCCTGTATGCACGCCTACATGGCCGCCATAAAAGGCAAAGGCATTTATTTCTGAGTTATTTATCCAAAAAAACGAAAACGGAAAGCGCACGTCATTAGCATTAGCAACGAGTTTACGGCCAATAGTTGTGAGGTATTCATCAAGCACTGGGTCATTTATTACTGGTGATGAGCCTCGTATTTGCATCATCATTACTTCGCCAATGGCTTGTTCTTTTTCGAGTGGCAGTGCTTGTAATGCAGATGTTCCTAAATCAGGAAGCGTAAAGTTAGTTTGCGCTTTTAAAGGTTCGCTTATTAATAAGCTAAACGTAAGCGCAGCACTGCATAAAGTGATAAATGCTGATTTTAGCTGCATTTTATTCCTTGTTAATTTGTTCGCCAATTGCAATTTTGGCTATGTCTATTTCGTCACTGCTTGCACGGCTGTCTTTTTCGCACAATTGGTACAGTTCTTTTATTGTGACTCCATCAAGCTTTACAACGTTCAATTCTCGCTGCAAAAAAGTAATAATTTTATGTACTACTTTGTGTGCATGTAAAATAATGGCTTTATCTGCTTTGTCGCCTCGTTCAAAATAAAAGCCAATAAACTTATGTAACTGACTTATTCTGATCAAGTTTTTCATTGAATGTGGGTCCCACACTCTAAACTCCATAAAGCGATTGTTTTTTATGTATTGATCAACAATAACATCTTTAGCATAAGGCTGTGCCCATAGCTCAAAGCCTCTGTCGGTAAATACTTGGTGCAGCGCAATACGTGGCTTATGTTTGGTATGTATTTCACCTAAGTTATCTTCATAGCCTTCTAATAAATCTAAGTTCCAATTGCGTTTATCTAAAAGTTGTTTAACTGCATTGTCGAACCCATGATCTAAAATTCCTTCTGATTCGCTTATTGATGAGGCAACAAGGTGATAAAAAGGAGGTAGTTCGCCCCAATTAATCTGCTTTTTAAACCAATTAATCTCTTTGAGTGTTGGATTACTTGGTAGTTGCGCTTTATTATGCGTGCCAGGCATTAACTTATCCTTACTGCTAGTTATGTTATAAGGATAAACTATTGCAGGAATTGTTTTAACAAAAAGTTACAACGGTTTGAGTATATAAATACGTAGACCGTAAATATGCGACTTATTATTCATTTACTATACGGATAAAGTAGTTATGGTAGAGCGCGATTTAAAAGAGTTTAAGTGTCCTCAGCAATTTGTGCAGTTCAAGCTTGCGCTTCGAAGTGCACAGTCATCAAAACAATGCATCACTTTTAGTCTTAATAAAGGTGAAAGTGCGAACGACATTGAACGTTTTTTGCAAAAAAATGCTTATAGTTACAATTTTGATAAACAACGTGGGTTGTTATTAGTGGAGCCATTACATGTTTGAATACGTAAAAACATGGTACGAAAGGAAGTTCTCTGATCCTCATTCGTCTACCTTATTATTTTTATTATTGGTATCAGTTGCCTTACTTTACTTTTTTGGCGCGTTAATTGTTCCTGTGCTTGTTGCACTGGTTATCGCTTATTTACTAGATTGGCCGGTTGTTCATTTAGAGCGTGTTGGCTTAAAACGTTTTACTGCAACAATTATTGTAATGTTGATATTTATTAGCATTATGCTCACTCTTATTTTAGTTATTGGCCCAGTGCTTTGGAAGCAAACCAGTAACTTAGTGCAAGAAACACCGCATATGCTAGAGCAGGGGAAGTCTTATTTAATGGCTTTACCTGAACAATACCCAAGTTTAATTAATATAGAACAAGTACAAGCTATTGTTGCAACCGTAGAAGCTAAAATTATTGAGTTTGGTCAAGCGGTGTTATCGTTTTCACTTACGTCTTTAAAAGATGTTGTTGCTTGGCTTATATATTTGGTACTTGTGCCGTTACTGGTGTTTTTTATGCTTAAAGATAAGCTGGAGCTGACAGGGAGTATAGCTAAACTGATCCCGCAGCAACGACGCTTGATTTTACAAGTGTGGAACGAAATGAACCAACAAATTATGAATTACATTCGCGGTAAAGTATTCGAAATTTTAATTGTTGGTGGTGTGTCTTTCATTGCATTTACTGTTTTAGATTTGCGCTATGCAGCTTTACTTGGTGTGCTTGTTGGCTTTTCGGTATTAATTCCATTTATTGGCGCGGCACTCGTCACTATTCCGGTAGCGGCAGTTGCACTGTTTCAGTTTGGATTAGAAACGCAGTTTTGGACCATTTTAATCATTTATGGAATTATTCAAGCGCTTGATGGCAATGTACTTGTACCGCTGTTGTTTTCTGAGGCAGTTGATTTAAATCCGGTATTTATAATTGTCGCGGTATTATTTTTTGGTGGCTTATGGGGATTTTGGGGTGTATTTTTTGCCATCCCGTTGGCCTCATTAGTAAAAGCGCTAATAACAGCTTGGTCGTCAACGCACGAAGAGATCAGCAAAGAGCTCAGTGAATAGTTAAGCAAACAGACTTTTAGTTTAAAAAAGCATAGTAAACGCACCTCTAGTGCTAATTGATTATTACTCATTACCTGTAAATTTATGTACTATTGGTAATAAGATATATTTTTTAGTAATAAGGTGCGTTTTTTAATGTCTGAGTTTTTATTGCACGATGAGCCAGTAAAACAAGTTTACCTTGATGCAAATGCAACGACCCCTGTGTTGCCTTGTATTGCTGATGTTGTTTCTCATACCATGCAAATATGTTTTGGTAATCCTTCAAGCCCGCATATCACAGGTATTCAAGCCAAGCATTTATTAGAACAAACACGTCAAAAGGCACGCACGGTTATTGGCGCAACTAATGGCGATATCCTATTTACCTCTGGTGCAACGGAGGGTATTCAAACTGCGGTGGTTTCTACATTAATTAATGCTAAAAAGCAGTCTATTAAAAACCCTGTATTATTATATGGCGCAACTGAGCATAAAGCGGTGCCAAATACACTTAAACATTGGAATAGCGTACTTGACGTTAATGCTGAGGTGCTTGCTATTCCGGTTGATAGTAACGGTATTTTAGATTTAGATTTTATCGCAGAGCATATTAATAACGCTTTGATGATTTGCACCATGGCCGTTAATAACGAAACCGGTGTATATCAAGATTTACACGCTATAGAGCAGGTGATCCGTAGCCGTAACAAAAATGTATCGTGGATGGTGGATTGCGTACAGGCACTCGGTAAACAAGCGCTCGCACTGAGTAATACGACTATTGATTACGCTCCTTTTTCGGGGCATAAGCTTTACGCACCTAAAGGTATTGGCTTTTTATATATTCGTAGTGGCAGTGCGTATACACCTTTTATAGCGGGTGGCGGTCAAGAAAGTGGAATGCGTTCAGGCACCGAAAATCTACCCGGTATTGCAGGGTTAAACAAACTATTTAGTATGTTGCTTGATAAATCAGACGATACATTTAAACCAATTAGCACACTAAACTCTTATCGAAGCCAGTTACAAAGCGCGATAAAAGACACCTTTGGCGATATTACATTCAATCATGATTTTGCTTATAGCGTGCCTACCACACTTAACTTTGCGGTAAACGATTTAACGAGCAAAGAAGTGATTGATTTATTTGATGCTGCGGGCATTCGCGTAAGTGGTGGCTCGGCTTGTAGTACGGGCGCATCAACAAGTTTTGTTTTAGATGCAATGGGTGCAAGTAAGTGGCAAAGTGAAAATGCGATTAGGCTATCGTTTGGACCTGCGGCAACACAACACGATATTGATGATGCTTGTGTGCGTATTCGCGCTCTTAAAGCAATACTACAGGCTAACTGTTTAATTGTATCTGATAGCACTACACCACAACAAGAAGTGTGCGCACTTGGCCTTACTCAGTTTAGGCACCAAGGAGCATGTAGTTGGCTTTATGTAAGCGATGATAAATACGCAGTTATAATAGACCCGATTGTTGAGCTTATTCCGCGCTTTGAAAAAATAGCTAATACACAAAACTTAACTATATCAGCGGTGCTTAATACACATCTGCATCAAGAGCGAGAGTCAGCGACTAATTTATTAACCAGTGTTCTGGCATCAAGAGTTGTAAAAGGTGAGGTTGATGCTTTAGGTTGGCCACTAAATGCAGAAAGTATTAGCTTAGCAAATGACGTACTTGAAAAAGTAGCGACACCTGGGCACAGCAAAGATAGCGTAAGTTATTTATTAAAAAATAGTAATGGCGAAACGCGTTATTGTTTTTGTGGTGATTTAATTTTGCCTGCAGGACTTGGCAATACATCGCTTATGGGTGGGGATGCAAAAGCAATGGCACGCTCTATTTTAGCAATAAGCGAGAAACTTAATAGCACCAGCATTATTTGCTCAGGGCACGACTACCAACAATGTTTTGCCATGAACTGGGCTGTACAACAAAACCAAACGCCATTACTTAATGCGTTAGTAAGCGGCAGTATTTCAGCTGATGAATTTACAATACAAAAGCAGCAGTACGACGCTTCAAAGCAAGTAAATAACACGCAATTGTGTGGTTATGTAAATGCATTGCCTGAGATTGATACACAGCAATTAAATTTTGATGACGCTAAAGCAATGTTAAACACCAGCGATGTGTATTTAATAGATACTCGGGAGCCGTATGAACATGGAGCAAATAATGTTGCTCAGTTATTTAATACACTTGATGAAAAAACATTAAATATACCGCTTAGCAGAATGGCAAATGCGGTATTTGAAGGGCAGTTAAGTAAAAATAACAACTATATTTTATTATGCCGCAGTGGTAACCGCTCAAAGATTGCTGCGAGCAATTTAATGCAGCTAGGGTACAAAACTGTTTATAACCTAAGTGGTGGGCTAGCGCTTAGTAATTAAGCAAAGATTGTAATTTATACAAAATCGGCTTTAGAGCCGATTTTTTGTTTTTAAGGTTTATTTGTTTGCAAGGCAAACAATTACAGTAATTAGTGAATAACTATGAAAAGTAATTAGCAGCGCTTATAAAAATTCATTAATATTTCATTTTGATTGATTAAGCTATGCCGTTGCCTTTAAAATTACAGGTAAATTAATTTATAAAATTTTTATGATACCGGTGTCAAAAGCTAAAAATTGCGTTATCATCTGCACATAAAATTATAAAAACAGCACTTTTTTTGCATTTTTAGTTATACTATTTGCGCTTTAATTTAGTGTGAATAAGTAGTATTAAGAGTTTTGCTTTTATAAAAAACATTTTTAAATCAATTGATTGAAAAAAATAGAGGATATTTCCATGTCTAACCGAACGCAACTAGCAAGTTGGCAAGCACTAGAACAAAGTGCAGCTAAGATGAAACAAACACATCTAAAAACGTTATTTGCACAAGATGACACGCGCTTTTCTCAGTTTTCTACTCAAGTACCAGGCGTATTATTCGACTATTCTAAGCAACTTATTGATAACGATGTTTTTGCTAACTTAATGTCGCTTGCTAAAGAATGCGATATTGCATCGTGGCGCGATAAAATGTTTAGCGGTGAAAAAATAAATATCACTGAGGACCGCTCAGTTTTGCATACGGCACTTCGTAATCGTGCTCACACTCCATTAATTGTTGATGGCGAAAACGTGACACAAGCCGTAGACAACGAGTTAGCTAAAATTAAAGTGTTTGTAGAAAAAGTTCGTAGCGGTAAATGGTTAGGCTATACCGGCAAAGCGGTAAAAGATGTTGTAAGTATTGGTGTTGGTGGCTCTAACCTTGGTCCACAAATGGCAACTGAGGCATTAAAAGCACTTGCTGATGATACGTTAAATGTTCACTACGTATCTAATGCTGACGGTGTACAAATTTCGTCTATATTAAAAGCCATTGACCCTGAAACAACATTATTTGTTATTTCGTCAAAAACATTTACTACGTCAGAAACCATGACAAACGCAAAGACGGCGGTTGACTGGTTTTTACAAACAACAAAAGATGAAAGTACAATTGCAAAGCATTTTGTTGCAGTAAGTACAAATTTAGAAAAAACGGCAGCCTTTGGTATCAGCGACGAAAACGTATTCACTATGTGGGATTGGGTTGGTGGTCGCTTTTCACTTTGGAGTGCGATAGGCTTACCAATTGCTTTATATTTAGGCTACGACGCCTTTGAAGCAATTTTAGAAGGTGCGTTTGAAATAGACGAGCACTTTAAATCAGCGCCGTTTGAGCAAAATATACCATTAATTATGGCATTGCTTAGTGTATGGAATACGAGCTTTTTAGGTTATACAGCGCAAGCTATATTACCGTACGATCAAGCACTTCATATGTTGCCTGCGTATTTACAGCAAGGCGAAATGGAAAGTAACGGTAAACACGTTAACTTTGCAGGCGAAACGGTACCTTATACTACAGTTCCAATTATTTGGGGCATGACGGGTATTAATGGTCAGCATGCCTTTTATCAGTGTTTACACCAAGGTAATGTAATTGTACCTGCAGATTTTATTGCATCAGTTAAGCCACAAGTGAATGTTGATAAGCATCACGATATTTTATTATCGAACTTCTTTGCACAAACAGAAGCGATGATGAGTGGTGTAGATGCAGCGCAAGTTACAGCTGATTTAACCGCTAAGGGTAAATCGCAAGCAGAGATTGATGAGTTATTAAATCATAAAATTCATCAAGGTAATCGTCCTACAACGTCTATGCTATTAGATACAGTAGATGCTAAAACAGTGGGCCGTTTAATTGCACTGTATGAGCATAAGATATTTTGCCAAGGCATTATTTTAGAAATATGCTCGTTTGACCAATGGGGTGTAGAGCTGGGTAAAGGTTTAGCATCTAAAATTGAGAGTGAACTCACTGATGATAGCGTGAAACACGCTCATGATAGTTCTACAAACGGCTTAATGGCGTACTACAAACAAAACCGTACGCAGTAAAAAATTCGCTTACGCAAGTAAGTAAACCGAGTACCTTTGAACGGGTAGCGCTGGAGTGCTTAGGGTCTGTATTTTTGTGAGAGGAGATACAGGGCCCCTAAGGCTCATTTAATAAGCGCAATGATAAACAATAATAATAAATCATCGATACAGAACAATTCAGCAGGCTTTTATTTAAATACAGCTATAAAAGCCATCTAATCTAGCAATAAATAGGCATACCCGCGCATTTACAAAATGTACTGGGTATCACAACGTAGAGAGTAACTATGCTTAATCCTTTTGATATTATAATTTTTGGGGGCGGTGGTGATCTTGCGTTACGCAAATTGCTACCTGCAATGTACAGAGCATATCAAGAAGGTAACTTACCTGAAGGCTCACGTATCCTACCAACAGTGCGCGAAGAATCGAAACGTGCTGAATACATAGAAACAGCGCATAAAGCATTACAAGAATTTTTAAGCAAAGGTGAGTTTAACGCTAAAGATTGGAAAGCGTTTTCTACTTTTTTAGTGCCAGTGGTAAGTAATGTTACAGAAGCAGACGACAACTGGGATGTGCTAAAAGGCATTTTAGATGAGCACGAAAGCACTAAGTCTCGCGTGTTTTACTTATCGCTTCCGCCTGCTGTTTACGGCACATGTTGTGAAATATTATCGACTAAAGGTTTAATTACACCTACATCACGCGTTGTTGTTGAAAAGCCAATTGGTTATTGCGGTGATTCTGCTGAAGCAATTAATGGAAAAATTGCAGAGTTTTTTAATGAAGAACAAATTTTCCGTATTGACCATTACTTAGGTAAAGAAACAGTACAAAACTTAATGGCGCTGCGTTTTTCAAACTCATTGTTTGAAAATATGTGGGATGCTAAATCTATTGATAATATTCAAATTAGCTTGTCAGAAACGGTTGGTCTTGAAAGCCGCGCTGGTTTTTATGATAAAGCCGGTGCACTTCGTGACATGGTTCAAAACCACTTATTACAACTACTTTGCTTAGTTGCAATGGAGTCGCCTAATAAGCTAAACGCTAACAGCATTCGTAACGAAAAACTAAAAGTATTAGAAGCACTTCGCCCGCTTGTAGATGGTGATGTTGATGAAAATATTGTTCGTGGTCAATACGTACCAGGTGACTTAAACGGTAAAATTGTACCGGGTTACTTAGAAGAGCTAAATGAAGGTTCTAGTAAAACAGAAACGTTTGTAGCTATTCGCGCGCATATTGATAACTGGCGCTGGGCAGGTGTTCCATTTTACCTTCGTACGGGTAAACGTATGGCTAAGCGCTGTGCAGAAATTGTGGTTGAATACAAAAAAGTATCTCACAATATCTACGAAGATAACGTGGGCAATATCGAGCCGAATCGCCTTGTTATTCGTTTGCAGCCAGAGGAAACAATTCAACTAACGCTTATGTCTAAGCGCCTTGATAATCTTCAAATGCAACTTGAGCCAGTAACAATGAATATTGAGCTTTCACAAGCTTACAGCAATGGTTTCCATTCAGATGCGTACAAGCGTTTAATGCTTGATGCTGCTGCAAATAACCCATCGTTATTTATTCACCGTGATGAAGTGCGCCAAGCGTGGAAGTGGATTGATCCAATTATTGATAGATGGCAAGGCAAAGGCAAACCTGCGCTTTACCGTTCTGGTAGTTGGGGACCTGATGATGCTGATGAATTATTAGCAGAAAACAACCACGTATGGTTTAACACAGGCGATAAGGTATAAGCATGGCAACATTAGTTGAAAAGTTTTTTGACGATAAAGACGCGTTAACAGCTGAGCTTTCTGCAACGCTTGAGCAATCATTACGTGATGGCATTAAAAACGATGGCCGTGCTGTATTAATGGTGTCGGGCGGCTCGTCTCCTGCGCCCGCTTATAAGCATTTATCAACGCTTGATTTAGATTGGCAACATGTTGATGTTGCTATGGTTGATGAGCGTTGGGTAGATCCAAACCATGAAAAAAGTAATGAAGCATTTATTAAAAGTACTTTATTACAAAATCATGGTAGTGCTGCCAACTTTATTACTATGAAGAACGCTGCAGCAACGGCTCAACAGGGCGCACAAGAGTGTGAAGCGGCTTATAGCGAGCTAAAAAGCCCATATGATGTAACTATTTTAGGTATGGGCCCAGATGGCCATACAGCGTCGTTATTCCCAAATGCAGACGGTTTAGAGCATGGTTTAACAACTGAGCAAACAGTATGTGCGATTAATGCGATACAAAGTGATGTGACGGGTAGTATTACTGAGCGAATGACATTAACTTTAAATGCCATTGCGCAATCTAAAGTGGTTAAGCTTTTAATTAGCGGTGAAGAAAAACTCGCTGTTTATAAGCAAGCAAAAGCGGGCGGCGATGTTAATGACATGCCACTTCGCGCTGTGCTTAATCACCCAAGTATAAATATTGAAGTATATTGGGCGCCTTAATTTAGATGCCAATTTAACTTTTAAAGGCCGCTTATATAAGCGGCCTTTTTTATTTGCTTAAATTTAAGCCTAAACACTGCAAAAAAATAGCTTTGAACTGTTAACCAATGTTAATGAATAACTTTGGTTTGTATTAAAATTAACCACGAAGTGTGTTGTTTTTGAACAAAATTTATGAGTTTGAGCTGTATGTTTTTTAGCAACGTTCAGATTTAGTTAAATTTTATTTTTTCATGGTTGTTGTCATAAAAGTTTCCCTTCCTTTTTTAGCTCAAAAGCATTAGCCTAAAGGCATTAACAATGAAACATATAAATTAAAATAAACGGAGCAGTAACATGGCGGAGCAACAAGTACAGCCTTTACACAACGAAAAACATGCCAACACTAAAATTCAAAACGGCATCAATGTAGAATTCATGAAAACTCAACACTTAGTGCCAGTAGTTGCACATGAGTTTGCACGTGTAGCAAACGAGTTTCCAATGTCATTCGTTAAAAATAACGAAACCGGCACTTTTCAAGCAGTTGCTATGTTTGGCTTAGAGCCAGGCGAAAACCTTTTTGTAGAAGATGGTAAATGGACTGCAGCATTTGCACCTATGGCATCTACTCGTTACCCACTTGGTTTAGTTAAACACCCAGATCAAGATCAATACGGTATCGTAATTGACGAAGCAAGTGCGCTTGTTGGTGAAGACGAAGGTAATGCATTATTTGAAAACGGCGAAGAAACAGATTACCTAAAACGTCGTAAAGAAGCGCTAGTATCATTTATTGAGTTTTCTCAAGTAACTGAAGCGTTCACTAAATTCCTTGCTGATAAAGAGCTACTAATTGCGCAAACGCTAACAGTAGACATTAAAGGCGAGAAAAAAGACATCAACGGTATTTACCTTATCGATGAGAAAAAACTAAACGAGTTAAGCGATGCTGATTTCTTAGAGCTTCGTAAACGTGGTTACTTAGCACCAATTTACTCGTTCTTAACGTCTACTCACCAAGTAGCACGTTTAGCGCGTTTAAAAGCTAAACAAGCTTAATTACAAACACGTAAAATTTTAAAAAGCGCCTTAAGGCGCTTTTTTATGCCATTAAACTCACTTTAGTTGAAATTAAGTCCGTAACCATTCACATTAGTTTATAACTTCCCCATAAAAGAACTCATTATGAAAACACCATTATTAGCGATTTTTGCGAGCAGCTTTGTTGCTTTAAGTAATAGCGCAGTAGCTGTAGAGACTCCTTTTACCATTGCGATTCATGGTGGGGCAGGGACAATTGAAAAAGCACGATTTACACCCGCTCAAGAAAAAGAGTATCGTGCAAAATTAACGCAAGCAGTAGAGACAGGTTATAAAGTATTACACCAAGGCGGCGAAAGCTTAGATGCGGTAATTGCAGCAATTGCAGTATTAGAGCAATCCCCTTATTTTAATGCAGGGCGTGGAGCGGTATACACCTACGATGGCGGGCATGAGCTTGATGCATCCATAATGGATGGTCGAAACCGTGAAGCAGGCGCAGTTGCGGGTGTAAAGCATATTGAGAGCCCAATTAACTTAGCACGTTTGGTAATGGATAACTCTGTACATGTAATGCTTAGTGGGCAAGGCGCTGAAGAGTTTGCTAAAGAGCAAGGTGTTGAGCTTGTCGAAAATAACTTATTTGATACCGAGCCTCGCTACAAAGCGCTTTTAAAAGCAAAACAAAAATTAGATAAAGCCAAAGCAACCAGTAAAGAGTACCAAGCCGCGCACAAAGCATTACCTAACTCTTACAAAATGGGCACGGTTGGCGCAGTGGCGCTTGATAAAAATGGTAATTTAGCGGCAGGTACATCAACAGGTGGTATGACCGCAAAACGTTATGGTCGTGTGGGGGATGCGCCGGTAATTGGGGCCGGAACATTTGCTGAAAATGAATCGTGCGCGGTATCGGCAACAGGGCATGGTGAATACTTTATTCGCTATAATGTAGCGAGCGATATATGTGCGCGAGTTAAGTACCAAGGTAAAACCATTGCTGAGGCAGGGGATGAAGTTATAAACGGTGTGCTTAAGCCTATTGGCGGCACTGGCGGCGTAATTATTATTGATACAAAGGGTAATATTAGCTTACCGTTTAATACCTCTGGCATGTATCGGGCAAGTAAATCGAATACGCAAGCGACCTACGTGGGCATTTTTAGTGACGAATAAGTCAACGTCATTTAATTTATTCAATGTAGTTAGCCCTGAAAATAATTGTTTAAAATAAATTTATTATTCACAGTTTAGTTCAATAGCAGCGTTTATATAACAAACAACCCCGCGTTATGCATTTTGTAGGATTAACCCCAGCCGTTTAATTTGATACAATTACGGCTCTTTAACTAATTTTATAAGGTATGCGGGTGGTAAACCTAGGTCAGTTGTTTGGCGAGCTAAAAACGTGCTTAAAAAAAGATCAATTCATTTTCAAAAAACGCTTACATGGCGTAAAAAAAATAACGGATGAAAACAAGCATGCCAACGCGCTTGAAAAAATAGCGGCTGATATAACCCGTAGCCAAGAATTACGCGATAAACGCTTAGCTGGCCTCCCTAAAGTGACTTACCCTGAGCAATTGCCGGTAAGTCAAAAAAAGGAATTAATTAAAGGCGCCATTGCAAATAACCAAGTGGTTATTATTGCCGGTGAGACGGGCTCAGGCAAAACAACGCAAATACCTAAAATGTGTTTAGAGCTTGGTCGCGGTGTTGATGGTTTAATTGGTCATACGCAACCACGTCGATTAGCAGCGCGTACTGTGGCTAATCGTATTGCTGAAGAAATGAAGTGTGAACTTGGCCAGCAAGTTGGCTTTAAAATTCGTTTTAGCGATCAGGTATCTAATAATACGTATATTAAATTAATGACTGACGGTATTTTGCTGGCTGAAATTCAGCAAGACCGTTTTTTAAATCAATACGACACGATTATTATTGATGAAGCGCATGAGCGTAGTTTAAATATTGATTTTATTTTAGGTTACTTAAAAAACCTGCTTCCAAAGCGCCCTGATTTAAAAATAATAATTACCTCAGCGACTATTGATCCTGAGCGCTTTTCAAAGCACTTTGATGATGCGCCCATTATAGAAGTATCGGGTCGTACTTTCCCTGTTGATGTGCGCTACAACCCTATTACTGATATTAATAAAGATGATATGGAAGCGGAGGGCGATCAGCTACAAGGTATTTTTGATGCCGTTGATGAGCTGTGCGCTGAAGGCCCTGGCGATATTCTCATATTTTTAAATGGTGAGCGTGAAATACGCGATACCGCAGATGCACTTAGCAAGCGTAATTTAAAACACACCGATGTATTGCCACTTTACTCGCGTTTATCTAACGCAGAGCAAAACCGTATATTTGCGCTGCATTCTCGTCGTCATATTATTTTATCGACTAACGTAGCCGAAACGTCACTCACCGTGCCAGGTATTCGTTATGTAATAGACCCAGGTACTGCGCGTATAAGTCGCTACAGCTACCGTACAAAAGTACAGCGCTTACCAATAGAGCCTATATCACAAGCAAGTGCTAATCAGCGTATGGGTCGTTGTGGACGTGTTGAAGCGGGTATTTGTATTAGGTTGTACTCTGAGGATGATTTTTTATCACGTCCAGAGTTTACCGACCCTGAAATACTGCGTACTAACCTTGCATCTGTTATTTTACAAATGTTGGCGCTAGGGCTTGGGGATATGGCGCAATTTCCGTTTGTACAAGCGCCAGATAGCCGCAATATTAATGATGGCCTAACATTGCTTGAAGAGCTACAAGCGGTAAAACCAGCTAAACGCGATAGTAAAACAAGCCTAACGCAATCGGGCAGGGAGCTTAGTCGATTACCCGTTGACCCACGTTTAGCAAAAATGGTGCTAACAGCCCATAAACTTGGCGCATTGCGTGAAGTGATTATCATTGTAGCGGCGTTGTCTATTCAAGACCCACGTGAACGCCCACAAGAAAAACGTGCTGCTGCCAATGAAAAGCACGGTCGTTTTGATGATCCAGATTCTGATTTTATCGCTTTTTTAAACTTATGGAATTACTTAGAAGAGCAGCAAAGCGAGCTGACTAATAGCCAATTTAGAAAGCTGTGTCAAAAAGACTTCTTAGCCTATATGCGCCTACGTGAATGGCAAGATATTGTTTATCAAATAAGTACTGTGTGTAACGAAATGGGCATGAAAGCCACCAGCCAAGCGGCTGATGGCGAACTTGTTCACAAAGCGTTGTTAAGCGGGATGCTAAGCCATATTGGTTTTAAAGATGAAAAACAAATATACAAAGGCGCACGTAATAGTCAGTTTCATATTTTTCCGGGTTCAGGTTTATTTAAAAAGAGCCCTAAATGGATCATGTCAGCGGAGCTGGTAGAGACAAGTAAGTTATATGCCCGCACAAATGCAAAAATAGACATTAACTGGGTAGAACCATTAGCACAGCACTTAGTTAAACGTAGTTACACAGAACCACATTGGGAGAAAAAGCCAGGTGCGGTAATCGCGTTTGAACAGCAAACTTTATACGGCTTACTTGTTGTAAATAAACGCCGCTGTGTTTATAGCAACATAGACCCTAAAGTGAGTCGAGAGCTTTTTGTGCGCACTGCATTAGTTGAGCAAGAACTGGGCTTAAACGAGGGCTTTTTAGCGTTTAACCGTGAGCTAATAGAAGATATTCAAGTTCTGGAAAATAAGTCACGTCGTCGTGATATTTTAGTTGATGAGCAAACGTTATTTGAGTTTTACGATAAAAAAATACCCAAAGAAATTAATAACCGCGCTGCATTTTTAAAATGGTATAAAACACAAAAACAACAAAATAAGCATTACCTACACATGACTCGTGAAGATCTAATGCAGCATGGTGCAAGTAATATCACTGAGTTTGACTACCCTGACACATGGCAGCAAGACAATATTATATTGCCGCTTGCTTATCATTTCGATCCAGGCCAAGCAGTTGATGGCGTTGCGGTACAAATACCAGTAGCGCTTTTAAATCAAGTACAAGAAAGTGGTTTTGACTGGCACATACCTGCATTTAGGCATGAGCTAATAAGTGGGCTTATAAAGTCATTGCCTAAATCGCTTCGTCGTAATTTTGTGCCAGCACCAAACTATGCTGATGCAGTGCTGGCAGCTATTGAGCCAATGCAAGGTAGCTTAATTGATGCTTTAGCCACGCGTTTATTAAGAATGACAGGTGTGAGGGTTGATCCCGAGGCATGGGATTTAAGTGCATTAGCACCGCATTTACGATTACAGTTTGAAGTACGTGATGAGAGCGATAAGTTACTTGCACGAGGGCTTGATTTAGCCAAGCTCAAAGCAGAGCTGCAAGGTGAAGTAACCGAAACACTGTCTAAAGTAGCCGATAAAGGCATTGAAAAGTCAGACCTAACACAATGGGACTTTGGTGAGTTACCCGCTTCATACGTTAAAAAGCAAGGTCAATATGAGATAAAAGCATACCCTGCGCTGGTGGATAAAAAATCAGCCGCTGCAGTGGAGCTTTTTGATAGCGAAGCAAAAGCGCAGCAAGCACATCAACAAGGTTTGCGCCGTTTAGTACTATTAAATGTGCCATCGCCAATTAAGTACTTACAACAAAACTTACCGAATAAGGCAAAGCTGGGTTTGTACTTTAACCCATTTGGTAAAATAGCTGATTTAATTGATGACTGTATTGCCGCAGGTGTTGATAGCTTATTAGTAAAACACGGTGATATACGCGACGAAAAAGCATTTGAAACAGTAAAAGAGCAAATACGCGGTGAGCTGGGCGATGCCGTTGTATCGATTGCAACGCAAGTTGAGCAAGTATTAAGTATTGCTCATGCCCTGCATAAAAAAATGAAAGGGCGCGTTGATTTAACCATGATAACTGCGCACGGCGATATTAAGTCACAGCTTGAGTCACTTATATTTAAAGGTTTTGTGAGCGCGCATGGCGCAGATAAAATAGCGGATTTAATTCGTTATTTAAAAGCGATTCAAAAACGTTTAGAAAAGCTGCCTGTGGATCCAAATCGTGATAGGTTATGCGTACTAGAGCTAGATAAAGTTGCGCAAGAGTATAAAAAAGTAGTTAATAAAACGCCTAAAGGGTTACCTATACCACAAGAGGTAACCGCTATTTTCTGGATGCAACAGGAGCTTAGAGTGTCGCTATTTGCTCAAACACTAGGAACGCCTTACCCAATTTCAGCCAAGCGGGTACTTAATGCGATAAAAGAGATAGAATAAAACTTGCATTTTCTATTAAGCTTAGTACCTTAATAGAAGGATTTATTTTTGTTTTGAAAAGGAAGCGACATAGTTATGTCCTCATCGATTGAACATAAAACAAAGCGACTTTTAGTGGTAGATGACGAGTATTTTAATTTTGAAATGCTCAAAGCCGCACTAGCGTCGAAATTTGATGTTAGTTACGCAGATTCAGGGCAAAGCTGCCTTGCGTCAGCAATTGCGAGTCCGCCAGATATAATTTTGCTTGATGTTTGTATGCCTGGTCTTGATGGTTATGATACATGCCGAATGCTGAAGCACACACCTGAAACAAAAAATATTCCTGTTGTTATGGTATCGGGCCTAGAGTCCCCATCTGAAAAACAAGCAGGGTTTGATGCTGGTTGTAACGCGTATGTTGTAAAGCCATTTTCAGTGGGTGCTTTGTTGGAAGAAATTAACACGGTTGTTTAGAGGTAACATATGTTTACTGATGATAAGCGAAATTTTAGACGCATGCAGATTAACACTCCTGCAAATTTAACAACGATAGAACCAATAGCGGGTTTAAGTTTTGCCGCAGAGTGCGTGGATTTAAGTGCAACAGGTTTATCAATTCATTTAGATGAATTGCTTGAACCTAATACCTTACTGACGGTGAACATTGATTCGACTCATCCAAGTATTGCGCCTTTAAATGCAACTGCAAAAGTAATACGTGCCAGCAAAGAAGATGATGGCACGGTAACAGCAGGTCTTGAAATCATTCAGTTTAACTAAATCGATTCAGTTAAACTCAATAGTAGATATTAAAAAACCTTACAGATTAAGCCTTTTAAGTAAAAGCCTTCAGGGTAGCTGCCAGCAATTGGATGATCGGCTGCCTGGTTTAATCGCTCCATTATCAGTAGGTCTTTACCTGCATCAAGTGCTGCATCGGCTACTACTTTTTGAAACAGGTTTTGTTCCATTAAACCAGAGCATGAGAATGTTAATAGTGTTCCGCCTGGTTTTAGTATTTGCATGGCAATCATGTTGATATCTTTATAGCCACGACACGCGCCCGTTAGCTGCGCTTTATTATCAGCAAATTTTGGTGGGTCCATTACGATGGTATCAAACTGTCTACCTTCGTCGCGGTATTGGCGTAATAATTTAAATACATCCTGCTTAACAAAGCTCACTTTGTTTAAATCTAAGTTATTATGCTCAACATTACGTTTTGCTGTATCTAAAGCAGGTTGCGATACATCTACGTTAGTTACATGCTCACATCCACCACGCAGGGCATACAACGAGAATGTACCTGTGTAACTAAAGCAGTTAAGGACAGTTTTACCTTTTGAGAAGCGCTCAAGTGCAGCACGGCTGTCACGCTGATCTAAGTAAAATCCTGTTTTGTGACCTTCAATTATATCAACTTCGATTTTTAAGCCGTTTTCTTCAATAAGCACAGGCTCTTTTGGTTCATTCCCCCAAAGTGCGCCTTTAATTGGTTCTAAGCCTTCTTTAGTACGTACATCTACGTCAGAACGCTCATATATGCTAGAGCCGGGGAAAATAGACATCAATGCGCCTACAATCTCGCCTTTATGGCGCTCGGCACCGGCGCTTAATAGCTGGCACACTAATACGTTGTCAAACTTATCTATTGTAACGCCTGGTAAGTAATCAGACTCAGCAGCACATAAGCGAAACCCTGTTAATCCGCCTTCTTCAATAACTTGGCTACGGGCTTCTAATGAGCGACGTAAACGGCGTTCAAAAAAGTGTTGATCGATGACTTCTTTTTCGTCAAAGCTCCAAACACGTGCACGAATTTGTGAGTGAGGGCTATACGCAGCAGTTGCTAAAAACTTACCTTCGCTGTCGTGAATCGTTACTGTGTCGCCTAATCCAGGTTTACCTTTAATTTTTTTGATGGCTTTTGAAAATAACCAAGGGTGTTTTCTTTTTAATGATTTATCGCGACCAGCTTGTAGGTAAACGGCAGATGACATAAGGCTTCTCAGTAGTAATAAATAAGCGCTGTATTTTAGTCAAGCAAGGAGCAACATACAATGAATGTTTTGCAAGGGGGGCATAAAGCACGGTAAAGTACGGATAATTCATTGATTAATTAGCTTTTTGGAACCTAACTTTGTCTGACGTCGCTTTAAGCCCTGATTTAGAAATACTTAACTCACAATGTAGAGGGTTTATCGCCTCTTTAGTGCATGCTGATGTTGCTCATGACATTACTCATATAGAGCGAGTGGTGCGTGTTGCAATACAGTTATGTAATGCGGAGCAGGCAAACATGTCAGTAGTATTACCTGCAGCGTGGATGCACGACTGTGTGGCGGTGGCTAAAAACCACCCTGATCGTGCAAAAGCCTCTACTATGGCAGCTGATAAGGCATTGGAGTTTTTAAAATCGATTAATTATGACGAGTCACTTTTTGATGAGATTCATCATGCAATTGCAGCGCATAGCTTCAGCGCAAATATAAAAATTAAAACAGTTGAAGCGCAAATAGTACAAGATGCCGACAGAATGGATGCGTTGGGCGCTATTGGCGTTAGCCGATGCATGAAAGTTGGTGGCTCAATTTCTCGGTTATTATATAACCCAAATGACCCTTTTTGTGTTGAACGCGAGGCTGATGATAAAACATACACGCTTGATCATTTTTTCATAAAGTTATTACATATTGCCGATAGTATGAATACCCCATCAGCTAAAGCAGAGGCGAATAGACGAACAAGGTATATGCATGAGTTTTTAGAGCAATTAAAGTCAGAAATTGGTGAGTAATGTGAATAATACAAGCATACCGAAATTATCTGGCATTGATCATTGCCATTTAAATGTTGATAACTTAGCTAATGCCGTTAAGTGGTATGAACGGGTTTTAGGTTTTAGCGTAGTGCCAGAGCTTACCTTTTGGAATGAGCATGGGCGAGGCCCTTTAACGCTTGAGGATGCTTGTTCAACCTCTCGTTTAGCATTGTTTGAAGGAGAGGGGCGCAGTAAAGGGATTGCATTTTTGGCCTCAGGGGATCAATTTATTCAATGGCGTATTCATCTTGAGAGTTTAAATATAAAAGTAGTTTTAGCAGATCATGGTGTAACGTTTTCTATGTACTTTAAAGATGAAAGTGGCAATAGCCATGAAATTACGTCACATGACTATCGTTATATAAAATCTTGTTACCCAAATGTTGAGCTTGGCTCTCACAGTGCTAAAAAGAATTAGCTTTCTTGATTTGCATTTTTTATAGCAATAATATCGTCTAAGTTTTTTACTAATAGCTCGATTAGAGCGGGATCGAAATGAGTTCCTGCTTGCTCTTGCATATGCAAAACTGTTTTCTCTACGCTCCAAGCCTCTTTGTAAGGGCGTTTTGAGGTAAGTGCATCAAATACGTCAGCTATAGCAACAATTCTACCTTCAACTGATATTTCTTCGCCTTTGATTCCGTTAGGATAGCCTGAGCCATCCCATTTTTCGTGGTGTTCAATTGCAAGTGTATGCGCAAGTTGTAGTAAAGGAGATGATGAGTTTGCTAAAATTTGCGCGCCAATGGTGGCGTGTTCTTTCATATGATCAAACTCTTCAGAGGTTAACTTTCCAGGTTTGAGTAGGATAGCGTCAGGGATACCTATTTTTCCTACATCGTGCATTGGGGCGGCTTGACGTAAAAGTTCTGCTCGTTGTTCATCCATACCTAGTGCTAACGCTAATACTTTACTGTATTGGCTCATGCGCACTATATGTTCACCCGTGTCGGTGTCTTTATATTCCGCTGCACGGCCTAGACGTTCTACTAAATCTACATGAGCTTGCTTTAATTGCTCTGCTTGTACTAGCGACAAGTGAGTATTAACCCTTGCTCTTACAATGGCAGGGCTTATTGGTTTAGTAATATAATCTACTGCGCCTAACTCAAAACCTTTGTATTCATCGCTTTCATCGCCAAGCGCAGTTACAAAAATAATTGGGATGTGTGATGTTTTAGGATTTCTCTTAACTATTTGGCACACTTCAAAGCCATTCATATCTGGCATCATTATGTCGAGCAAAATTAGCTTAGGTAGCTCTTTTTCAAGTAGTGCCAGTGCGGCATCACCCGATTTAGCAAACGACATACGATACTGATTACCTAACACTTCGCGCATTACTTTTAGATTTGCAGGCTCATCGTCAACAATTAATACCCGTGGCCTATCTGTCGTAAAATCCATTAATTAATACTCATCGTTTGTTAGTTTTTCAAGTAAGGTTTCAAGTATTACGTGTGCTTTATCAAAATCAAATTCATCAAAGGCTTCGGCTATATCATCAACTTCATTTTGAAAGGTAGAAGGTGCGCCGCGTTGCAACTTTGCGAGTAGTTCATCATTTAATTCTGCGTTTTGCGCATCTTGATGAAGTGTTTCACACAATTGCTTAATCTCATCTATTGATAGAGTGTCTGAGCTATCATCTTCAGGCTTGCTATTTGGCTCATCGCAAGTATTTGATGACAGCAGTTGCGTTATAATAAGTAGTTCGTTTTTGATATCGTCTAAAATACTAATAACTTTAGTATCACTTTGCTTTTGCTCTAAATCGGCTAATAACTTCATTAACGTTATTAGGCCCAAATTACCAGCAACACCTTTGAGTGTGTGAATGAGGCTATCGACATCTTTTATGTTTGATAATTTATCATTAAATAATCTCTCAAACCGCTTATCACTATCACTTATAAACTTAGTAATCTCTGTAAGTTGCTTACACTTAGAACCCCAAAGTGCTAATCCTTTTTCAAAATCTATATGCTGCGCTTTAGGATCGCTTTGCGATATAACCATTTCTTTTGCAATACCAAGCCCCAACACTTGCGCTATTTCTTGGTTAAGCTGGTTTATATCGACGGGTTTATTGGCAAAGCCATTCATGCCTGCTTTTTTAGCCGTAAGCTTATCTTGCTGTAATACGCTTGCTGTGAGTGCGATAATTGGCGTGTACTTAAGCTGCCTTTGGTTTTCTATTGCTCTTATTTTTTGTGCTGCTTGTATGCCATCACACAATGGCATATGTATATCCATTAATATGACATCAAAGTCTTGCTCTTCAAATACTTTAATCGCTTCAAGTCCGTTTGACGCTTTGGTAACTGAATGCTGATCTCGTGATAGAAGCAAAGACAGTAGTTCTGTATTTTGCTCTATATCATCAACTACTAGTACTCTAAGTGCAGGCAGTTGGGTGTGTAGACCATCAAAATAATCTATTTTAGATTCGTCACCTAAAGTAAGCGGCAATGAAAAGTAAAAACAGGTGCCTTTACCTAGCTCACTTACTAAGTTTATTGTTCCGCCCATAAGCTCTACAAGTTGTTTACTTATGGTTGTACCAAGGCCTGTACCACCAAAGCGGCGGGTAGTAGTGCCATCGGCTTGTTCAAAAGGTTGAAATACAGCTTGAATACGATCTTTTGCAATACCAATTCCGGTATCTTGCACTTCAAAAAACAGATGCTGATTTTGTGTCATGCCAACGGTGACCGTAACAGAGCCTTTTTCGGTGAACTTAATCGCGTTACCAATTAGATTAGTGAGTACTTGTCTGAGTCGATCTGGGTCGCCGTAGTACGTAGAACTTACTGATTCTTTAATATGGAGTTTAAGTTCTAAATCTTTCTTTTTAGCTTCTAGCCAAAAAGTAGAAATAATACTGTCTATCACTGGTTTTAAGCTAAAGTGGACTGGCTCAATGGTGAGCTTACCGCGTTCTAGTTTTGCAGAATCAAGAATTTCATTTAACAATCTTAGCAATGAACGCGCTGCATTATTTACGGTAACCAAGTGCTTTTGTTGTTCTTGATCAAGTGGGGTGTCCATTAATAGATCGCTAAAACCTATTATAGAATTCATTGGGGTGCGTATTTCATGGCTCATATTAGCCATAAAAGATTGCTTTGCATGAGCAGCTTCTTCAGCTTTAAATTTAGCTTGCTCTAGTTTTTCTTCATATTCTTTGCGTTCAGTAATATCGACTAAAACACCATCAATCCACTTTGGGTTGCCTTGAGCATCAAAGTCGATACTCCCTTTATCTAACAACCACAAAATTTTGCCATTTCTATGTCTAATTCGGTATTCAATAGAATATTGAGACTTTGCATCAACAGCTTTAGTGACTTCATCAACTATTTGTTTTTGGTCTGATTTCAAGACCAAGTCATTAAACTCGATACAATGCTCTGTAAACTCATTTGGGTTATACCCTGTAAGCTCAATTATATTTGGACTAATAAATAACATAGTCCAGTTGTCATCAAACTTGCATCTAAACGCTACTCCGGGCATGTTATCGATAAGAGAGCGGTATTTTTGTTCTTTCTCTTCTAAACTTTGCTGCAAAGCGCGTTGTTCGGTCAAGTCGGTGATAAAGCCAACATATAAAGGGTTATGGCCCGGCTGATTTACTTCGCCTATACCTAAGCGAATAGGAAAAACATGTCCGTTCATGTGTTTTGCATATACATCACGGTTTATGCCTATTATTTTACCTAGATCAACATTGTGAGCATTTAAGAGGTATTCGTCGTGGTGCTTGGCAATGTTATCGTCCATTAGCATTTTTACGTTTTTGCCTTGAACTTGGTTTTCTTGCCAGCCAAAAATTTTACTAGCGGCTTCATTAAAACTTAAAATAATACCAGTATGGTCAATGGTAACAATGCCATCTATAGCGGTACCTAAAATAGCATTTAGACGGGATTCTTTTGCCGACTTCTCCTCAAGTAGCATGCGATAGCGAACCATACCATTTATTACACCAACCACGCTTGTAATCGCGATAGTTGCTGTGGCGACTGCAATGGCGATAAAAGTTAGTCCTGCGGTTGCATTAGCATCATCATAGATTAGTGGCGATGTAGCTACAAAACGTGTAGCGGCCATACCCATGTAGTGCATACCAGCAACAGCACACCCTAAAATAACAGCGCTAATTGAGTTATTTTGAAGAGGTGATAAAGAGGGTAAAAAACGCTCAAGATTAAAGCGACTGTAAAGGGCTATAAAGGAGAGGGCTACAGCAACAATGATTGATAACGCAAAAATCAATGGATCATATCTAAGTAAAGGAGCAAGGTCCATTGCAGCCATGCCGCTATAATGCATAGTGCCAATGCCGGCTCCTAGTAACACAGAGCAAATCGACAATACTTTTAGATTCCCTTTACTATTTACTAGCATTGATACAGCGTACTGACATGCTATAAATGCTGGTATAAAAGAAAGGAGAGTGATTGTTGGATCATAATCAATATTAGTACACAGTGAAAAGGCAAGCATACCAATAAAGTGCATACTCCAAATACCAGCCGAAAAAACAGTAGCAGCGGTCACATTTGCTAAACGTTGGTAGCTAGGAAATTGAGTTTCTTTTGCGAGCTCTATAAGCCGAATGGTGAAAAAGGCTGCAAAAATAGCAATTAGCAATGACATTGAAACTAATAGAGGATCGTAAACGCCATTAATGATTAAGCTAGGATCTTGGTCTGTGATAAAAAAAGCTGATAACATAATGGCTCAAAATATAATCTTTATTTATCAAGTTTAATCTAATTAATTAATAAATAAACTGTTAATTCAATGAAGTGATTAAAATAACGAATTTATTACTTTTAGTTTTCTTTTATTTATCAGGCATTAGTTTTTTAGTTGGTGTTTTTTATTCTAATGTATTGCCTGTCACAGGACTAAGTTAGATTTATATGGTCATATTTAAGTTTCTATCGAGTAACCTTAATAAAACTAATGAATTGGCTTAACTAAGCGAAAATTATACTTTATTTGGTTTTATTAATTGCTGGTGAATTTTCTCGTAGCAATATCATTAATGAGTATGAAAGTGTTTGAATATCAGTTAAAGAAAAGTATAAAACGTAAAACGGTTGCCATTAAAGTACATAACAAGAAGGTGACTGTATATGCCCCTCAATTTGTTAGTAATAAACACATCCAAGAATGGCTTTTTGATAAGCAGGTGTGGGTAAATGCTCAATTAACTAAACAGCACAATATTGCTGATAGCAGACAGAACCCGCTCAAAGACAAACAAATTTTAATCTTTGATAGCATTATAAACATAGAATTTAAGCAAGGTACTAAGTCCGAAGTACTAAACTGTAACGACAGCTTGCTTATTACTCACTCTTCGCGCGTTAAAAATACTTCGCAAAAATATCAGCAACTTCTTGAAGAATATTTAAAAGAGCAACTAACTGCATATATAGAAATGCGTTTAGCGTACTTCTGCGCACAAATGGGTGAAGAATTACCTACGAGTCTAAAAGTAGCTATTTATAAGCGAAAGTGGGGAAGTTGTAATAGTAAGCGAGAGCTAACATTTAATTTGCATTTAATCGGAGCCCCTTACCATGCTATTGATTATGTGATTGTTCACGAGTTAGCGCATTTACGTCACTTAAACCACAGCAAAGCTTTTTGGCAACACGTTGAGCATTTTTTTCCTAATTATAAAGCATCATCAACATGGCTAAAGAAAAACAGTATGAGTTTACAATGGGTGTTTTGAAGTTAACCTGAATATAGGAATATAGGAATATAGGAATATA
>NZ_JACJFC010000002.1:0-351042 GCF_014164385.1 Pseudoalteromonas sp. SG43-3
ACCGACGAAATTACTTGCTTCATCCTATGTATTAACTCGCTCTAATTCGAGCTGAAGTAATTATGGCTTAAAAAGTGAAGCAAGGATCAGTGTGCTTAACTTGACAGTGGGAGTCATACCAACGCTTTGCTAAGGGGCAATTGACTGTTGGCTAAACTTGCGCGAAGCGCCAAGCCAACTGTTAATTGTCCCAGTGAGTTTACGAACGAACTTGAGCAACTTGTTATAAGCCATTAGTTGCCACTCTTTGCCCGCAATGGATACAAACAATTGAACCAGAAAACCAGCGCCAAACAACTTTATCCCAGCTACCACTTGATGCTGGATGAGGCTTTTTAAAACCTTGAACAGTTAAACATTTATCGCAATGTGGGCAACGGTTAAAAAATGCCAAAACAATATGAATTAAAACTGTGCAAAAGAATGCCCCAAACAAATAAACTAAATGACTAGCACTAGCGTTAGGTTCAGAAAACATTTTCCCATAAGCCAGAGATACAAAGAAAACTATTAAAAGTGTCCACGCTGCAAACACGCTTAACACATCAAGTTTTCCAATTATCGATTTCATCACCGAACTTCCTTTGGCTTATAACACCCCACATAACCGGTTTTGGCTGCTCTTGCCAAAATCCGGTTCATGTATTTGTTATATTTCATTGCGCGAATATCAATAAGGGGATATCACCAGCTACTTTGGGTACACTAATTGGCCCTATAACCAACTCTCCAGTGTTCTTATCTACGACAGAAAAGTTAACTTCTGTCCAACTATGTTCGCCTAATTTTATTTGGTATTCAGCTTTCCTATCAAAAGTTGCTTTGATGGGAGCCTCAGCGTGGTTTGCTCCTTCATTGTAACAAATGCTTATTTCCCTCTCCCCCAATTCAACTCTCGTCGGTTTATCAAAAGTAAAACTGTTTTGGAAGGCACCATCGACTCGACATAAATAGACTTTTTCATGTCCTTTCCCCAGGAACTTCCCAGGACTATCTTCACCCCAAAAAACGACACTTGGAACGGTCTCTAGTGGTGGAGAATACAAATTAGCATTTCGGCCAGTAGAAGAGCACCCAAGTAAAAACAACAATGTGAATAAGACTACTAAAAACTTCATGTGACTCTCCCTGAAATATAACGCCCAGCTAAGCCGCCGGAACGGAGTTGATTGTTTTGTGCGAGCGTAGCGGAAAAGCACAAAACGAGCAACGCAGTGGAGGTCGGATTGAGCTGTTTGTTATGTGCGAGGCTCACGCTTGTTCCATACTAGTGATGGACACACCGTTGACGCATATTTTTGTGCTTCTTCAATTGACGAATATGCTCCTCCCTGAAAAGTAGAAGTATTTGAGTATGCGCCAATATGAAGACCATAAAACTCACCAAAACGATCCTCTCTAACGACAGGTTCATCTTCGTGGTCGCCAGAACCAGGCTTGAAATTAGTTTTAATAATATGAGCCTCCATATCTACAGCTTCATCATAGAGCCATTTCCCGCTAACAATTAGTTCTTCTACTATTTTGACCAATACTAACTCCCTAGCACATAACACCCCGCATAACGGGCAAGTTTGCGGGTGCAGCTTTTGAGCAAAGCGAAATGCGCCCGTAAACTTGTCCCAGCGACCAACGGGAGCGAGTTGATGCGTTTGTTATGTTGCCCAATGTTATTGGGGATTTGATTAAACAATTGATGCCTCCTTGCGTTAACTATTTAGGTAAAAATATACTCGTTTGAATCCCAAACAACAACTGAAGCTGACCAGCGGGAATCAAACATTATGCGCTCGCGAACCCGAAAATAACTCATTAAAAATAGTTGGGAGTGACTCTTGAGAGTACGAGCCCTCGGCTTTGTTAGAAATGATTTATGGCAAAAATTGTGGAACATTATTTTCAAAAATTTTAATTAGCTTTGGATCCATATAATCATAGTTGTCTGGTATACCCAAACAAATAACACGCTGCTTATCGAGGATATCTTTATATTTTTTCTTAAGTTTACTTTTCTGTGCTTGCTCCATAACAAATATTATTTCTGCCCATTGCACGTCCTCGGCACCAAGCGGGATTTCCGCATTGTTATTTAGACCTGCAGATCTAACTTCCAAATTAGGCTCCCCAGAAAAAATGGCCTCAGCTGTTGGAGAGCGTAATTTATTTTGACTGCATACAAAGAGAACTTTAGTCATCATACTTCACACCACATAACGCTTACATAAGCGGAAAATTATAGTTGGCTATAATGTTTGAGGAACGAAAAACAGCCAACTGTAATTTTTCCGTTTAATGTTCTTGTTAGAGTTTTTTTGACAGCGCCTTACATTGGCAAAAGCATACAGCAGCTGAATATAAACCTACAAGCATAAAATATAAACCAGATTGTGAACGTAACATATCACTAGATATAAAATCGGGAAATGAATATATGAAAAAGAAAATAGCGATACCCCCAGAAAACACAGCTATAACTTTTCTCAGAAAACCAAAGTGATAAGTTAAGAAATTAAGAGCAACTAGAAAAAACACATAAGTTAGAGTTAAACCGTGAATTTCAGCATGACCAAAAAAAGCTAGCGACCACAGTCCTAATAAAATACCAACGCCACCAATTATGGTTGAACACTTATTAATTCCAGAGTCAGGGCCTATAAAGTTTAATTTATAACGATATTTATTCGCCAATGAAAACTCCAAACTCTAACAATTTAATAGTGCGCTCATCGCGCATATTTCTGCCAACGATACGCTCATGTATTTTATAAATCATTTTTACCAAATAACTTAACACATTGCTATATATAATTTTTATTAGCATTCAAACTCTCAATAAAAGACAAAATGCGCTCGCCGCTCATTTTCTTGAATATGTGTGCATCACAACTATACTGTATATAAAAACAGCACCATTATTGGTAATAGTATGAAAACACGTTCCCCATTTTTAAATTATATAGCCGATTATATGTTGGTACGTCAGTATTCATTACGCACCGTAGATACCTACCTAAGATGGATTGCATCTTATATCCATTTTCATAATAAACGCCATCCCGCCTCAATGGGGGACAATGAAGTCGAACGCTACTTAGAACATTTAGTGTTAAAGCAAAACGTTGCACCACGTACGCAAGCCACCGCACTCAATTCATTGTCATTTTTATACAAGCACATAATAAAAAAGAACTCTCATTAAATTTAAATTTTGCCCGTAGTAAAAAACAAGCAAAGCTCCCTGCAGTGATGACCCCAGAGGAAGTTAAAATGTTGATGGCTCATTTAAATAAGCGCTATTATTTAATTGCAGCCCTTATGTATGGAAGTGGCTTAAGAGTAATGGAAGCGGTGCAATTAAGAGTAAAAGATATTGATTTTGATTATAAATGCATTCAAGTATGGAATGGAAAAGGTAATAAACACCGCATTGTTACGCTGGCCACAGAGCTAATTCCTATGCTGAGAAATCAAATTTTGAACGTTGATGACTATTTAAAACTGGATTTAAATAATACGGAATATTCTGGTGTATGGATGCCATATGCTTTAACAAAAAAATATCCAAGTGCCGCAAAATCGCTTGCGTGGCAATATTTATTTCCTTCTCATATATTAAGTTCAGATCCTCAAAGTGGTGAAATAAGGCG
The DNA here is from genome assembly GCF_014164385.1 of Pseudoalteromonas sp. SG43-3. Classification (NCBI taxonomy): domain Bacteria; kingdom Pseudomonadati; phylum Pseudomonadota; class Gammaproteobacteria; order Alteromonadales; family Pseudoalteromonadaceae; genus Pseudoalteromonas; species Pseudoalteromonas sp. SG43-3. The sequence goes on from NZ_JACJFC010000002.1 coordinate 3,648, forward strand.
ACATCATTTTCATCACTCTTGTATTAGAAAAGAGATTAAAAAAGCCGTCCAAAAATCAGGGTTAACAAAAATAATAACACCTCATACATTGAGACACTCTTTTGCTACTCATCTACTGCAAAGTGGCGCCGATATAAGAACTGTTCAAGCTCAGCTTGGCCATTCTGATGTTAAAACTACACAAATTTATACCCATGTACTACAGCAAGGTGCTAACGGGGTTGTTAGCCCTTTTTCAAGATTATAAGCGTCTCTTTTTAATCCTCTACAGATACATATTCACTTTCAAACCAATACCGTCATCTATTTCTACTTTAAATAACACATAAAAAAGCCCCGCTTGTTTTTACACAAGCGGGGCCCCACACTAATTATTTACTCAAAAATAAAAGCGCCGATACTGCGGGCGCTTTGCATCATTGAATTTAATTACTTTAACTTACTGATTAACTACGCTTTTAAGCGGGTTAATTGGCTGTGCGTTATCGTCTAGTATGTTCATATCAAAATCGAACTCATCTACACGAATCGCCTTTTCACGTTTGATGTTGTAATCAATTAACTGAACGTGCTCAGCTTGGGTGATTACGTTTGCCGCTAGTGCGTTATCAAGCGTAATGTTAAAACGTGCACCTGGTTTAATTACTTTAGCACGTAGTGCTTTTTTAACTTTAGCCAGCTCGCCAAGTGATGCCATTTTAGCTTTGTAAGCTTGCTCATTAATATGATGGCCATCGCCCACTACTGGTTTAACTAAATGCGTGATTTGCGCTTTAAATGCGGTATCTAGCTGAGCTTGCTTAGCTAGTTCGCGGATTAAATCGTCGCTAATTTTTGGCATTTTAGTTGAGTAGTTCATTGTAATGAAACGAATAAACTTACGTGTACCACTTGCAGGGAAGTTATCTAAAAACTTATGCAATGCTTCTTCAGCACTTTGTAGTGCAAAACGAGTCGCGTAATGGAAATACGGCGCTGCTTGCTCACGGTCACTACTTGATACTTTTTGCTCGTAGTATTTAATTGATGCCATAGCTGCATATAAGAAGCTCATTACATCACCTAAACGTGCCGATAGCATTTCTGCTTGTTTTAACTTACCACCAAGTACAAGTAACGAAAAGTCTGCGTACACTGCAAGTTTTGCAGATAATTTATGTACTGCTTTTTCGTAGTCACGTACTTCTGGTAATTCAGAATTAGCACTTGCTGTAAATGGTAAAACACCAAGGCGGAAAGCACGTAAGCTGTTTGCTGTGCTGTAGCCAATTGTTTTACGTAAAATGCCGTTAAATTCTTTATCTGCGCCTTTGTCTTCACTGTGAATTGACTCAACCATAGATTGTAAATATGGGTGACAACGCATAACACCTTGACCAAAGATCATTAGGTTACGTGTAAGAATGTTCGCGCCTTCTACCGTAATGGCAATCGGCTGAGCAACATAACCACTTGCTAATGTATTTTGTGGACCGTTTTGAATCGCTTTACCCGCTTGAATATCCATTGCTGAATCAAGTACGTCGCGACCAAGCTCTGTCATATGGTATTTAGCGATTGCTGTAACAACTGATGGTTTTAAGCCCATGCCTAAGCCTTCAGTTGTAAGTACGCGCATTGCTTCTTGTAGGTATGTTTTACCTGCAATGTCAGCTAGTTTTTCTTGAATACCTTCAAACTGGCCAATGGCTAAACCAAACTGTTCACGCACTGCTGCATATTCAGATGCTGATTTAAATGCAACTTGTGCTGTACTAACACCTAGCGCAGGTAATGAAATACCACGGCCAGCACCTAAACAGCTAACCAGCATTTGCCAACCACGGCCGATGTTTTTCTGTCCACCAATAACAAAATCCATTGGTACAAATACTTTGTTACCACGTGTAGTACCGTTGTAAAAACGAATACCCATTGGGTCGTGGCGATTACCAAGCTCTACACCTGGGTGCTCTTTAGGAATAAGTGCACAGGTAATGCCTAGGTTTTCTTTACCACCTAGCAGACCATCAGGGTCAACTACTTTAAATGCTAAACCAAGTACGGTAGCAATAGGTGCAAGTGTAATGTAGCGCTTGTCCCAAGTAATTTCTAAACCAAGGACTTCTTCGCCGTTGTACATACCTTTAGTTACTTTACCAACATCAGGAATACCACCTGCATCAGAACCCGCTTCTGGGCTTGTTAATGCAAAACATGGAATATCTGTACCATTTGCTAGGCGTGGTAAATAATGCGCTTGTTGTTCTTGCGTACCAAAGTGAAGTAATAACTCACCCGGGCCTAACGAGTTAGGAACCATTACGGTTACCGCAACTGCTGAGCTTTTAGTCGCAATTGTGCCAACAATGGTAGAGTTTGCATAAGGGCTAAACTCTAAACCACCAAACGACTTAGGAATGATAAGCGAGAAAAAACGCTCTTTTTTCAAAAATTCTAAGATGTCATTTGGTAAATGAATGCCGTTTTGAATCACTGAATCGTCAATCATGCCCAATAACTCTTTTACTGGACCGTCTAAGAATGCTTGCTCGTCTGCACTTAATGTAGCAGCAGGTACGTCGCGAAGTGCACTGAAATCAGGTTTACCTTGGTAGATAGAACCTTCAAGCCATACATCACCCGCGTCTAGCGCTTCTTGTTCTGTGATAGAAATACTTGGTAATACTTTTTTTAGTTTTGTACGTAAACTCATGATTGAACTCATCCGACCAGCTAAATAATACCTACATTACGTCATAAAAAATCGTTTAGATCAATTACTCTATTCAATTAATTAACAGTTTTTTCAATTTATTTTCTTTACCTGAACGTAAACTGTTGAAACACAAAGGCTTACAGCTGTACGCTGAAAAAAAGTATTTTAACTAAAATGATGAATAAAACAGCAAAAGCTCTAGGGTCTGTTGATCTTTGCGGATTAAAATTTGTTCAAACTAGGGGCTATTTAATCGCGGCGCGAGGTTTGTAACCTAGTGGGCTAAGTAAAAACCGAGCAAAGCTTCCGCGTCCTGCTCACGCCCCTTACCTACATCCATGTAGGCAACAAAGAGTAAATAGCCCCTAGGAAGAACCCTTTGGGCAGCGCCTGTTTGGCATTAATGCTACGTTATCGCCCATTTATGGGGAATAACCACACTACATAGGCTCTGCCTTGCCTAAATACCAAACAGACTGCTGCAAATTCAACCTTGAAAGATCAACAGACCCTAGCGCTGTATCTATTTTTTGATGGGCATAAAAAAACGCAGCACAAATAGGCTACGTTTTTATTCAATTTATAGAGGCTACATTATCAGTTAATCTAACTAAAACTACTTAAATTTAAATCAAATTGTATAAGCGCTTCACTTAGCAACTTTAACAACTTGCTTGCCGGTAAAACCACCAGCAAGTTGTTGATTAAGCGCTTGCGATACTGACTCAGCACTAAAGTCTACGGGCGTTATTTCTGGGTGTTTAATGTCGCCACTAACAGCTCCTTCAAGTAACAGGTTGCCCATAAAGCTCAAGCGTTGTTGTGCACATAAACTATTAGCAAGCCATGCACCACCAATCGATACAACGCTAATATTCGGCGCTCGGTGATACATTAAGTCTTGATCAAAATAAGGTAGCGGATTTAAGCAGGCAATACGTCCGCAAAAACGCATTAACTCAATATTACGCTGAGTACACTCTCCACCTATCGTATCAATAACCGCATCAAAGCCTTGCGGGCCAAGTTCTCTGCGGATTTTTTCGCATAGCTTTTTATCGCTATAGTCAAAAACCACATCAGCGCCTAGCTGCTTAACCAATTTATGGTTACGCTTTGATGCGGTGGTAAATACATCTGCACCACGCTGTTTTGCATATTGAATAGCAAACTGCCCTACCGCTCCGGCTCCGCCTTCAATAAAAATAGTATCGCCTTCACTAATGCCTATTTTATCTAAGCTGATAAGTGCTGCCATACCGGCGCATGGAAGTGTTGCTGCTATGGCCGGATTTAAACCGCTTGGCACAACCGACACTGCAAAGTTAGGTACTTTGGTGTATTCGCTCAAAGCACCTTGCTCACCAATGTTGGCATGCCACATAACCCGCTGGCCAACATTTGGAAACACACCTTTATTAGCTTTAACCACAACACCTACAGCATCTAAGCCTAAAATGTGTGGATACTGCCACTTACAAAAGCCTGTTTTAGCAAATTGACCATCAACTGGATTTAAACCAACGTACTCTACTTTTACAAGCAGCTCGTTATCTGCACAGTCTGGAACAGGCAGCTCAGCATCTGCTAAGTCAATTGCTTCATTTGGTTCTGGCAGTACAATAGCGCGCATCGTTTGCGGGATAATGTATTCATGTAAATTTTCAGTATTTGGCATCAATATAACTCTACTTATTAGTGTCGTTTAACGCATAACTCCATTGGCCATTAAATGACTGGTAAGCATTTACTTTGGCAAGCAGTGAAGAAATTGTTGTTTCAACAGCATTTTCTTGTGCTATTAAAACATCCTGACGCGCATCTAACAACTCAAGGTAAGGAATTTGGCCTTCTTCATACATTGCTTGGGCTTGTAAAAATGCTTTATTAGCAAAGTCATAGCGCTCATCTGCAAAGCGTTTTTGCTGTGCCTGATTGACCAACAATTGCAGTGAAAGTTCACTTTCACTTAGTGCAGTTAATACCACTTGTTGATAATCGCTGTATGCGGCTTCACTTAAAAACTGCTGCGCGTCGCGCTGTGCTAATAATGCTGGGTAACTTAATAACGACCATTGTAACTGCGGCGCTACTTGCCACTGCTGATCGGTATTTTTTAAGCCTGTGCTGTCTATACTCACAACCCCTGCAAATGCAGATAAGCTAATATCTGGTAATAACGCTTTGCTAGCTGCAACACTTAAACTATTTGCTTGGCTAAAGTCAAACAGTGCACGGCTAATATCAGGACGTAAGGCAATGGCATTATTAGCGTTTTTTAATGCTACGCTAAAGTCACGTTCAAGCACGCCTTGCTCGTTTTCAATAGCAATATTTTGCGCTAACTTACCGCTTAGTACTGCAAGAGCAGATAAATCGCTGTATTTTGCATACTCAATGGCAGGCATGAGTGCTTGTTGCTGCCTAAGCTGCGCCATAGTACGGTTTAAATCAAGCTCGTTTGCAACACCTTCGTCAACACGGGCTTGAAGAACGTCAATACTTTGCTCAAGCGCTTCAATTTGAAGTGTAACAATGTGTTGTTTTTCAACATTACCTTGATAACTTACAAAGCCTTTAACAACTGACGATACTACTTCAATTTGCAGTAAACGTACTTGCTCTGCTTGGCTCATGGCCGATGCATTTGCAGCATCAACCAACGCCGTTATGCGACCAAATAAATCTAGTTGCCAATCAAGTGCAACGTTTGCACTTGATTGACGGTCAAACACGCTTGGTGCATCGCTTCGAGCTGCACCAACATTTACGCCACCTTGTGGTAGGTATTGAGCTTTTTGCTCTCCTAATCGCGCTAATGCACTTTTAAGTGTTAACTGGCTTGTTTGCAAATTATAGTTATTTGCAAGCGCACCAGTAACAAGCTCATTTAGTTGATCAGAATTAAGCTTTTTCCACCAGTTTGTTTCATCAGCAACGCTAACGTTACTAGCAATATTAGCTTTAGCAACAAATTCGTTAACGGCTTTTTGCTCACTCATGGTGTCTATTTTACTCGCACACCCGGCTAAAAACGCAGCGACTAATACCGCACTGACAGTTAGACTTGTTTTAAGCCTTTTTTGCATTAATTTAGTCATGAGTATTCTCCTGCGCTTTCTCTTTTTTGTTAGTCACTAACATATAAAATACCGGCGTAAACAATAGACCAAACACGGTTACACCTATCATGCCTGAGAATACGGCGTTACCCATTGCGTGTCGCATTTCGGCGCCCGCACCGGTGGCAAGTACTAACGGTACAACACCTGCTGTAAATGCAATCGACGTCATTAATATTGGGCGCAAGCGCATACGACATGCCTCAAGTATTGCCTCTAAGTGCGATAAGCCTGAGTCGTGTCTATCTTTTGCAAACTCAACCATCAATATTGCATTTTTAGAAGCCAACGCGACCAGCACTATTAACGCTATTTGGGTAAATATGTTGTTGTCAGAGCCAACAAACCACACACCTAACAAGGCTGAGAAAATAGTCATTGGTACAATTAATATAATTGCCAGTGGTAGACGTAAGCTCTCGTACTGCGCTGCAAGTACCATAAATACTAGTAATACAACTAACGGGAATACATAAACCATGGTGTTACCGGCAAGTACTTGTTGGAACGTTACTTCAGTCCACTCATATTCAATACCTGTTGGTAGTGTGTCTGCGAGTACTTTTTCAATAGCAACTTGTGCTTGATCAGAGCTATAACCTGGCGCTGGGCTACCATTTAGTTCTGCACTTGGGTATCCGTTGTAATGCATAACACGGTCAGGACCAATTGTTGGTGTTACTGTTAATACAGAGCCTAGTGGCACCATATTACCTGAGCGGTTACGTACTTTTAAATTAAGTATTTGATCAGGGTCTAAGCGGTAGTCAGCATCAGCCTGTGCATTTACTTGGTATGTACGACCAAACATATTAAAGTCATTTACGTACACAGAGCCTAAGTAAATTTGCAGTGCATTAAATACTTCATCAAGTGGAATACCTTGAATAAGCGCTTGCTCTCGGTCAATATCAATATCCATTTGTGGAACTTGGATACGGAAACTTGAGTACAGGCCCATTAATGCAGGATCTTGTTGCGCTTTACCAATAACGGCTTGCAGGCTATTAAATAGTGCTTCAAATCCTTTATTAGCTCTGTCTTCTATTTGCAGTTTAAAACCACCTGTAGTGCCCAAACCTTGAATTGGCGGCGGTGGAAATACCGCTACAAATGCCTCATCAATGGCAGCAAAACGTTTATTCAACTGCGCCGCTATCGCCATCGCTGATTGGCTCGGATCGGTACGTTTGTCAAAGCTTTCAAGTGGTGTAAATACAATGCCGCTGTTAGGGCTATTTGTAAAACCGTTCACTGATAAGCCAGGAAAAGCAACAGTATGTGCAACGCCTGGGACTTCTAATGCAATTTGCTGCATTTGAGCAAGTACGTCTTCAGTACGATCAAGGCTTGATGCGTCAGGTAACTGCGCAATAGCCACTAAATACTGTTTGTCTTGCTGTGGAATAAAGCCACCTGGTACGGTATCAAATAACTTAATTGTGCCGCCAACAAGTGCAATATAAGCCACCATTACAACAACGGTCATACGGATTAGTTTTTGTACCAGTTTTTCGTACCCTTTAGCACCACGATTAAATACGCGGTTAAATGGTTTAAACAACCAACGTCCAAACAATTTATTAAGTAAACGCGTGAACGCATCTGGTTTTGCATCGTGTGATTTTAATAACAATGCAGCAAGCGCAGGCGATAACGTTAATGAATTAAACGCTGAGATAATCGTCGAAATTGTAATTGTAAGTGCAAATTGCTTATAAAATTGACCTGATAAACCGGTAATAAACGCAGTAGGAATAAATACAGCACTTAGTACTAGCGCAATGGCAATAATAGGGCCTGTTACTTCGCTCATTGCAACGCGGGTTGCTTCAAGTGGCGATAAGCCTTTTTCGATATTACGCTCTACGTTTTCAACAACTACAATCGCATCATCTACAACAATACCTATGGCCAAAACTAAACCAAACAACGACAAGGTATTAATTGAGACACCTAACCACTGCATTACGGCAAATGTACCAATAAGTGAAATAGGCACAGCAATTAGCGGAATAATAGATGCTCGCCACGTTTGTAAAAATACAATAACAACAATAACTACCAGTACAATTGCTTCAAGCAACGTGGCAATTACCGCGTCAATTGAGCCGCGAACGAATACCGTAGGGTCGTACACAATGTCGTATTCAACACCAGTAGGGAAATCTTTTGATAAGCGCGCCATTGTTTCGCGTACTTGATCAGAAAGCTCAATAGCGTTTGAACCTGGGCGTTGAAATATTGGCATTGCAAGAGCTGGTTGGTTGTCAAGCTCTGCACGCAGTGCGTAAGTGTCTTGACCTAAATCAACACGGGCTATATCAGATAAGCGCGTTAACTGACCTTCGTCGCCTACTTTAATAATAACTTGTTCAAATTCTTCAATACTGTTTAAACGACCTTTAACGTTTAACAGTATTTGAAATTGACTGTCGTTTGAAATTGGTTGCGCACCTAAGCTACCTGCAGCAACTTGCTGGTTTTGCGAGCGAAGTGCTGTTACTACATCTGTTGCTGTTAATTCGCGTGCAGCAAGTGCATCTGGGTTTAGCCATACTCGCATTGAGTATTTGCCAGCACCAAACATGCGAATATCACCTACGCCTGGTAAGCGCGCAATTTCATCTTTAATGTTTAAATCAGCATAGTTAGATAAGTAAGCTGTGTCGTGCGTTTTTTCAGGTGAGTATAAATGCACTACCATGGTTAAATCGGGTGATGACTTTTCAGCCACAACACCTAAACGTTGTACTTCTTCTGGCAAACGCGGAAGTGCACTGTTTACACGGTTTTGTACTTGTACTTGAGCACGGTCTAAATCGGTACCTAACGCAAATGTTACCGTTAGAGTCATACGGCCATCGCTAGTACCTTGCGAAAACATATACAACATGTTTTCAGTACCGTTAATTTCTTGCTCCAGCGGTGTTGCCACTGTTTGCGCAATAACGGTAGGGTTAGCACCTGGGTAGTTGGCGGTAACAACAACTGTTGGAGGAACTACTTCTGGGTATTCACTTACTGGTAATTGGAATAGTGATATGCCACCAGCAATTAAAATAACCAACGACAGCATAGCCGCAAATATTGGGCGCTGTATAAAGAAATGCGAAAATTTCATCAATAAACCTTATTGCTTAGCCACAAGTTGTGCGTTGTCGTTTGACAATGTAAATGCCACACCGCTTGTATCAATTGTTACTGTTTGCGGAGAGATTGGCATACCAGGACCTACGCGAGCAGGACCATTTACAGCAATTACATCACCTTCGTTAAGGCCTGAAGTAACCGCACGTAATGCACCGTAACGTTCACCAATAGTAATTAGTTTGTATTCAAGTACGTTGTTTTCGCCAACGGTTAGTACAAAGCGATTTTTTAAGTCAGTACCAATTGCACGTTCTGGGATAATAATAGCGTCACTAATAGAATTGGCTGCAAGCTTGATACGTGCAAACGAGCCTGCGCGTAATTGGTTGTTGTCTTCATTAAATACCGCACGTACACGTAATGTGCCCGTTGATGAATTAATTTGGTTATCAATAAAGTTAATGTAGCCTTTGTATGCAAAATCACTTTGACCGACTTTTTGCATTACAACAGTTTGGTGGCTCGCAGCAGTAACATCATTAAAAGAGCTATTCCATGTGCGCTCATCAACATCAAAGTAAGCGTACATAGCTTGGTTTGAAACAATTGACGTTAATACGCTTTGACCCGCAAGTACGTTATTACCTTTAGTAATATTTGCACGAGAAATAATGCCATCAATTGGTGATACTACTGACGTAAACTCTAAATCAAGTTCTGCTGAAGTAAGTTGTGCTTGCAGTGCAGAAAGCTGTGCTTCGCGTTGGCGCAGTGTTGAAGTGCGCGCTTGTGCTTGCTCTGTAGAGATTGCCTTACGGTCTAATAAGCGTACCGCACGTTTGTCTTCACTTTTAGCTTGTTCTAAGGCGGCTTCTGCACTTTTAATTTGCGCTTTTAAGCTTGCAACAACCGCTGCAAATGGGCGAGCATCTAATTGAAATAAAACATCGCCTTGCTTAACCACGTCGCCTTCTTTAAATTCAATGCTATCGATGATTCCTGATACACGCGGCATTAAAGCAACTTCTTGTGGAGACTCTAAACGAGTTGTATATGTGTGCCAGCTCTGTACCGGCTTAACAAGCACCTGTGCTACATCAATTGGTTGAAGTTGCTGTGCAGGTGCTGATTGAGCTGTGCTCTCATCAGCACAACCCGCAAGTGTTAAAGATGCCGCAGTAAGTGCAGCAGCAATTAGATGTTTGTTCATGAAGACGCTCCATTGTTAATTAGCCTCGCATAATACGGATTAAACCCGTGTGTAAAAACCATAGATTTTTAAATTCATTAATGCCAAAATGGCATCAATAGATTGGTTAAGGTGTAATAATGGATACAACAAGTCGACTTTTAATGTTACTTGAAGTAGTTGAGCAAGGCTCTTTTGCTAAAGCTGCAGAAATACGCAACATAGATCGCTCTGTTATATCCAAGCAAATTAGTCGTTTAGAAGATGAGTTAGGCGTTAGGTTACTTAACCGAACTACCCGTTCATTTTCGCTCACAGCGGCAGGCGCCGAAATGATCAAAAAAGCCGCTGAGCTTAGAGAGCTGCTCGGCGAAACCGTGCGCATGGCTGAAAACTACCATTTAGAGCCGCGCGGCGTTTTAAAAATCACTTCATCAACACTTATTGGTCGTCGTTATTTACAACCTGTACTTAATGATTTTCAAAAACGCTTTCCGCAAGTAGAAGTTGAACTGCGTTTAGACGACAGATTAGTAGATATAGTCTCTGAAGGATTTGATTTGGCTTTTCGTGTAGGAGAGCCTAAAGACTCGTCACTTATTGCACGTAAAATAGCGCGAAATCGATTATTAATTTTAGCTGCGCCACAGTTTATTGAAACTTATGGTATGCCAAAAACAATGGAAGAGTTAGCGAAATTACCAGCAGCAAGCTATGCCAGTAATTCTATTCGAGTAGAAGCTATAGATTACTACGATAGTAAAGGTGAGCGCTGCGAGCAAAAAATAAAAAGTGTGTTTAGGGCAAATGATGCAGAATCATTGTTAATGAAAACATTGTCGGGCACAACTTACTTTGTCGCACCTGCATTTATTATTGGTGATGAAATAATACAAGGTAAGTTAGTGCCTTTATTGACCGATGTAAAACTGATGGAGTTTAGCGCGATGTATGCCGTATATCCGCATCGAGATTTACCAGTAAGAACCCGATTATTTTTTGATGCTGTACGCGAGCATTTAGGAAAAGATAAACCGATTTGGGAAAACGGGATCCCTAACTTTGAACAAATGTACTAAGTAGCACGACTTACGCAACGACTGCCTGGTAATCATTTTCTTTTTTAAACTTACAATACACTTTATTGCGACCAAATTGCTTTGCTTTGTATAACTGTTTATCAGCTTGATTTACAAAGCTTTCCAATGAATTGGTACTTTTAAATTTTGCGACACCAATACTGGTTGTAACATTGATTGCAAGGCCGTCAATGTCAAATGTGGTATTTTCAAAACGTGCTCTTATTTGTTCAGCGGTATTAAGTGCAGTCTCTTCATTTACAAAAGAGCTAAATAAAGCAAACTCTTCACCGCCTACTCTAAATACATACCCTCTACCAAGCACAACCCTTAGTAAAGTGGCCACTTCGATAAGTACTTGGTCACCGACACCATGGCCATGCTCATCATTTATCTGCTTAAAAAAGTCTAAATCGAGTAAAAACAAATATAACTGTGACTTATCTTGTAGTTCAACTTCAAAGTAGTGGTTCATTGAAAGGCGATTGCCTGCACCCGTTAGTGGGTCAAGTAACGCTAAATTTTTAAGTCGCCTTGAAAAATGTGAGCGGCTCCCTTCAAAAACATGAGAAATCGCCCAAATACTTAAATAAGCACAGAGTAGATTAAGAGATAAGTTAAAAGTTTCAAAGGGGGCAAGTGTAGACTTACTCCCTAAAATAAACACTTGGATAACTAATAAATTTGCAGAGAAAATTACACCATATTGTTTACCTAGTAACAGGTAGTACAAAATAGGTAATGCAAACGACCATACAAACACACCATTACTAGGCGTTGCTAAGGATGTACCTATAATAATAATTAACGTTACCAGTGCACACATTATTAAGGATTGCCAAAACTGTAGTGGACGGCGTTTAAGTGAAATATAAGTAAATATACAATAAATAGAAAAACAGATTTCGATATAGCCTAGCAATGGAAAGTTATTTACAGTTAAATTAAATCCCGCAAATCCAACCGATAAAACACCAAAACAAAGGCACATTCCTCTTAGAACGTCCTTTCTTAATGATTTAGTGCTATTAAGGGCTGCGATATCCATTCTAATCACTTAATAAAAATAAAAAGTAAGTTTAACGTGAAAATACAATTTAACAAGCTTTGTTGCTCTAAAACCATGTAAACACACCCTTTTATTGGTGATTTAGGGACACGTTTGATGTTTTTGTTTACAAATTAGCTCTAACAATTAACCACCTAACATAGATAAATTAGTGGTGATGCCCGTATTACCTTGATGCAAAAGATGAGTTGGCTTCTTAGTTTTAATATAACGAGATAACAATGCCATTAATTCACTGTTTGAACTGTCGTTCATATATTCTCTTAGCGAAATACCCTCTTCAGAAAACAAACACAAGTGCAGATTTCCTTTTGCTGTAACCCTTAGTCGATTACAGGTACTACAAAAATCATTGCTGTAAGGCATTATTAAACCAATTCTGCCTTGATAATCAGGGTGGGCAAACTCTTGAGCAGGACCTGCTGATGCACTACGCGCAACTTGCTGCCAACCCGTTTGTAATAGCTGAGTTTTTAAAACTTGCCCAGAAACATGGTTAGCATCAAAAAAGGCTTTGTTGTCGTTTGTTTGCATCAATTCTATAAAGCGGATGGTAACGGGGCGGTGTTTAACCCAATTTAAAAATGTATCAAACTCTTTTGCGTTGTATTGCTTCATCAGCACGCTGTTTATTTTTACCGAATCAATACCCGTTTCAAGCGCAGTATCAATACCTTTCATTACTGAGGTAAATTTGTCATGCCCAGTAATGGTGTTAAACATGCGCGAATCTAAACTATCAATGCTTACATTAATGGCGTTTAAGCCTACATCTACCCAGTCATGAATATTCTTATGAAGAGAAAAACCATTGGTGGTCATTGCAATTTTTTTTATGCCCGCAACATCTTTTGCCGCGCGAACAACATCTATAAAGTCTTTTCTAAGGGTTGGCTCTCCGCCAGTGATCCTTACTTTTTCAATACCATGGTGTGCAAACGCTTTAAGCGTATTGCTAATTTCATCAATTGTGAGGAAGCCACGGTCGTGACCGCCCTGATAACCATCTGGTAAACAATAAACACACTTAAAATTACATACATCCGTAATAGACAAACGTAAGTAACTAAACTCTCGCCCTGTTGGGTCGATTAGCATAAATAAACCTTAACTAATATCAACACGTAATAACAACCTAATACCAATTTGCACTAATACTTAATCATTTAATTAAGCGAATTAGTATAAACAACGCTACTTATTGATACATAAATAATAATTACATAAATATATTTAATAACTAAAAGGGGCAGCTTAAAGCACACCCCTTTAGTTATTTTTGTTTTACGCTTCTAAGCCTTTTTTAAGTTCGCTTGGCTTCATTGGTAGGTCACGTAAACGCACGCCTACTGCATTAAATACAGCATTACCAATCGCAGGAGCGACCCCTATCACCCCAGGCTCACCTAAACCAACTGGAAACTCATCGCTTTGTAAAAACTCGATGTCCATATCTGGCACATCTTGCATTCTTAGCGGTAAATAAGTATTAAAGTTAGTCGCAGATATTTGCCCATCTTTATACGTATTTGATTCATGCAATGCAAGGCTGCTGCCCCATAGTAACGACCCTTCAATTTGCGCCAGTGCGCCATCTGGGTGAACTATTAAGCCCGCATCTACAACAACATAAAGCTTTTTAAGCGTTATTTTACCACTATCACGGTTAACGTGAACATGCGCTGCGGTTGCAAGCCATGCTGGCATGGTACGTTCTTGCCCTGAGCTTACAGAAAAACCAATGCCTTCGTCTTTCGCTAATTTTACAGAAGCTACTTTGTCAGACACCGTTTTAAGCACATTACGTAAGCGCAGTGCTCCGCCAACGCTCTCAGGTGCTTTACCTGCTTGCTTGCCTTTACCATCTAACATTTCAATTCTAAATTGAACAGGATCTTTGCCTTGCTTATGGGCAATTTCATCGATAAACGACTCAAGACTCCATGCAATCCAACCTGGCCCTACTGAACGTAACCAACCTGGATTAAAGGTGCTTTGTGCAACTTCGTTATTAATAGCGCGTGCACGATGACTGCTCATGCTGTACCAATGATCAGCGCCTGATGCCGAAAATGCATCAAATTTACCTTTGCCATCAACACCCGGTGATAAAAACCCTGGTGCCATAGCTTTAGTAGGCCAACCAGCAGCAAATGCATGTTCCATTCCTGTGAATGTACCATTTTTATCAAACGACGCCGTCATTTTTGCAGCAGATGCAGAACGAGACTGATCGAATAAACTATCATCTGCCCGTGTAAATACCAGTTTTACTGGTTTACCTACTGCTTTTGCAGTTAGAGCCGCAGGCACAGTCCAATCACCAAATAATCGACGACCAAAACCACCACCTAAATAATAAGGACGAATAATTACTTTGTTTTGTTCTATATCGAGTGCTTTAGCAAGCGCTGGTAACGTAAGTGACTGCCACTGGTTACCGGTATGAATAATCCAATTTCCGTCTTTAAACTCTGCAACCGCATTTAATGGCTCTAGCTGATAATGACTCGCTGTCGCTGTGGTATACATTGATTCTAACGACTCACTAGCGTCTGCTTGGGTTTTCTTTATATCGCCTTCATCAACAAACAAAGTACCCGAGTCGCGTTGCTCGCATAATCGCTTACCTTCTTTTTGAATATCAGCTTCAGATATATTTGCCGACTCACCCTTTTTGTAACTCACGTTTAAAGCATCTACTGCTTTAATGGCACTTGGGTAACTATCAGCTAATACAACAACCCAGCCTTGCACTGTGTTACTAGGGTCATTTAAAATTTCATAGCCTTTGTAACCTTTAATTGCTTTTGCTGCACTATCGTCAACATTTGTTACTGTACTGCCATAACGAGTTGGTGGAATAACTGGGCGCGCGTACAGCATGCCTTCAACTTCTACATCTATCCCATATACTGCTGTACCATTTGTTTTGGCTGGTATATCAAGCGCTTTAAAGTCTTGTTTAAGCCCTGTTAAATGACGTTTATTAGCAGGTTTTAGTGGAAGGTTTGCAACTTCATCACTGGTAAATGTACGATTAAACTCGCCTTTTTTAACTATGTCTGCGTAACTAACCGATTTTTCGCCTGAAATAATATAGCCCTTTTCAGCACGACATTTACTTGCAGGCACGCCGAGCATTTTCGCTCCTGCTTCTATTAATGCAATTCGACCCGCAGCGCCGGCTTGAGATAATGGCTTAAAGCTTTGAAATACAGACCATGAACCACCCGTTACCATAAAGCCCCATTTTTCATGAGTATCTACGTAGGTAATTGATACTTTATCCCAATCACATTCAAGTTCATCAGCCACAATCCGCGCAAGAGCAGTACCGATATGTTGACCCATTTCAGCTTTTGCAATACTTACTTCTACAGCGCCGTCGGTGCTCATAGTCCACCAAATGGTGGGTGAAAAAGCTTGTTGCGCAATTGATTCTTTTGCACTGAGCGAACCCGAAAATAACGCAGGGGCAAACGCCATGACTAAACCTGCGCTAGCAGTGCCAATCATAAACGAGCGACGATTTAAATTAACGGTTTCGCTATTTTTTTGAAATAATTTTTTCATTATCGGCTCCAGTTAAGCGTCTTGTGCATTTGGATCAAATATATTTACTACACTTTGTGACTCATCTGCAGCGCGTTGAATAGCAGTTTTAATACGTTTATAAGCCATACAGCGACAGTAGTTACCATTCATATGGCTTACTATCTCTTCATCTGAAGGACTTGGGTTAGCTGCCAGTAATGTAGCCGCTTGCATTATTTGCCCAGACTGACAATAACCGCACTGTGGTACTTGCTCTTCAACCCATGCTTTTTGAAGTGGGTGTTCGTTATTAAGTCCTTCAATTGTGGTAATGTTTTTTCCTGCAATTGCGCCAATTGGTAAAACACATGAGCGAGTTGCTTGCCCATCTAAATGCACCGTACACGCACCACACATTGCAATACCGCAACCAAACTTCGTACCTTTTAATCCAATTTCATCGCGAATAACCCATAACAATGGTGTATCTTCACTTGCGTGTGATTCAACCACCTTGCCATTAATTGTAAACGTCACCATAGCTTGCCCCTTGATTAAGCTTTATAGCCCCAATATTAGTTAATACGTTGGCTTTTACCGTTAAAATTGTTGTAACTACTCACTCTAAAAACATCATTTACTGTGTAATACCCATTGTACTCACAGCTAAATACTTTAAACATAATCGTAGTTACAACTGATATAATTCAATTACTTTTTGTGTACTTTTAATTCATGCTTCGCTATAAAATTACTCAGCTGCAGTTGCGTATCTATATCTACACTCGCACTACTTAAATTAATTGTATTGACGACTTCACTGCTGGAACGCAGTAATTGCTGTGCCCCCTTATCAGAAGTTAAGCTTGTAAGCTTTGATAAATCAACCGCTGGGAATATAGCGGGTACACCTAAACGCTCGCCATAGTTTGCACACCAGCGCGAGGATTCACGTGTGAAACCTGTAACTAATGCAGCTAGATCTTGCGTTTTAAGCTCAACCTGATCGGCAAGCATAAATAAAATTCCATTATAAGCATGGTGTTTAGATAGCGCTTGCGAAGCGACAGCAATTGAAACACCTAAGCCGTCATCCCATCGTTTGTTTTCAATAATATGTATATTTGAATGCCCGCTGAGTGCTTTTACTACCTCTGCGTGCCACTTTCCTGTAACTACATATACGGGTGAATCATCAAGCGCTTGCAGCACTTCAACCGCTCGCTCAATCATTGTTTGCCCTAAGCCCACATCGGCTATTAGCTTACAACCATCAAAACGAGATGATTGACCTGCTGCCAACACTACTTTTGCAATCAGCACGGCTCTTGCCCCCAATGGCTAAGTGATTGGGCATCTTTATCACACAGCACTGCATGTATTTCGCTGATCAGCGATAGTGCAATACTCTCTGGCGAGTCGCCCCCTAAATTTAAACCGACAGGCCCAAAAACAGGAGACTTAATTTGTGAAACACGCGTATTTGCGTGCTCTAAAACTTGTTCACGTCTGTGCTTAGGACCCAATAATCCTATATATTTAAACGGAACATCTTTAAATTGAGCCAACGTACTGGCGTCAAGTTCAACGCTGTGAGCCATTAAAATAGTCGCATCGACTTTATGAGTTATGCAATATTCTTTTAACTCACTCGGTGTGATGCGCAAAATAGCATCTGCATTTTTAAAATATTGTCTTTTTGCATTAGCCGCGCGTGTATCCCATACAGTTACACTCCAACCAAGTTGTTTGGCAAATGTATAAACCGGAACTGCATCTGCGCCGCCACCTACTATTAATAGATGGGGCGGTGGATAAATAGAGGTTTGCAAGCACGTAGCGCCTTGTAATTCTACCAATTGCGCTTTGCGGTTCATTGATAAACCATGCAACTCATCATTTTGCGTAAATACACCACTGCCGGCTGGCAAAATCGGGCTTACTTGTTGAAGGTATCGCCCTGGTTTATTCTCATTAAGTGCTTTAGATACAAGCTCTAACTGTAAATAGTCATTAGCTTTGTGAATGGGCTGCAGTAAAATATGTACTATGCCCCCACAACCAATGCCAAGTTGAAATGTAAAATCGTCTTCATCGGTGGCATCATAACTAATGGTTTTACTGCTTAAACTACTCATTACTTGTTTAGCATGGCGTTGTATGTCAGCTTCTAAACAGCCACCCGAAAGCATCCCCAAGCGCTCGCCTAGGCTCGAAATAAGCATCATAGCCCCTAGCTTTCTGTAACTAGAGCCTTCAATTTTGTACAAAGTAGCTAAAACCCATTCTTGGTTATCCCTGTTGGGATACCAAGTGTTTAAGATACTTTTCAAATCTGTAACCATATATTGCCCTTTAAAAAGCATTTTTGCGTTTAAAAACAAATCAGCCTAAACAGCTAATTTAAAACTTAATAATTCACGCACAATTTAATTTTCTATTATATCGTTTAAGGTCTCAATTAACTCATCAAATTGATCATTAACGCTTTGGCGTTGTTTATCATTTAAGGTTGAGTTTAATTCGTAGAGTAAATTTATATATAAATTTAAGTTTGCTTCATTGCTTTTCAATAGTGCGTCGCTCATATATAGTTCGCGCTCTTTAATAACTGTACTCAACTGATTTATAAATTCTTTTTTTGTTATTTCAGCATTTTTAAATACCTGTTTGGCTGCATTCAAACGGGTTTGCTTGTACTCTAACCACAACGCTCCTGAGTCTTGATGTTGCTCATTAGTTGATTTAATCAGCGCTTTTTGTTGTTTACTAAGTTTGCCTATCCACTGCTCGTAGTATTCAAATTGCTCTTCCAAACGCTCACTTTTTCGCTCAAGCGGGGTTTGTTCGTTAAACTCTTCACGTTCGTCGTTAATTTTTATCTGAATATTGTTTAAAAGCTCTTCTCTTTGCTCACTTGATAAGGTTGCCCCAAGCTCAGCTAAAGGCATGTGCGCGTATTCAAGTAGGTTCTGCCAATGCTTTTTAGCAAAAACCACCTGCTCTTTTAACTGATCAATGCTTAGTGTGGTGTTAAAAAGTGCCTTAATATTTTGAATGTCTTGTTTGTAGGCTGGTAGTTGCGTACTTCTATGCCACGCTTGGGTCGAGTTAATAATCTGTTTGAGCTGCTTATTTTGTGTTTTATTTAAATCAATATAATCATCTACCCAAAATGACGAAAGCCAGCTCAAGTTGTTATAAGTGAATGAGGCTGAACAGCTACACAAAAATACCATGCTGATAGCAAAGCATGCATTTATCACTTTTTTAGCTTTAAGATTATTAAGCATCACTTTCCTTATTTTAAATTTTATAATCATGAAAATCTTATTTGATAATAATTATCATTTAAATATTGACTTGCGCACTAATCTAACTAATAATCATTATCAGAAACAAAGTGTACCGACCTCAGTGCCTATGGAAGGATATTCAGCAAGGATGCTGACACATTAAAAGAAGAACGTGCCGCTTCGTGGTATTACTTACTCGACCCAAGTAATAACACCAAATATCAAATTTACTTGCTACATTGCTCATATTAGTGACGGTTAATATGACTCAAAAAAGCCCTAACGGGCTTTTTTTATATCTTTAAATTTTCTATAAAATCTGTATCTTACACTTCTTAAACTCATTTACTTACCTTGAAAGTCCACCGCGGTGTTATTTACATTTTATACGCACGATCTTATAAGGTACCGCATTGCGTTTACACTAAAGCTGGCGTAAAACATAACAGTAGACACCCTTTTTGCATCTATTTATAGTAACCGATTTAGTCTTTACATAAATGTATTGGGTATTAAACGTTTATAATGTGCAAATAGTGCAAAAATTTAATAAATTAGCATTTAACTATGGCCTGTTGACCTTTTAGGATTAAATCTGTTCTATCTAGGCGCTATTTAATCGCCGCGCGAAGTTTGTAACTTAGTAAGCTCATTAAAAAACCGAGCAACAAAGAGCAAACCGCCTCAAGGGCGAGCCTAAATAGCAGTGGATGTTTAATCTAAAAAATGTAGTGGCCCTAAAATCTATCGAAACTATTAATAATTGGAGGCATTAATATGTCACAGTTTAATTTAAAAGCACTCATTCTTGCTGGCGTTTTACTTGCTAGCCCTTTCGCTCATGCAACATTAGAAGATGGCATAAGAGCAGCTAACGAAGGTGAATTTGCAGTCGCCCTAAAAGAATTCCAATACCTAGCAGATAAAGGTTTTGCGCCAGGAATTTACGAACTAGCCAAATTATACGAAGGTGGATACGGTGTAACACGCGATTACCGCAAAGCTGCTGCACTTTATCAGCAAGGCGTTAAAAAGAACCATGCTGATTCGATGTTTGCTCTAGCTGTTTTATACGATGAAGGTAAAGGCGTAAAACTTGATCATCAAATGGCAGTTACCTTATTTGAAAAAGCAGCTAAGAAGAATTTACCTGCAGCTCAATTTAATTTGGGCGTAATGTACGCTAATGGCGTGGGTGTTACACGAGACTATGAAGCGGCACGTAACTGGTACGAAAAAGCAGCTGCAAACAATTACTCTTTAGCGCAATTTAATTTAGCCCTCATGTATTTTGAAGGACTAGGTATGCCAAAAGATCTTGAAAAGTCATATATTTGGAATACTATCGCTGAGTACAACGGTAATATGCAAGCGAGTCATAGCCGTAAACTTGATGAGCGTAAAATGCTGCCTAAAGAAATTGAAGCAGCTAAAGAAAAAGCCGATGCCATTTATGCAAAAATACAAGTGGGTACCTATGCTGGCGAAGGTCGCTTATTTTAAAGTCTTATTTTAGAGTTTAAGACCGTAGCTTTAAACTAATCTAAAAAAGGCTGAATTACATAATGTAATTCAGCCTTTTTAATATATCTTGATTAGCAAGTTAACACCTATTCAACTTTACCAAATCAGCACCCTATTATTTTATGTAAAGCCACTTTAGAAGCTTAATAATAAGTTTGCTTTGTTTTAGTAGCATAACAATGCGAGGATTAAACGAGCCCGATACTAACGTATTTTTAGCATGGCTAAACGTTAAAAAACCTTCTATACCATGATAATGCCCCATTCCTGAATGGCCTACACCACCAAAAGGAGCATCGTCAGCAGTTACTTGCACTAAGGTATCGTTTATTGCCACAGTGCCACTGATTGTTTGCTTCATAATGTATTCTTGAGCGTGCTTATCTTGGCCTAAAATATAAAGCGCTAATGGGTGGTGATGAGCTTTAATATAGTCAATTGCGCTGTCGAGCTTTTCATAACTCATTATTGGCAGTATTGGACCAAATAACTCATCTTGCATAAGCTGCATTTCGTCAGTTACTTGAGTCACTAAATGCAGCCCCATACGATGCTTTTCTTCGTCTTGCTGATTGTGTTCAAGTGGCTTAATAATGTTTGCACCCAGTTCTTGGGCTTGCTCTAAGTAGGTTGCCAAACGTTTATAATGCGCATCGCTAATGATAGAAGTTAAGTTTTTACCTTCAACACCGTCTTTAAAATGCTTTTTATACAACTCGCATAATTGCTGAATAAGCTGATGCTCAAGCTCTTTGGGTACAAATACGTAGTCGGGTGCAACGCATATTTGCCCTGCGTTGGCCATTTTACCAAACAGTAAGGCTTGTGCCGCTTTTTTAATATCGGCATTTTGCGTAATAATAACTGGCGATTTACCACCGAGTTCAAGCGTTACCGGCGTTAAATTACGACTAGCTGACGCCATTACTAATTTACCTACGTTCGTAGAACCCGTAAATAATAAATGAGCAAATGGCAGTGATGAAAACTGTGCTGCAACATCACTCGCCCCTAGTATTATTTTACAATGAGCTTGCAGATCATCTTTAAATATTTTTTCGATAACGGCGTTTGTATGAGGTGTGAATTCGCTTAATTTAAGCATCACTCTATTACCGGCAGCTATGGCGGTAAGCACAGGTACTAACGCTAACTGAATCGGGTAATTCCACGGTGCAATAATACCAACCACACCTTTGGGCTGATAATTAACACTTACTTTTGAAGGCCACAAGCTTAAACCCACAGAGCGATTACTTGGCTTTGCCCATTTTGGTAGCTTTTTGATAATGTGCGCGAGTGTTTGAACCGTAGGCAATATATCGCCAAGTAGAGTATCGAAAGCGGTTCTGTAACCAAAGTCTTTTGAAGCAGCATCCACTAGCTCTTGCTCAAGTTCAACAATACGTACACGGAGTTTTTTTAATAAAACGAGACGTTTATCAATTGGCAAGTAAGGCGTTTCGAGAAAGCTTTTTTGCAATTCATCAAACTGGGGAATTAAAGGCATTGCCTGTGATGTCTCAGTGCTCAAAATAGGTTACTCAATTTTTAAAGTTATTAACGACTATAACCTTGTTCTGTTTTTCGAGCAATAACACTAATTATCTAAAAAAGAGCTTCTTGAGTACTACAAATAAGTATAAAGAGTAGTTTTGTTTAAAACTGTAAATATAAACAAAGCTACTCTGGAATAGGTTGGTTGGAACTAATTTAGTTCAGCTTTAAAAGCCAAATACTTGGGCTGCAATAGTCATTGTAACCAGCGTAATTAATACAATAGCCACAATGTTTAGCACAAAACCCGCTCTTATCATGTCGCGCATTTGAATTTGCCCTGAGCCAAACACAATAGCATTTGGTGGTGTCGCTACCGGCATCATAAACGCACAACTACACGCTATAGCTGCAGGAATAACCCAAACCAATGGTGAACCTGTTATAGACTCTGCAACGGGCCCTAACAAAGGAAGAAAGCCAGCTGCAGTTGCTGTATTGCTTGTGATCTCAGTTAAAAACGTAATTAATGCCACAACAACAAGTACACTCATAACAAGTGGAATAGTGCTGGCGCCTTCAATTAGGTGAGCAATAAATTCAGCAAGCCCTGATGACTTAATTTGAGATGCAAGTGTAAGCCCGCCACCAAATAATAATAAAACGCCCCACGGCACTTTAGCTGCGCTTTCCCAATCAAGGATACGCTCATCTTTGCCTTTATTCGCTGGCATTACAAACAACAGCAATGCCGCTGCAATTGCAATAGTAGTATCTGAAATATTAAGACCTGTTATATCACCTAATAAAGGTCTAAATATCCAACACAGTGCTGCTAAAACAAACACAAATAACACGCCTTTTTCGGCGCGCTGCATTATACCTAGGCTTTTTAACTGCGTTGAAAACACCGCTTTTGTATCAATTTTTTGATCGTTTTTAATATTAGCATCTACTTTATACGCAAATTTAGTAAGCCAAACCCAGCTAATAATTAGCATGCCTAAAGACAGTGGTACGCCTACAATCATCCATTGCGCAAAGCCAATTTCTATTTGGTAACTATCTGACAAGTAAGCAGCCATTAAAGCATTAGGCGGAGTACCGATTAAGGTAGCAATACCACCAATACTTGCACCATAAGCGATTGATAACAGTAAAGCCTTACCAAAACCTTCATTACTCGGGTCTGATTGCTTAACTAAATTAGTAATTGAAAGCGCAATAGGCAGCATCATTACAGCTGTTGCGGTATTAGACATCCACATCGACAAAAATGCGGTTACCAGCATCATGGCTAAAATTTGCAAGCTTGGCTTTTTACCCGCATATAACATGGTGCTTAGCGCAATACGTTTATGTAACCCCCAACGCTCCATAGCAATAGAAATTAAAAAACCACCTAAAAATAAAAATATTAGCGGGTGCGCATACGGGGCAGCTACGCTTTTAATTGCTGCTATATCAGCAAGTGGTGATATTACCAGAGGGAGCAAAGCAGTTGCTGGAATTGGTACTACTTCGCTCACCCACCACGACGCCATCCAAAATGCTAAACCTGCGGTTTTAAATGCCGCTACAGACATACCCGTTGGTGGATCGAGTAAACATGTTAATAGCATTACTACAGGGCCTAGTATCAAAAAAAGCCATTGGAAATGTCTTTTCTTATCTGGTTTTTGCGTGAGTATATTATCTGTCATGGCAGGCCTCTAAAATTTGTATTTAAGACCAAGCGCAACACTGCTGTCGTCTTGTTCTTCTAAATTAAGGTCGGTGTATAAAAGGTAAGCAGTTGTTTGCTTATCAAATACATAGTCAAGGCCCGTAGTCCATTGCGTTGCCTCAGAAGTTTGACGAAGTAAAGAGTCATCTTTAGCAAACTGTAATTTAGGTACCCATTTATCAAGCGTATAGCTTGCACTTAACACATAACCGTTACCTGATTTTATACCATCTGTTGATTCAGAATGCTGATACAGTGCACCAAGCTGTAATTGTTCAAATTTATAGGCTGCTGCTATTCGGCTCGCATTAATATTATTAAGAGAATCAACATGGCTTAATGATAAGTAATATGAGGTGTTTTTTAAGCTTCGATCACCATAAATAAAGGTTGCTGCAAATCCAGCTTCGTTATCTTTGTTGTCGTCTTTTGGAGCATAAGTAAACGAAAATTGCGTATTATGCCAATACTTAGAAGTGTATGTTAGCGTATCACCAAGTCTATCTTGTCCTGCAATAACTTGAGCTATGTCACCTTGGGTTTCATTAAAGTTATCAACTTTGCCTTCAGAGTATTTAAAGCGAGTATCATTTCTTCCCACTACAAGCTCGCCAAATTGACCTTTTAAACCAAGGTATGTATTCCTTGCACTAAATGGCTCTTCGGTGTCATCTTGCTCAAAGCCTTTTACTTGCACTTCGTATTTAAAAACAACGTTTAAATATTCATTTAATTTGTGTTGCCCTTGAATACCTATACGCGAAAATGGCGCTTCAATCTGCGTGCCTTCTTCTGCGTAACGCATAATACCCGTATCTGTATTAGCAATTTGCACTTCGGCTTTACCATAAACATCATATTCAGTAGCGCAAGCCGTGTACGAGTAAAAAGCAAAGCTACTTATTGAGGTGAGTAAAATAGTAGAGTGTGTAAACTTTATCATTATGTGTCCTAATTATTAGAATCTACTTGTTGTCAGACCTAATAAGGCAACTTTACTGCCAATGGTAAAATACTATTACATTTCATAAGGTTAATGGGTATTGCGTATAAAAAAGAGAATAAATGTGCGGTTTCCCACACACCATAAAAACGAAGTTGTCACATAAACCACACAATTTAGTCAATAAACATATCACGGTTTAAATTGTATTTACTCATTTTATCGTAAAGGGTTTTACGAGCGATTTGCAGTGTATCCATCGTATTTTTAATACTGCCATGGTTACGCTCTAGGGCTTCTTCTATTAACGACTGCTCATAAAAAGCAACTTTTTCAGATAAGCTTAAATCGGGAGAAAGCTCACCTTTAGCCTGCGTTTTGCTAACACTAAAAGCAAGTTCTACTCCTAATAAAACCGCGCGCTCAGCTTGGTTTCTAAGCTCCCTTACATTACCAGGCCAGTCGTACGCTAAGAGTCGCTGTTGTATTTCGCTATTAAGAGGTGCTGGCGGCTTGTGATAGCGTGTTGCTGCAATAGAGCTAAAATGCTTAAACAGTAATACTATATCTGCTTTGCGAGCTCTAAGTGGTGGTATATCTACTTTTACCAAACTTAGTCGATAATATAAATCTGCTCTAAATTCACCTTTTTCAACTAATAAAAGCAAATCTACTTTAGTGGCTGCAACAATTCTTATATCTAATTCAATTGCTTTATTATCACCTACTGGAGTTACTTTTCGCTCCTCTAATACGCGTAATAATTTAACCTGCAACGACATTGGGGTACTTTCTATTTCATCTAAAAAAA
Organism: Pseudoalteromonas sp. SG43-3; assembly: GCF_014164385.1. Classification (NCBI taxonomy): domain Bacteria; kingdom Pseudomonadati; phylum Pseudomonadota; class Gammaproteobacteria; order Alteromonadales; family Pseudoalteromonadaceae; genus Pseudoalteromonas; species Pseudoalteromonas sp. SG43-3. The sequence continues at coordinate 29,232 of NZ_JACJFC010000002.1, forward strand.
CAGTACCACCTTGTGCGAATTCAAACTTTCCCTTACGAGTGTGAGTTGCTCCGGTATAGGCACCGCTTGCAGCACCAAATAACTCACTTTCTATCAACTGCTCAGGCACCGCGCCGCAATTTATAGCCACAAAGTTACTTGCTGAGCGAATACTTTGATCGTGTAAGTAACGCGCTACAAGCTCTTTACCCGTGCCAGTTTCACCTTCAATCATTACATCAGCTGGGGTATCAATAACCGTATTGAGTAAATGCATCATATCTTGCATTTTAGGAGTATCACCCAGTATTCGTACACCCGGCGCTGAGGTTTTTTGTACAGCAAGTTTTAGTGCACGATTTTGAATCACTAAGCTACGCTTGTCGCATGCTCTTGCTATGCAATCAAGCAATGTTTCGTTTACTGGTTTTTCAAATAAGTCATACGCGCCTAATTGCATAGCTTTAACAGCAATAGTTACATCGGCGTACCCTGTTAAAAATATAACCGGCAGTTCACTATCAAATGCCGTGACTTGCTCAAGCAAAGTTAGCCCATCCATTGCAGGCATATTTATGTCACTCAGTACAACGCCCATAAAACGTCGATTAAGCTTTGTTAGAGCCGTACTTGCATCATTAAAGCACTCAACTGTATAGCCTTCGAGGGTAAGTAATTGTTTTAATGAATCTCTGATCATCGCTTCATCATCAACTACAATGATGTGCTTACACGGTGAGTTTTCAATCATCTGTTTTATCCTGCGTGCTTGATAGACTGATTATAAACTCAGCCCCGCCTTGCAGTCGATTGTGCGCACTTAAAGAGCCATTAAACGAGTCAATGATTTGTTTTGAAATAGATAATCCAAGGCCTAAGCCGTTACTTTCTTTAGTACTATAAAAAGGTTCGAAAATATTACCAAAAGCATGTTGCTCTATTCCAGGCCCTGTATCTAAAATTGAGAGTTTTACTCGATTATCAAAGCACTCAACATTAAAACTTAATTTACGTATTATTGCGCCATTCATAGCTTGGCTCGCGTTAGTTATTAAGTTAACCAACACTTGCTCAAATTTAAGTGAATCAACCCACACTATTAACCCACTATCTAAATTAGGCTGCTCTACGTGTACGTTATCTTGTTTTAGTTGTGAGCTGGCAATCATCAAGGCGTTATTTAATAAACCAGCTAACGGATAAGGTCTTAATTGAGTTTGTGATGGTTTGCTAAAATGTTTTAGCTGCCCCACTATTTTGTGTACGCGACCTACAAGCCCCTCAATCACAGTTATGCTTTCGCCAAGTGCGGTGTAATTTTGCTTAGCGAGTAAACGTTTGGCGCTTGCTAGGTAAGTATTCATAGCGCTAAGGGGCTGGTTTATTTCGTGATTAATACCTGCGCTTAACTGCCCAATTGTTGCAAGTTTTGCTGATTGAACTAATGCAACTTGCGTTTTCTCAAGCTCTTGTGTGCGCTCAATCACTTTTTGCTCAAGACTATGCCTAGAGTAAACGAGCTTTTTATAACCCGCAAAACGAGCAAGTAAACTATAACCAACAATCATAACTAAAGCATAAATACTAAATGCCCAAAACAAGCGTATTAATTGAGCTGAATTTACTTCTGTAATATCAACAAGTACGTTCATATGTGCACTAAAGTAACGCAATGGTTTTGTCGCACTCACATAAAGGTTTTTATTAATTCTGAAATGCGAAATACCCTGGCTCTTATATTGAAATTGCTTAATATATACAGGTTGATGATCTAAATAAGCACGGCGTAACTTTATATTACGTCGCTTTGTTATATCAAACTCACTGAAGCTATTTAAACGCCATGTTTGCATATCAGACATCGCAATTACATTATCACTAAGCTCTAAATAAAAATGGCTACCTTTAGATGTATTTAAAAGCTCTCTGTCGTTTTCAAATTTGCTTACATTCACTTTTAATACAACAACACCAACCGCTTTGTTGTCGTGATAAACAGCCTGCGAAAAATAAATGCCACGCTCTTTTGAACGCATACCTAGTGCAAAGTAGGCCACTTTTTCACCTGCAAATGCACGCTTAAAGTAAGGTCTAAAGGCAAAGTTACTGCCTAAAAATGTGTAGTCGGCTTGCCAGTTACTACTTGCCGTTACTGCGCCTTGGGCATTCAGTACAAATATATCTGATGCACCACTGGCTTGTTGTATATCAGCTAAGTAGTTATTTATAGCGTTGTAATGGGCTTGGTCGCCGTTTGCAAATTCAATCATTAACTGATTATAAGTAAGTAGCTGGGGAATAGCCGAAAAACGAGCGAGTTCAGTATCAATGTAATTATTTAATTGAGTAACCTGACGCTGCGCTTGAGCTGTTGCTTTTTCAATATCGTGAGCGCGGCCTACCCAAAATGTAACAACCAAAATTAATACTAATAATATACATACTGTAATTATTTTTTTAGAAAACGTAAACATGGCCTACCCGAGAAATAGCCTAAAAATTTAAGGTCGCTAGTGTAACGACTTATATGAGGTAGGGATATAAACTTTTTGTTAACAAATGAATTTAATTATACTTGTTAATTAAAGTTAGTCCTAAAAACAAAAAACACCGCAAACAGTTGTGCTTGCAGTGTTTAAGGTTTAGAACAAAATTAATACGTTATTAATTTGTAGCTAAAGCTGATCTGTTTTTTAGGTATTTGTATAAACCAATTAATGAAGCAGCTATCCAAAATATTTCTATCACAAAGCTCGCTAAATTAAAGTTATAGCAAAGGCTAATTAACAACAAAATCGCCCCTGTTAAATTCATCATATTATACGTTAGGCTAGATGGAGACGTTTTTCCTAGCTGCAGTAAGAAAAATGAACCAACTACTAAAAAAGTACCTGTCATACCTATGATGTCAAATAAGAGTGCTATCACGAAACTATCCTTTATCCATTTTTAAATAACCCAATAAACTGGCCCGATCCATGGGGAGGGTATTTTTTCATTCATTGAAACAGCAAACCGGGCGATTCTATCAATATGGTAAATTCTAACAAGGCCATATGTCCGTATGAAGAAGTTTTACTGTATCTGAATTATTTAAACGTTACTTTGCCACCAATTATTTTATAGGCAGGTGCACCACGAATAATCGCTTCTCGGGCAAAAGGCCGACTGCAGTTAGGACAAATACAGGGCTCTTGTGTAAAGTCTTGACTAATACGCTCTTTAAAACACTTAACTAATGCTCCTTTGCCTCCTTTTCGATATTTAAATAAGGAAGCTTTACAAGCAGAGCAAAAAATATCGACCGTTTTAGTTGGGCCTTTTTTATTAGGTTTTGCCATTAAGTCCTTCAGTACTATATAAAAAATTATTCTTTATGATACCAGTTTATAGTAATTCGTTTAATTAAGTGATCTATTTGAGGGTAGAAAAACGTGTTGATAGCTAGGCGAAAATTCGCTATTTAACTGTTCTAAATGAGAATTTTTTAACACAGGGAGCGACACATTTAGCCTCGCAAAATGATTAGGTATTATTGCTCATTTGTATTAAGTGGGTAAAGGTGACCACTGGGTTTTAAAATTTTTACGCGGTATGGATACTAAAGTGAGCTCATAATAATTTAATGATAATGAAAATATAACCTAATCTTTGAAAAAGAAGCGGTTTAATTGAGATGATAGTACATTCATATTAAAAGGTTTGATTATAAACCCCGATACTTTAGCTGCAATAACTTGCTTAACTTTATCTGTACTATCCTCACAGGTAACCATCAACACAGGAATATAGGCAAGGGCTCTGTCTTTTCGAATGTTTGTGAGTAAATCAACGCCATCCATTTTTGGCATATGAAGATCTGTAATAACCAAATCGAAATGCTGGTCACGTAATAAAGCCAAAGCTTGTAATCCATCTGTAGCTTCAACGATATTGCAATACTCCAACTTTCTTAGCATATTAATTAAAACATGACGCATGAGTGGCATATCATCAACTACTAATATTTTCATTAATACCGCTACCAAATCATGTAAATACGATTATATAAACCTACTCTACTCTCAGGTAAGAATCAAACCGGGCATTAACGGCTACTCAACCCTTACGGCCAAATACCTAAAATAAGCCCCATTAACGAAAACTGTAAAATACAGTAACTCCCATTAATTAAAAATAGCTTTAAAGGGCGTTGCTCAAATATATAACTTAATCCTAGTGAACTACTGATCCAAAAAAAGCCGATTACAAAGCCTGTTCCTATACACTCAACTAAGCTTGCGTCTTTACCTAAAAATAGAGACAACATTAAAGCCGCTATAAATACTAAAAAGAAGCTGCCGCCAAATATCAACTTAGGATTGGCTGATTGTAAATCAAGGTCAGTTAAGCCAATACTTTCTAGCCAAGCGTTTTTAAAGAGTGCTTTTGAGTACCATATGCCGCCAAGCATAAAAGAAGACAGTGCAGCCACCAGTATTGCAAAATAATCTACATCTAAAAGGTTCATACAAACAGCCGTATACAAAATGTGTAATACCGTTTGGTATTAAATATTAACGGTATAAAGATACTCTCAATGTAGTTACAAATAAGGTATTGAGCAAATTGCTTAACTTGAGTTAATTGCCTTTATGGAGAGTAATTTTAAAAATAAAGGCTATAAATCGCCAAATTTAGCGCTAGTTAACGCCGCTAAATTAGTTGGGGAGAGTGCGATTTCTAAACCTCGCTTTCCAGCGCTCACATAAATAGTATCAAAAAGTGAAGCACTACTATGAATAAACGTAGCTAAGCGTTTTTTTTGCCCAAGTGGACTTACTCCACCTAAAATATAACCAGTGCTAGCTTGAACTTTTTGCGGGGCAGCCATTGCTACTTTTTTGGCACCACATAATTTTGCCAACTGTTTTAAGTTAACTTGTTGCGACACAGGAGTAACAGCAACAATTAGCTGCCTTTCATGCGTTTCAAGAACGAGAGTTTTATATACTTGGGCGCTATCTAAATTTAACTTTTCAACAGCTTCAAGCCCATATTGACTATTACCTGCATCGTGATCGTAACTGAGTACTTCAAAGGGGATTTTTTGTTTTTTAAGTAATTCGATTGCTGGGGTCATACTATTGAATCGTGTTTTTTTTTAACAGTAACAAAAATAAAATTTAAAGCAAAAAAAACGACGCTAAAAAGCGCCGTTTCATTATTAATAATAATTTAAATTTACTTGGTCAAATCATCAAAAAACTTTTTAACACCGTCAAAAAAGCCTTGCTCTTTAGGACGATTTTTCGAGCTATCTGTACCCATACTTTCATCTAACTCTTGCAGTAGTTCACGTTGACGCTCGTTTAAATTAACTGGCGTTTCGATTACTACCTTACAAATTAGATCGCCTTGGGCACCACTTCGAACAGACTTAACGCCTTTGCCACGCATACGGAACATTTTGCCCGTTTGCGTTTCAGAAGGTATTTTAAGTTTTGCACGACCATCAAGTGTTGGCACCTGAATTTCGCCACCAAGACCTGCTGTTGTAAAGCTAATTGGTACTTCACAGTATAAATTATTTGCTTCACGCACAAATATTTCATGTTCGCGAACAGATACTTGCACGTACAAGTCGCCAGATGGCGCGCCGTGCATTCCGGCTTCACCTTCACCAGTTAAGCGGATACGGTCTCCAGTATCAACGCCAGCTGGAATTTTAACTGAAAGCGTTTTAGTTTTTTCTACGCGGCCTTGACCATGACATTTGTTACAAGGGTCTGAAATAATCTGACCTTGTCCCTGACACGTTGGACACGTTTGCTGAACAGCAAAGAAACCTTGGCGCATTTGTACTTGGCCAGCACCATGACACGTAGTACATGTTTTAGGCTTAGAACCTGCTTTAGCACCACTGCCATCACATGGCTCACAACCCACCCATGTTGGTACTTTAATTTCAACTTCTTTACCACGAACCGCTTCTTCTAAGCTCAAGTCCATGTTGTAACGTAAGTCAGAACCACGTTGTTGACGAGATTGACGTCGACCACCGCCGCCACCAAAAATATCGCCAAATACGTCACCAAATACATCACCAAAATCGCCATGACCGCCACCAAAGCCGCCATGACCACCGCCACCGCCTTGCTCAAATGCCGCGTGACCATGTTGGTCATACATTTGGCGTTTTTGAGGATCGGTTAAAATCTCGTAAGCTTCTTTAACTTCTTTAAATTTAGTTTCAAGCTCTTTATCGCCTGCGGTACGATCTGGATGATATTTCATCGCTAAGCGTTTATACGCTTTTTTTATGTCTCGCTCACTCGCATCTTTGCTTACGCCGAGGGCTTCGTAATAATCGCGTTTTGACATATCTATCACACTACTCTTTTCTGTTTGCAGCGTGAGCTGCTGGATAAACCGATAAATCGCATCGATTTATCATTGAATTTTTAAACCTTAAATACATGCAAAAGGCGCGACAAGCTATTGCTCGCGCGCCTCAATTGTTCATCCTAACCTAAACACTCGATTGAGTTAAGTGTTTTTGGCTAGCGAGAAGCGTTAGCAACAATTACTTGTCGTCTTTCACTTCTTCGAACTCTGCATCAACAACGTCGTCGTCTTGCTTAGCTGATTTCTGTTGCTCGCCTGCATCTGCTGAACCTTGCTGTGCTTTCGCTTGTGCAATTTCCATTAGTTTTTGAGACTTTTCAGCAAGAGCTTGAGTTTTAGCTTCAATCTCTTCTTTGTTGTCGCTCTTAATAGCAGCTTCTAAATCTACAACAGCCGCTTCAATCGCTTCTTTGTCTTCGCTTGGTAATGCATCGCCAGCTTCTTCAATTTGCTTACGAGTACCGTGTACTAGAGCATCAGCTTGGTTACGAGCAGCTACAAGTTCTTCAAACTTTTTATCGTCTTCAGCATGTGCTTCTGCATCACGAACCATTTTTTCAACTTCTTCATCGCTTAGGCCTGAAGATGCTTGAATTGTGATTTTTTGCTCTTTACCTGTATCTTTATCTTTTGCAGATACATGTAAGATACCATCGGCATCAACATCGAATGTTACTTCGATTTGCGGTGTACCACGTTGTGCTGGGCGAATACCTTCTAGGTTAAATTGACCTAGAGATTTATTGTCGCTTGAACGTTTACGCTCACCTTGTAACACGTGAATTGTTACAGCAGATTGGTTATCTTCAGCTGTTGAGAATGTTTGCGATTTCTTAGTAGGAATCGTCGTGTTTTTCTCAATTAATGCTGTCATTACTGAACCCATTGTCTCAATACCAAGAGATAATGGAGAAACGTCTAGTAATAGTACATCTTTGACGTCACCAGCAAGTACACCACCTTGAATCGCTGCGCCTACTGCAACTGCTTCATCAGGGTTTACGTCTTTACGTGGTTCTTTACCGAAGAAATCAGCAACTGTTTTTTGTACTAAAGGCATACGTGTTTGGCCACCAACAAGAATAATATCGTTGATGTCGCTTACTGATAAATCAGCATCAGCAAGTGCACGTTTAAGTGGCTCTAGAGATTTAGTTACTAAATCTTCAACTAGTGATTCAAGCTTAGCACGTGTTAGTTTCACGTTCATGTGCTTAGGACCAGATGCATCAGCAGTTACATACGGAAGGTTTACTTCAGTTGATTGTGCAGATGACAGTTCAATTTTTGCTTTTTCAGCAGCTTCTTTAACACGTTGCATTGCAAGAGGATCAGTTTTTAAGTCTAAACCTTGATCTTTCTTGAATTCAGCTACTAGGTAGTTGATTACACGGTTATCGAAATCTTCACCACCTAAGTGAGTATCACCGTTTGTAGCAAGTACTTCAAAAGTGTGCTCGCCTTCAACTTCATCAATTTCAATGATTGATAAATCGAAAGTACCGCCACCTAAGTCATATACTGCAACGATGTTTTCGCCACGGTTTTTATCCATACCGTAAGCAAGTGCCGCAGCAGTAGGCTCATTGATAATACGTTTAACTTCAAGACCCGCAATACGGCCAGCATCTTTCGTTGCTTGACGTTGTGAATCGTTAAAGTATGCAGGTACTGTGATTACAGCTTCAGTTACTTCTTCACCTAAGAAGTCCTCTGCCGTTTTCTTCATTTTTTTCAGTACTTCAGCAGAAATTTGTGGTGCAGCGCGTTTTTCGCCACCCGCTTCTACCCATGCATCGCCGTTATCAGCTTTGATGATTTTAAACGGCATAATGCCGATATCGCGTTGTACTTCTTCGTCTTCAAAACGACGACCAATTAAACGCTTGATTGCAAATAATGTGTTTGTCGGGTTAGTAACCGCTTGACGCTTAGCAGATTGACCTACTAATGTTTCGCCGTCTTGCGTGTAAGCAATAATAGACGGGGTTGTGCGATCGCCTTCCGCGTTTTCAATAACACGTGCTTTGCCACCATCAAGTACTGCAACACAAGAGTTTGTAGTACCTAAATCGATTCCAATAATTTTACCCATGAAACTTCTCCAACTTCAATATTCGTTAATACGTTCGATGACATAGTAAATAGGGATGCGCCAAACTTATTTCAACTGTAAAAATGAAAAAAAATCCATTTTTTGTGATTTATTTACAAAATAACCCTAATAATTGTAAGGAATGGTGATTTTTGCACCGCCAGAGACGTTTTTAATTACTGGTCTGACTAGTTTGGTTGTGTTATAAATTTATTAAATCGCACTATAAAAGGACATCTTCATGCATTTTGAACAATTACTTCTCCAAGCTGCAAAAATTGGAAGTTCAGACAATACCGAACAATTAACTAGCACAATGCAATTTCCAGAAAACTGGTGCCAAGGCAGAACTGCTTTTGGTGGGCTCTCAGCCGCACTGTTGTATCAAGCTATCAGAGAAAAAGTATCCAATGATCGTCGCCTACTCTCACTCAGTACAAATTTTGTAGGGCCATTACTAGCTGATACTCCTTTTTCGTTATCGGTAGAAATATTACGACAAGGTAAAAGCAGCACACAGGTACTCGCCAAAGCCATTCAAAATGAACAAGTGTGTGTAATTGTACAAGCGTGTTTTGCTAAAAGTAGAGAGTCGGGTGTAAATATGCCTGTTTCAAAGTCTTTAGGGTTAAAACCGGTAGACGAGCGCCATACTCTACCTTTTATTAAAGGCCAGATGCCTGAATTTTTTCAACATGTTGATTTATGCCCTCAACAAGGTGCCATGCCATTTAGCAGCGCAGAAACGTCTCACTTAGGGGGATGGATGCGCTTTAAACATACGCCCGAACAAATAACTGAAGCGCATGTAATTGCATTAACAGATGCATGGCCACCTACGTTATTACAAATGTTTAAACAACCCGCTCCAGCTAGTAGCATGTCATGGTATTTAGAGTTTGTACAAGAGCCAAACTTATCACCTGGCGAATGGCTTGGCTTTGAAGCAATCACTCATCATTCAAAAGATGGCTATGGTTTAGAAGATGGCTGTATATGGTCACAATCCGGTGAGCTAATAGCGCTTACACGTCAAACAGTGGCGTTATTTGATTGATGAATGGGTTTGGCCTTCATCAACAATTCTTTTATAAGTACCGTTTTGCTTGATGAGCGCCAAACCTATATCAAACTCAGTAGCTAAAGAGAGGTTATTAAAATAAGCAGGTCGCTCTGCTTTTGGAAATAAAGTGTAAATTTGCACAGCTTCGGGTGATTTATGTTGATTGTAGTAATAGTAAAAAATACGCTTATCTAACACAATTACATCCACCCAACCTTTTAACAGCTTATCTACCTGCGCCTTTTGATTAATAACCTCTTGATATGAGCTAAAGTGTTTAACATTACTTTTAAATATAGAAGGCAGATATGCAGTTGCATTTTGAAAAGCAAGGACGTTTTTATTAAACATGCCTTCTATTTCATCAATATTATATTTATTTCGCTTGAGTGTGATGGCTACATTTTCATAACTAAGTACCGGTTTACTTGGGTAAATACATGGACTACTTCTTCCTGCATAATTTAAAAGTATATCTACTCCTTTATTATGCAATTGATGCTCAGCGCGTTTATTCGACATATATTGCACATTAATATTGGCAAAACCATTAGCCTTTAACGCGGCTTTGATTAAACCTAGGTGTATACCCGAGTCTGTTTTTGCAAAAACATAGGGCGGAATTGATGCGCTCGCGGCGATAATTACTTCTCGCTCTTTATTAATAGCCACAGCATTTTGCGAACAAATAAAGAGCCACATTAGTATGCAGTACAAATAATATTTCACACGCTTCCTTTATATAACGAGCAGCTTGATGGCAGAACGCGTTGTATTAATGTATTAAATATAGCAAAATTGAAGAAATATTCTTCTTGCTTGGTATTAAATTGCAAACTGTCTGCCCCTGCTGCGATCTGATCATAGATATACCTCGCATAATCGCAAAACAAATGGCGATATGCCCACATTGTCACCATAAACTTTGCGAAGCCGATGTTAATCACGACAGTCGCATAGTTGCACTAAGCTTTAGCGCACTATTAATGTTGCTCAGCAGTATGTTTTACCCTTTTATTTCATTTAGTAGTAGCGGTATAACTCAAACTATTACACTGCCCGACGCGGCTCGAATTTTGTTTAATTATGATAGTGAGCTACTTGGCTTATTTATTGATTTGAGCATTATTGCCCTGCCCATGGGTTTGCTTGTTATTTTAATTCCTTTGCATCTTGGGCTTTTAAAAGCATTACCAGAGAGCATTGCAAGGCGACTACTAAAGTTCACTTTGGCGTTAGAGCCTTGGATTATGTCGGAAATATTTTTAATTGGCGTACTTGTTAGTATGGTTAAAATCATGTCGCTGGCTGATATTAGCTTCGGCACGAGTTTTTGGGCTTATGTGGGGTTTGTTATTTTATACATAGCTGCACTTGTTCACTTAAATCGCCCACGCTTATGGGCTCAAATAAAGCCTGTAAAAGTACTCGAAGGCGCAGAGCATGCTAAACGTGCAATAGATGAAAATATTAAAGCCTGCCATGTGTGCCATCAACTATGTACCGGTAATATTTGCCAGCGTTGCCATACAAAAACACACGTTAGAAATCCTTATAGCGTACAAAAAGCAGCAGCTTGGCTAATTACTTCTGTTGTTTGTTATATTCCAGCAAATGTTTTACCTATTATGCACACCACTAGCCTTGGGGATGAATCCCCTTCGACTTTAATTGGTGGTGTTATTACTCTTTGGAAAAGTGGCTCCTACCCTATTGCCGCTATTATATTTTTAGCCAGCGTTGTGGTGCCACTTGCTAAAGCTTTTGTATTGAGCTTTTTATGCTTTATGGTTACAAGGCCTGCCAATAAACATACAAAAAGTTACACCCGAATTTATCAACTGACTGAGTTTATTGGTAAATGGTCGATGATAGATGTATTCGTGGTTGCTATTTTAGTGGCCTTAGTTCAACTGGGTAATTTAATGTCAGTAACGCCAGGATTAGGCATTGTATTTTTTACAGTTATGGTAATATGCCAAATGATGGCTGCCCATGCCTTTGACCCACGCTTATTGTGGGATTCCCCTAAAAACAAAAAATCAGAGAACAAAGCATGACCGAAACCGCCGAAATAACAAAAGAACCGAAAATTTCCGCTATCTGGATCATTCCGGCAATTGCGCTGTTAGTGGGCATGTGGATGTTATACCAATACCAAGCTAATAAAGGCCCTACTATTTTTATCGAAATGCCACAAGCAGAAGGTATTATTGCAGGTAAGACTGAAATAAAAGTGCGCAGTGTAAAAATAGGTCAAATTGATCATGTTCGGCTATCCGACACGCAAGACAGCGTAATTGCTCGCGCGCAAATAGATAAAAATTACAACGAGCTACTGACTAACGATGCCAAAATTTGGGTCGTAAAACCACGCATTGATGAAACAGGTATTAGCGGGATGAGTACGTTATTGTCTGGTGTATATTTAGAGTTTTCACCCGGTGAAAGTAAAGAACTAAAAGAGCGTTTTAAGTTACAAGATGAACCCGCCCTCATTGGTAAAGATGTGAAAGGTGGTCGTTTTAAATTAATGAGTTACAACGCTGAAGTACTTGATGTAAGCACCGGTATATTCTTCAAAAATTATAAAATAGGGCAAATAGAAACCGCCACTTTTGATTGGGAAAACCAAGCAATGAAGTATGGCGTATTTATTAAAGCCCCTTATCAAAATCTGATCACCATGAACTCAATATTTTGGGTGAACGCAGGAATTGAAATTGACCTATCTGCCGATGGTATCAATATTAATACGGGCTCTTTGAGTAAACTATTAAAAGGCGGTATTTCGGTTGGTTTACCTGAACAACAGGCCCCGGGTGAAATAGCACAAGATGGGCATAGCTTTTCATTAAGCCAAAGCTATAAAGAGGCGTTAGAAGAGCGCTTTTATGATTTTGATTACTACCTAATTGAATTTGAACAGTCAGTTCGAGGACTACGCACAGGTGCACCTGTCGAATACAGAGGTATGCGTGTAGGTACTGTTGTTGAAACCCCTGCCAATGTAATTATTGACGGTAAACCTGCCCACTTTAGAAACCATAATACGGCGGTTCCAGTGCTTATAAAAGTAGAATACGGACGCTTGTATCATGACAGTGCTTCAGCAAAAGAGTATTGGCAAGGCAGTTTAAAGGGCTGGATTGAAAGTGGTATGCGCGCCTCGTTAAAGCCCGGTAATTTATTAACGGGTGCTGTGTATGTAGATTTTGACATATACCCCGACGCGCCAGAAGCGCACCTAGGTAAACTTGTGCAGTATGATGTTTTTCCGAGTATTTCTAGCGGCATAACCGTATTAGCAGACCAAGTCTCTGACGTACTTAATAAAGTAAATAACTTAAAAGTTGAAGATAGCTTGGCACAAATGCAAGCTACATTTACCGATTACCGAGCGCTTGCTAATGAAATGCGAGAGCTGCTAAGCCAAAAAGATACACAAAACTTACCAGGCGACTTTAATCGTAACTTCGAAAAGATGACAAAAAGCATGGAGCAGTTTGAAGTCACTATGCGCCAATTTGATAAAACCATGGCCAGTTACCAAGCCGGTTCTGAACTTCATCATCAAATACAGCAAACATTAAAAGAGTTTAAACGTTTAAGTGAGGGCCTACAGCCTCTAACTCGCGGATTAAACGAGCAACCTAATATGCTAATTTTTGATAAATCATTACCAGCAGATCCAAAACCAAGGAAGCAATAATGAAATCGTTATTTTTAACTGCAAGTTTATTATTACTATTGGCAGGTTGTAGTTCATCAATACAAACTGCGACACAGTATTACCAGTTTGAGCAGCCTATAGGTGCATCGTCTCGAAACGTTGCAGATACAGATGCGCAACTAAGAATACAAACTGTTGTACTTAGAGGCGCTTTAAATAATTTGGGCATTGCTATGAAAATAGATAGCAACCAAATTCATGCTGCAAATTATAACCTGTGGGGCGAATCGCCGGATGTAATGCTTACTGCAACAGCCCAGCAAACACTTTTTAATGCTATGCCCAACTGGATGGTAATAAAAGGCTTACCGGTCATTACTGAACTTGATCAACAAACGTTTTATGAGCTTGAATACGAAATTCACCACTTTAATGGCGATATGCAAGGTAACGCTGATATTTCTGGGCTTTGGCGTTTATATTACACACACCCTGAAACAGGCCGACGCCTTATAAGTATTAATAATTTTTCGCAATTGGTCCCTATTGATGATGATGGCTATGACGGTTTAGTTTCAACACTTGAAGCAACATGGCTAAATATAAACCTAAATGTTGCAAAACAAATAGAACAAGCAAGACTTTAATCGTTAAGTGACAATATAATCACGGCGGTTTTATCATCATTGATAACCGCCTTGCCCTCTATTTTAAAACCAAATTTTAACAACACATTCTGCGATGCCCTATTATCTGGTGATGTTATTGCACACAGTTTTGTAATTCCAAATTCATGCTTATGTTGCAAAAGTGCGCTGGCCGCTTCAAAAACATAACCCTTTTTTTCAAAAACGCTTACAAGTGCAAAACCTAAATCAGGTTGTTGTAACGCGGCGCGTTTATAAAACCCAACAACGCCAACCACTACAGCATTATGCAAAGTAATAATGTAAGGCCCAAAGCCTTGGCGTACATGAGAAGCAATAAATGACTAGGGCCTGTTGACCTTTCAGGATTAAAATTTGTTCAATCTAGGGGCGATTTAATCGCGGCGTGAGGTTTATAACCTAGTGGGCTAAGTAAAAACCGAGCAACAAAGAGTTAATTGCCCCTAGGTAGAACCCTTCGGGCAGCGCATGTTTGGCATTTATGCTGTGTTATCGCCTATTTATGGGGAATACCACACTACATAGGCTCTGCCTTGCCTAAATACCAAACATACTGCTGCAAATTTAACCTCGAAAGATAAACAGGCCCTATAATGTACGACTTGGCATCATCAAGGGTATAGATTGCTTTATCACCAATATGCTCTATGAAACTCGCCTGATTAACTAGCTTAAGTAAAATAGCTGCATCAAGCTCATTTGCATGGCGCAACAACAGTCGATTTGTTTTAAATACAGCGTTCAATGTAAGCTCCTTTAAAAAACTTTGTTTTGCATGTAACTTTTTATTGACTGAAATTAAAAAGCAGATTATTTTTGCGCCGATGTTTTTACAGGCACAACAATAGCGGTTTGCACTCCTTGCACCGTCTGGCGCCAAAGCCAACGCGTTTCACTTAAGCTGCTATTTAACATAACTGTTTATGTGTCCCTTCCTCGCGTACAAAAGCAGTGACTTGGAAGATGATTTTACAACAAACTTATCATCTTCTTTGTTTTTGTATAAGCAGTTTAAAAATTAATACTATTGTAATTTTTATACATGCTTTTAATTTTGTGAATACTTAAATGCTTGAACCTTCTGCGTTAAGTTTACTGCCACCTTTGGTGGTAGTTGTATTGGCTGTTGTATTACGCCGCCCTATTTTATCTTTACTTATTGGTGCTTTAGTTGGTTTAGTTATCGCCGATCCTGCACAAGTACTTACTAACTTTGCGAGTACATCGCTAAAAGTGATGACAGACGAAACCATCGGCTGGCTAATACTTGTATGTGGTGGCTTTGGCGCTTTAATCGCGCTATTAGTGCGCACAGGTGGCGCATCGGCTTTTGGCAAGTTAGCCCTTAAATACACTAAAGGTAAGCGTTCATCTTTGTTTATGACCTTTTGTTTGGGTGTAGTTATTTTTATTGATGACTACTTAAATGCGCTTACCGTGGGTGAAACCATGAAACGCATTACCGATAAATTTAAAGTGAGCCGTGAGATGCTTGCCTATGTTGTAGACTCTACTGCTGCACCAATTTGTGTACTTGTCCCTTTATCTACCTGGGCGGTTTTTTTTGGAGGCTTACTCGTAGATAACGGTATTGCTGAAGAAGGCAAAGGGATTGCGGTTTATATCCAAGCCATACCATATATGTTTTATGCGTGGTTTGCAGTGCTTGTTGTTTTACTTGTTGTGCTGGGTATTATTCCTGCGATTGGTCCAATGAAAAAAGCAGAGCAAATGGCACAAATTGAGCAAGCTCAAGTCGACCCTGCTCAATACAATGATGTTCAAACAGCGGATGAATATGCAGTAAAAGCCGTAGAAGAGAACTTTGAAGATGCTGATCCTAAAGGTAAATTACGTAACTTTTTGGCGCCGATTATTTTACTGGTTGCATTTACTGTTTACTTTGAAATAGACGTATACAAAGGCTTATTAGCAACAATGGCGGTCACTCTCCCGTTTTATGCTCTACAAAAATTAATGAGCGTAAGTGAAATGATTGAACGCATGCTTGATGGCTTTAAAAGTATGATCCCCGCGATTGGTACTGTTATAGCTGCGTTTATATTTAAAGATGTATGCGACTTAATTGGTTTGCCTCAGTTTGTTATTGGCAGCTTAAGCCCTTATATGACCGCTGCATACTTACCAGCCGTGGTATTTATTTCAATGGCTATTTTAGCGTTTGCAACGGGGTCTAGCTGGGGTATTTTTGCTGTATCAATTCCCATTGTTATGCCACTGGCTAATGCGGTTGATGCAAACATACCACTGGTAATTGGGGCGCTATTATCGGCTTCTTCTTTTGGTAGCCAAGCGTGTTTTTACTCAGATTCAACCGTACTCGCAGCGCAAGGTTCTGGTTGTAATTTAATGAGCCATGCCGTTACACAATTGCCATACACGCTAATTGCTGCGGCATTAGCTGTTATAGGCTTTTTAATAATGGCTTAAATACTATACCAATCCGCAATAATACTTAATCATTTTGCGGGGCTAAACGAGTCGCTACCTGCGTTAAAAAATTTTTATTTAGAACAACTAAATAGCGAATTTTTTGCCTAGCTATCAACACGTTTTTCCATCCTCAAAATAGATCACTTAATTAAGCGAATTAGTATTATTGGTAAATATAGTGAGATAAATAATAAACCCCAATGTAGTGATACATTGGGGTTTATTTTAGCTACATAAATAAAGCTTATTTTTGTAGTTTAATACCATTGTAATAGGCATCAAGCGTTGTGATTTTAGTTTGATTTGGTAAATCGGCAAAGTCACTTTCTATAAACTTAGTCCCGCGTAATTGCACATTTAAACGTGCCGCATTAGGATTAAGCATTGTTTGCTTATAGTAGTCTTTTATATCTGCAAGCGTTACTTTTTCAACTTCATCAATCAGCTTTTGCTTAGAATCAAAGGTAAAGTTTTCACGGTACCAATCGTTTATAAGTGGGCTCATTTCGTCACTTAAGTTTTTAGGCTGCTCTTTAAGTGATACAAGGGTAGAGTTTTTAAGCTGCTCAAAAGTCTCTTCGCTCATGTTATCAAGTTCAACTGCGTATTCTTTTTTAAACTTATCAAAACGAGCTTGTATTTCTTTTGGTCCTTTAACCGGTGTTTGGATGTACAAACCAATTGCTGAGTAATCTTCAATTGGGCGAGCTAACGCACCTACTGCGTATGCAAGTTGCTCCTCAGTACGCATTTTATCAAACGCAACTGTTCTAAAATGGCTTTGTAATACAGCTGCTTCTGCTTTTTGTTTGTAACCCGCAACAGGATGAACGGTCATATCAACCACCGCTACATCGGCTACATCAATATCTTTTTGCAGTACCAGCGTTTCGCCCGGTTGTGGCAACCACGCTTTGCTTCGTGCAAATTCACTGCGCTTATGATTACTTGGTAATGTTGCACTTAACTCTTGTGCAATCGCGTCTATATCTTGCTGATCGTAGTTACCGTAACTAAATACACGTAAATCGTTTTGTGCAAACGTAGCTGTTTTTAATTGTGCTAAGTCGGCAACACTCAGTGAGTCAGCGGCTTCAATAAGCGCATCTGTATCAAAGCCACCTGTACGGGTTAGTTTTGAATACTCGCCAAATGCTTGTGCATACGGAAACTGCTTTTGTTGGTTTAGTAAATTACGTTTAAAGCGATCTACCGCTTGGCTAAATGCTTGTGCTGTTTCATCGGCTTTTAACCCGGTTAAAGCTTGTTTAAGCAATACATCTTGCTTATCTGTAAAACCACTCATAGATAAAACAAGACCATTACTCGGTGCTAAGCTTACGCTCATACCGGCGATTGCTGCTTCGGTACTTAACTGACTTTGTTGAATATTATATAAATCAGCCCAAACAGAATAAAGGACTTCTGCTTTGATATCGTTCAAACCTGGTTGAGTATTTATATAAACTTCAACAAGCCCTTTTGGCTGCTCTGCAAATTTTTGACTTGCTTGGCGCCATACTTTTACACCATTTTTATCGTAAGCAAGCTCTGGGTGTTTTTGCTCTTTAAATGCTTGCGTTTTTATTGCAAAATTTTCAGGCAATAAATTGTTTACTGTTGGTAGTGCTAACTTAAATTCGCTTGGTTTTTTCCAGCTGGCAATTTCATCATCGCTAATGTCACTGATGCGGTATTTACCGTCGTAAAAGTGTAGTTGTGAGTCTGTCTCTTCTTGCTGCGATACATACCAAATACGAAGGGTGTCGGCATTTAACTGCTCAAGCACATTGTTTACAGCGTCAGCGTCAAACTTTGCATAATAATAAGGTGCATTAATAGCGTGATTTAACGGATAGTCTTGCATGCTTTGCGTAAGCGAGCTTACATAATTAAACTCATCACCTTTTTCTAAAAACTTAAACTGGTTATTAAGGGAAGTACGAATTTCGTTGAAATACTTGCTATCAACGCCTTCTTTTTTAATTAAATCGATGTACTGCATAATAGTCGCAACTATTTCGTCACGATTTTTCATGCCTTCATCGGTAAGCTCTACATTTACATTTAACGAACCGTAGTTGCCATATTGATTTGGTGCAGCTGAAGCTGAAAGCTGAGACACCCACCCTTTATCACGAAGAAGTTGCGCTGGGCTGCCCGGCATTTCATTACTTAGTAAATACGCTACAAATCGGTTTGGTTTAAGTGCAAATTCGCTATTATTATTAGCAATGGTGAAATCAAGTTGCAGCTGTTTTACATCTTCATTTGGTGCATAAAACACGCGTTTTCCGCCAGCGTTATCAAAATCAAGTTTTGCAGTCACTGTTGGTTTTTCGATATTTTTATTTTTTATGTCAGCAAAGTATTTTTGCGCTTTTTGCTCCATTTCAGCAATAGGTAAATTAGAAATAAGCGCAACTTTCATAATATTTGAAGAGTAGTATTTATTATAAAAATCAACCGTTTCTTTATGAAGTGAACTGTTTTCTTTATCGCCAAGGGTTTCTAGGTTACCAATTAAAAAGCGATTAGCCGGGTGATCGCCCATCATTTTACGCGCGAGTTTAAATTGTCCAAAAAAGTCCATTTCACGGCGCATTGACCACTCTGCATTCACTGCATTTTTTTCTTTATCTGTGTATTCTGGGTATAACTTAGGCGCTTTGAAAAAGTCAGCAAAACGGTCTAGCCCTTCATCAAACGCGTCGTTATTAATTTTAAACATGTAATTAGTAATATCGAGCCACGTGTAAGCATTGTGCGCGCCACCATTTTTGGTCATAAAATCAGAATACCCTTTTGTGTCTGGGTAGCGATCTGTGCCTAAAAACAGCATGTGCTCTAAATAATGCGCCATACCTTGTTGCGACATTGGGTCGTGCAGTAAACCAACACCAACGCTTAGTGCCGCTGCAGATTTTTCAGCACCTGGATCTGACACTAAAATTACTTCAATGTCGTTTGCCAGCTTAAGTGTTTTATATTCGCGGTTATCGTTAGGACTTACGACTAACGTATCTGATAGTAAAGAGGCCTGAGGCGCCACTGAAACCGAAGCCGTATTTGAACAACCACTTAAAACTGCAAGTGCGATTGCACTAAAACCAATAATCTTTTTCATTTTTGTTTTCCATTAAAAAGTATTGCGCAAAATAGCGTGCGCCAATTCAAAGCAATATAGTTAAGCTAAACTAACATTTTCAATTAATAACTTTCTACAAAATAACGCTATTTTGTGTAACACATTGTGAAAAATGTCTTCATAATTGGATATTAGTTGGGAGTCTGCCAACCTTGCGAGACTAAAAATCATTCAATATCAAAAAATACGCAAATTCTAAATAATAAGGAAAAACAATGGAAAAAATCATCATACTTGCCATGTTTGCACAAGTTACGCTTTCACTGGTTGTCATGCTCATTATGGGTAAAAGGCGCTTTGCCGCAGCTAAAAATAAACAACTAGATTTAAGTGATTTTAAAACAATGCAGTTAGATAAGGCTGGCGACACTATTAGGGTGGCAGATAGAAACTTTTCGAATCAGTTTGAAATACCTGTACTTTTTTACGCGGGATGTTTACTTGCACTACAACTAAATAGCGCCAGTACACTTGTGGCTATACTGGCCTGTTTATTTGTAGCAACACGCATTGTGCATAGTGTTATTCATTTAGGTGAAAATAACGTACGCGCACGTTTTAAAGTATTTTTGCTAGGTTGTATTTGTGTATTTTCAATTTGGCTTGCTATGGTTTGGCGAGTATTACTTTAAATAGCAAAGTTTAATAAGAGTAATGTGAAAGGTAATTTACGTCTGCCACATTACTATTACATAAGATTTAATTATTTAGCACGTTTTAAACGAGGAAACACAAGTAAAAAAGCGCCTAAAAGCCACCCTAGCCCACCGCCAGAACTACTATCTGAACCTATTGGTGCACCTGAGTCAATTAACGTATTTTCAGTTACAGTAAGGCCTACGGCTGAATTAGGATCATCATCCATAACAGTTACACTTTGAATAGTTACCAAATTAGCACTACTAATTGCTACATCACTGCTTGAGCATTGCTCAGTGGTAATACCAACCACCGGTGTATCACCACAATGCACTAAAGCAGCAATTTTATCTAAGGTTGATTGGCTCGCGGCAGTAATTTGTCCAAACACTGTAAAACCGCCATTTTGCGTATCTAGCGCTGCACTTCCTGCGCTATTATTAGCCATATTAAAAAACCACTGACTTGTAGCGCTATTTTCATTGCCTGATAATTTAGCCATTGCAATGGTGCCTTTAACGTTTGAAAAAACAGGCTCATTTTCTACAGCTGGCTTTGTAGTAATCGCATCTAATGAATCTGAGTATGTAAATCCACCACCTTGAATAACAAAGTTACTAACAGAGCGGTGAATTACTGTTTCGTTATATGAATCGTCTTGAACGTAACTTAAAAAATTTGCGACTGTTTTGGGGGTTTGTTGATCAAATAGGTTAATCTCTATGACACCTTGGCTCGTGTTCATTTCAACTATAGTAGCGGTGCTTGTAAAACTTGCTGCAGCAAGTGCTGAGCCAAGTAAAAGTTTTTTCATGTTTTATTCCTGTTGTTATATTTTTTAAATAATTAGTTAATGCGTTAACACATTAATGCCATCGGCGACTAAAATCGATTCTAAAGTGTGAGTTGATACAATTAAGACCGTGTTGATAACAAATTAATTACATATGCCATTATTTATATTCTTTTTTGCTATATAAATCTGACTATTTAAAATTAAATCATCTTAAAAGTGTGGTCACTTATTTGTTACCTTAAAAAAACACAAACAACAGGATCTAACAATGCCACACACTAAACAAACAATTTGCGACTTTGGTTTACACAAAGGTGAACCATACACAAAACTACCGGCGAGCTTTTTAACGTGGATGGTAGGTATAAACCATACTAAGCGTGAATATGCGGATGCAGAGTTAAAGCGTCGCGAAAGTGCCGCCACAAATCGATTAACTGTACCTTCTAAATAAAATGTCAATAAGTACGTTTTTTTAGCATAAAACTAGTTTAAACTACCCGCTTGATAAATTAAGTAGACCTTAATCCATAGGTATTTTATGCGTATAATTATTTTATTTTCGATTATTTTTAGTGTACTTGGATGTACATCTCCTGCTCCTGAATCAACCTCTAACAGTACTCCTACTGAATATTTAACTGTTCTTCATACTAATGATAATCACGGCCGTTTTTGGCAAAACGAAAAAGGCGAATACGGTATGGCCGCTCGCAAAACGTTAATTGACTCTTTACGTAATGACGCCCAAAAGCAAGGTCATGCCGTTTTACTTCTCTCTGGTGGTGACATTAATACCGGTATTCCTGAGTCAGATTTACAAAAAGCAGAACCTGACTTTAAAGGTATGTCGCTGATTGGTTATGATGCAATGGCATTAGGCAATCACGAATTCGATAATCCTATTGATGTTTTGAAGCAACAGCAAAAATGGGTGAACTTTCCTTTTCTATCAGCCAATATATTTGAAAAAGAATCAGGCGAACATGCGTTTGATAGCTATAAAATATTCAAAAAAAATGGCTTAACTATTGCTGTTATTGGATTAACAACAACAGACACAGCTAAAATTGGTAATCCTCAGTATATTGGCCACTTAGAGTTTAAAGACCCTGTTGACGTTACTGCAAAACTAGCTAAAGAAATAAAAGCTAAGTACAACCCTGACATTACCATTGCGCTGACTCATATGGGTCATTATGTTGATGCTAGCTTTGGCATTAATGCACCAGGTGATGTAACACTTGCTCGCTCACTTCCTGCAAACACACTTGATATGATCATTGGCGGGCACTCACAAGAACCTGTGTGTATGAGTGATACAAATGTAAATGACGACAACTTTAAACCTGGCCTTGCCTGTAAGCCAGACCAGCAAAACGGTACTTACATTATGCAAGCCCATGAATGGGGTAAGTATGTTGGTAAAGCTGAGTTTAAGCTTGAAAACGGAAAATTAACGTTACTAGACTACAAACTCATGCCTGTTAATTTGTATGTAGATAAAGTTCAAGCTGATGGCTCTACTAAAGCAGTATTAGCAAACGAGTACATTAAACCAGACCCTAAACTTGAATCTTATTTAGCGGTATACCAAGCTAAAGGCGCTAAACAAATTGAAGGTACCATTGGTGAAGTAGATGCTCGCTTAGAAGGTGACAGAAACAAAGTTCGTTACCAACAAACAAACCTTGCACGTGTAATTATTCAAGCTCAAATGGATGTAGTAAATGCAGACTTTGGATTAATAAGTGGCGGTGGTATTCGCAGCTCAATAGAGGCTGGTAAAGTAAGCTATAAAGATATTTTAAAAGTACATCCTTTTAAAAACCGCATTACTTATATGGATTGGCAAGGCAGTGATTTATGGGATTACTTAAATACAGTAACGAGCTTCCCACCGGATGCTGGTGCTTATTTGCAATACCATAAAATATCGTTTGAGCGTAAAAATAATCAGTTGGTTAATGTTTTGATCAATGGCGAACCGCTTAATAAAAATAAAACATACAGAATGAGTCTAAATAGCTATAACGCATCAGGCGGTGATGGTTATCCTGCACTTACAAATAAAAAAGGCTTTGTAAGTACAGACGAAACAGATGCTAAAGCACTTCAAGACTTTATTTCAAAAAATAGCCCTCTCAAAGCGGCTGAATTTACCCCTAAATAACCTCTAAGAATATGAGGAAAGTAATCTAGTTACTTTCCTCTTATTTCAATATTACCTTTTTTAATATTTGCCAGCCCATAACTATGCAAACGAGAACGAGAGCCTTCTCCATAGGCTTTAGGTGGGTAATATAACTCTTTTTCTTCAGGACACTCGCTAAGTACTTCATCTAATGCCGCACGTATCTCACTCAAGGTTTTTTCTAGGCTATTATTAAAATTAGGCCTTTTTCTAACCGTATGACCAAGCTCTACCAACCTATAAAAATACTTGTTAGCGAGCTCTAGAAGCTCCTCTGGTACATCTTTATTATGACTAAGCGCTACATCATCGTTATTTGTACAATACTCTACAAGTGCTAAATAAAAGCATAATGGCTTATTGGCTAAACCCACTTTTTGCTCTGCACTACAACTACTTGATAGTGTTTTATCGTTAAGGTCAACTATAAGCATCAGCGGCGTAGGCTCTGTAATTGACTGATGCTGCGCATTATTAAACTGCTTATTACTTTGTTTAATAAACGCAAATTTTACCCAAAAACTAATCAACACACTTAATACTAAAAATATAAAATAGTAAATAAAATGGCTTAATGTAAAGTGGGTTTGCTGAACGTTAAATACAACTAATACAGGTCCGTTATTAGTGCTCAAACTACGTGTTATTTGGTGTAAGTTTACAGGTGCTAGCATTTCGCCTTTTGGTGCAATAGCAACAACTTTAAGATCGTTCGAATTAATGTAGCTATTTAAGGTTTTAATATAGCTATTAACCGCATCTTTATTCCCCGAATGCTTTAGCAGCTCATTTGATAAATCAAGTAATGGTAAGTCGAGTGCTATTTGCCTTTCTATCTGCGTTATTTTTTGTTTAGTTACTTGCTGGCTTTTTTGAATTACAGAAATATAAAACACAGAAGATAGAGTTAAAAATAAGCATAGTAAAACAAGTAGTTGTTTATATTTACTCATCACTAACTTCCTCTTTTAAGTTTACTGAGCTAGTACCGCAACTCCAAAACGATTGTGCATTTTGATAATAATGCAAACTTTGATCTTTAGACATATCAAGCAAATTTGCCTGTACTGCACATAATAAATCAGTATTATTTTGCTGCATTTTTAAATACCATCTTGTTCCAGTAATATTATTACTCAAAGGCGTAATATAGTTTTTTGAAAAACGTTTTTCGTCACTCTCTTTCCAAAACGAAGCAATAATATCTACTTTTCCGTCGGCGAGTAAATCGCGTAATTCGTTATGAGAACTAGCATAAGTGATTTTCAAATTAGCTAAATTTATATCCAGTTCTTTAAACATTTGCTTTGGTAAAATATGCCCTGATCGGCTGGTAGGATAATCAAGCAAACCTATGCGTTTATCTAAAAAATATTGTTTAGTAATTCGAGGTTTTTCTTTAGACGATATAAAAAATGCCGTGTAGTCAGAAAAACCAACTACGGGTTGGTAGTTATAGGTCGACTCCGCTTTAAATGCAGCCATAATATTGCTTTTAGCCAAAATTAGGTCAGCAATTCCTTTACCAACAAACTCAAAGCTATCTGCCGTTCTATATCCCCAATACCCTTTTACCGAGCCATATTGCTTAGCTACTACGTTATCAGAGCATAACTTTTGTGTTAATAACTTGGCTATTTTTTTTGATTGTGTAAAAACAATTAATTGGTCTTTATTACTTGTAGCAGTTGTTTGACACTCTGTTGAGGTTTCGATCATAACCGGAAAATGTAAATCATCATTGTATACACTAACTTGACCGCAAACCCACGTAACGACCAATAATAGAAACAAAAATGTAACAATTAACATTTTGTGCAACACAATATTTTTATAATTCAAAGCAATGCCACCCAAAAATAGACGATATAGGGTATTTGAACAATTTCGCTTACCTATTACAACAAGTAATTTTACCTATTAAATATAAGATACTGATTTTAAACGTAATTTAATAAGAAATTATGAATTTTAATAAGTCCTTCCTATCAACATTAAAAATGAGGACAATTGACCGCATTAGCTTATAGCAACCCCATGAAATATTCATTTAGGAAGTTTTAATGCATAACAATATAAAGTACTCGATATCTTCTGCGCTTTTGATTAGTGCGATATTCACAAGCACTAACTCACACGCTTGGGGTCAAAATGGCCACCGTATTGTAGGGCAGATTGCACAATCTCATATAAGCGAAACAACTAAAGCAGCAATTAAACCTTATTTAGATGGTGAGTCACTTGCGCAAATATCAACGTGGCCTGATGAAATGCGCTCTGCTCCTGGCGACTTTTGGCAAAAGAAATCATCTCGTTGGCATTACATTAATGCAGCCCCAGGAAAATCTTTCAGCTTCAATCACGATCATACTAAAAACAAAGAATCTGTAAGTAATATCCTCGAGGGTATTCACTATTCAATGCAAACGCTCACTGATAAAAATAGCACCTTAGATGCTAAGCAGTTCAGTTTGCGTTTTTTAGTGCATTTAGTAGGCGATAGCCATCAGCCATTTCATGCCGGTCGAGGTGAAGACAGAGGTGGTAACCGTATTAAGGTTTCTTTTTTTAACGAAGAAACAAACCTTCACAGCCTTTGGGATACAAAGTTAGTTGAGAACGAGAACTTGTCGTTTACTGAATACGCTCAATTTATTGATACAAATAACAGCGAATTAATTGCTGAGTATTTACAAAGCTCACCTAAAACTTGGGTTGAAGAATCACACAATTTAGCAACAAAAATTTATAAGTACACCAACGACGAAGTTGGGTACAGCTACATTTATAACAACACTCCAATTGTAAAAACACGCCTACAACAAGCGGGTATTCGACTAGCTGGACTATTAAACGCCTTATTTGACCCTTCTGCAAAAGAGTTAGATACGGCACTAAAAATGACGACTGATAAATAAACAGTATTAAATTTATATAACCTACACACGGGAAATCAACATTATGACTAAGCTTCGCCTTTCGAAATTAACTGGAGCGGTAATTTTAGCTCTAGGTGTTTCTACAAGCGCAATGGCTGCTGATACTTCATCTGCAATGCGTGGTAAAATTACGACGCCTTCAGGTGGCAGTGCTGCAAACGTTAAAATCAAAGTAGTTCACCAACCAACGGGAACTATTAGCGAACTAACTACAAACGAAAGTGGTACGTTTATCGCTAATGGCTTACGTGTAGGTGGTCCTTACATGGTTATCATCGATTCTGATAAATTTAACGATACAACTGTTGAAAATATCTACTTGAACCTTGGTGAAACTTACCGCTTAAGCTCGCAGCTTGCTCCGCTAAACATCGAAAAGATTGAAGTGTCTGGTTATAAGATTGTTCAGCAATCAGGTGGCTCTAGCAGTACATTTGGCTCTGACACTATTGAGAATATGCCAAGCTTTAACCGTGATATTAAAGATATTGCGCGTTTAAATCCACTCGCCAGCATTAATGGTAGTGGTGAGCTAACGTTTGCAGGTAGTAACCCACGTTCAAATGGTTTAACTGTTGATGGCATTGGCCAAAATGATGACTTTGGTTTAAGTTATGGCGGCTACCCTACTTCTCAGCCACCAGTAGCACTTGATGCAATTGAGCAAATTTCTGTTGATGTATCTCCGTTCTCAGCCTCTAAAGGTAACTTTGGGGGAGGTACCATTAATGCAGTAACAAAATCAGGTACTAATGAGTTTAAATTTTCAGGCTTTTATGAAACATCAACTCCTGATATTGCTGGTGATGTAGATAGTATTTCTCAAGTATATGCTGATGGTAGCCCTGTTTTAGATGAAGATGGACACCGTACTTACGTTGTTGAACAAGTTGAGCCTATTCAAACTGAAAAGCGTTATGGTTTTAATGTTGGTGGACCATTAATTGATGATACTTTGTTTTACTTTGTAAACTACAACAAGTGGACAAGTGAGCTTGATTTAGATTACGGTTTTGAAGGCTCTGGTGCAACGAATGAATATGATGTAACAGAAGAAAGCTACAACCAATTTATTAATATTTTAAATAATGAATACGGCTTAACCGATTCTCTAGGTGGTGACCCTAAAGATACAAACGAATCATTGCTTGTTAAATTAAGTTGGAATATTAATGATGATCATCGTTTAGATTTCACTTACCAATGGCAAGACGATAAAGACGAAACAAATGTCGGCACTGGCGGTAGTACAGTAAGCTTAGCGTCAAGCCGTTATACTTACGCTACTAAATTCAATAATTTTGCGACAAAATTATATTCAGACTGGAATGAAAACTTCTCAACTGAAATTGGTATCGCTTACAAAGATGTATCATCAAGAAGCTTAACTAACTCTGATATTGGCTTTGTGAAAGTTGAAGAGTACTTCCGTGGTCCAGCTTATGAGTTTGGTACAGATGAATTCCGCCATGCAAATAGCTCATCGACTGAAAACTTAACGCTTACTTTCGATGCCACTTACTTAATGGATGAGCACGAAATTAACTTTGGTATGCAGTATGAATCGCTAAATTTATATAACTTATTTGCATCTAACTCATTAGGTTCTTGGGAATTTGATGACTTCGAAGGTTTTGCAAACCGTGAAGTGGGTAACTTTAGAGGTACATACGACTTTTCTTACAGTAACGCGTACACAAATAACCCAAATGATACTGCATACGATGCAACACGTAACCAGTTAGCACTTTATATTGAAGATACTTTTTATGTTGGTGATGATTTAGAAGTAACAGCGGGCGTTCGTTATGAGCGTTTATCATCAGACGATAAACCAACTTTAAACGAAAACTTTTTAAATACCTACGGCTTTAGCAATCAAGAGAATCTTGATGGCTTAGATATAGTTTTACCGCGTATTGGCTTTAAATATTATGCAACTGAAGCATTAACCATTAATGGTGGTATAGGTCGATTCCAAGGTGGTATTCCAAACGTTTGGTACAATAACTCTTTCCAAAATGACGGTATTACATTTGTTGAAGCACCTCAAAGTGCTATTAATGATTATTACGCCAACAACCAAGCCGATATTACGCAAGTACCTGACGCTATTAAAAACACGTTAGTCCAAGGTGCGGGTAGCACAAACTATGTAGACCCTGATTTTGAGCTTCCATCAAGCATTCGAGCTCAAGTTGGTTTCGAGTACGAGTTTGACTCAGAATTACTTGGCGAAGGCTTCAAATGGCAGGCTGAAATTGCTTACCATAAAAAAGAAAACGAAGCTGTATGGCATAACACGGCTATAAACCCAATTGGTGTTGCTGCTGATGGCGAGCGTGTAATCAACGAAAGTATTTATACTGGCGACCTTGCTGATAACTTTGATATTGCAATGACTAATTCATCTGACGATGGACGTTCAATCATTATCTCTACCGGCATTGCAAAAGAGTTTGAAAATGGCCTGTATGTTTCTGCAAGTTATGCACACCAAGACGTAACTGAGGCCTCATCTGGTTCATCTTCTCGTGCTCAGAGTAACTACCAATACAACATTACACGTAACCGTAATGAAGACTTTGCAGATCGTGGTTCATACGAAGTAGAGCACAGTTTTAAAGTAAACCTAGCGTATAACACTGAATTTTTCAGTGGCTATGCAACTAAGTTTAACGTGTATTTTGAGCGCCGCTCTGGTCGTCCATTTAGCTACACTATGGGTATGTATCAAGATAGTGACCTAGGTGACACACGCGACTTTTACTCAAGCTCAGCTTACCTAGCTTACATTCCAACTGGCGCTGATGATCCAAATGTAAATTGGGATGAGTCTGGTTTATCTTGGAATGAATTAGAAACGCTTCTAAATCGTGCTGGTATCTCAGAACGTGGTGAAATTTTAGGCCGTAACTCAGGTACTCAACCTTGGGTTACTACGATGGATGTAAGTATCAAACAAGAAATCCCAGGTTTTGCTGAAGGTCACAGCGGTGAGGTTTACTTCATGGTTGATAACTTCGCAAACTTACTAAACAGTGATTGGGGTGTTGAAAAACGCTTAGGTTTCTCTGATCAAGCTGTTTATGATTTTGGTGGGTTAGATGATGAAGGTCGTTATATAATTGATGGCAAATTTAATGGTGCTGACGTTCGTAACTACAGTCAATACCAAACTAGCTCATCAGCTTGGCAGGCTAAAGTTGGTATTAGCTACAAGTTTTAAGTCTTAATAGGTAAGTAATAACACATTAAGTTATTTGTTAACAAAACCCATTGCAAAATTGTGATGGGTTTTTTGTTTTTCGCACCCCAATTTCACATGTTTGTCATAAAGCCCACGTAATATATACCCCGATATAGAGTTATTGCTCAAAAAAACACTCAAATAGACAAAAATAGTACTATTTATTAAAAATATATTGCAGTTGTATTTTATTTGTAACGAATAAATAAGGTACACTAGTAACGGATTTTGAATAAATGAACTTTAACTGTTTATTTTGAAAAATTTTAAAATAAAAATATAAAAATTTAATTAATAACTACACGGGAAAATTAAATGAAAACTCAATTACGCAAAACAGCTCTTTCACTTGCTATTGCAGCATGTGTTGGTGTAAGTGGCGCTGCAATGGCTAACGAAACGACCTCTGCAATTAAAGGTCAAGTAATGGGGCCTAACGGCAACCCAGCAGCCGGCACTAAAGTAACAATTTTACACGTACCTTCTGGATCAGTAAAAACAACTGAAGTAAATGACGCTGGTTATTTCACAGCTAAAGGCCTGCGAGTTGGCGGTCCTTATAAAGTAATTGTTGATTCAGATGTATATGCAGACCAAGAATTCAATAACATTATTCTTAATATTGGTAACGATTATCCAGTAAACGTTTCTCTTGAGTCACAATCAAGCATGGAACAAATTGTAGTTTCTGGCGCGCCAATTAGCGCTATGTCTGGTGGTACTGGTCCGGCGTCTACATTTACGCTAACTGATCTTGAAAATACACCAGCTATTAACCGTGATTTAAAAGACATTATCCGTATCGACCCACGTATCACAATTGATGATAGCCGTGGTTCAATTAACTGTGGTGGTGGTAACCCTCGCTACAACAGCTTAACGCTAGACGGCGTTCGTATGAACGATAACTTCGGCTTAAGCTCAAATGGTTACCCTACTATTCGCGCCCCTTTCTCTTTTGATTCAATTGAACAAGTTTCAGCTGAGCTTGCACCGTTTGACGTTCAATACGGTGGTTTTACATCATGTAACATTAACGCTGTAACCAAATCTGGTGGCAACGATGTTCATGGCGCTGTTTTCTACGATTACACTAGCGACTCTTTCAAGGGTGATAAAATTGAAGGTGATGACGTTGATAACGGTAACTATACTGAAAAACGTTACGGCTTCAACGTAGGTCTTCCACTAATTGAAGATAAACTATTTTTATTCACTTCATATGAAAAACTTGAAGGTGTTCAACAGTTTAACTACGATGGCTTAAGCAGTGGCAGTGTAACTGCTGATGATATCTCGCGTATCACTAGCATTGCTCAAACTGTATATGGTTACGATGTAGGCGGAATGCCTTCAAGTATGCCTGTTGAAGATGAAAAAATCTTAGTTAAACTAGATTGGAACATCAACGAAGATCACCGTGCAAACTTAATCTATAACTACAACGATGGTAATACTGTTTCACAGTCTGATACTGGCTCTAGCCGTGTATCACTATCTAACCACTTTTATGACCAAAGTGCAGAATTCACTTCAATCATTGCATCTGTTTACTCTGATTGGTCAGATGACTTCTCTACTGAAGTTCGTTTAGGTAAATCAGAGCTAGATGCAACGGTTCAGTCATTAGATGCTGCAAGCAGCTTTGGTGAAATGCAAATACGTACTGATAATGGCGGTACTGTATTCATTGGTCCAGATGATTCTCGTCAATCAAACGATCTAGATTACGACACAACTACATTTAAAGTTGCTGGTACTTATTACCTAGATCAACACACAATTACTGCTGGTTACGAGTTTGAAGAGCTATCTGTTTTTAACTTGTTCGTACAGCAAACAGAAGGTGAGTGGCGCTTTGACTCAATTGACGACTTTGAAGCAGGTCAAGCAGCGCGTATCTACTACAACAATGCTGCAGGTACTAATAACCCGAATGATGCGGCTGCAAGCTTTAAATATGCGCAGCATACATTCTATGTCCAAGATGAATACGCATTCACTGACTTAGATGCAACCATTCAGTTTGGTTTACGTTACGACAAGTACACAAGTGATGACGTTCCTAACTTTAACCAAAACTTCACTAACCGTTACGGTTTCAGCAACCAGTCTACATTCGACGGTATTGACTTACTGCAGCCACGTGTTGGATTCCAATGGTATGCAACTGACGAACTTGAAGTACGTGCTGGCTTAGGCTTGTTCTCTGGTGGTAACCCGAACGTATGGCTGTCTAACTCATACTCTAACGATGGTATTACAAACATTAGTACGCAGTTCCGTGGTGTAGATTTATTCAATACAGCTAACGTAAACGGCGGTACACCTGGTTTTGACGTACCACAAGGTATGTTTGACATTGTTGCAAATACAGAAATTGGTGTAGGCGATGCAACAGTTAATGCTGTAGACCCAGATTTTGAAATTCCTTCAGAGTGGAAATACTCTCTTGGTGCTACATACACAACTGAAGACGAATACGTAATCTCTGTAGACTACCTATACTCGAAGAAGAAAGATGCTGCATTGATGCGTGATATTGCACTTCAAGATAGCGGCGAAACAACGTTTGATGGTCGTCCTATTTACGAATCAATTGAAGGTCGTTCAAACGAATACTTACTAACAAATGTAAGTGGTGATAGCGGTGATTCATCTGTTATCTCATTAGCGGTTAGCAAGATGTTTGATAATGGTGTAAGCGTTAACTTTGGTTATGCCTACACAGATTCTGATGATGTTAACCCAATGACAAGCTCTGTAGCTGGTTCAAACTACGGTAACATTGCGCTAACAGATCCAGGTAACCCAGGTGTTGCTTCATCTGATTACGAAATTCCACATCGTTTCACTATGACTCTTGGTTATACTCATGAGTTTGTTGATGGTTTTGCTACTCGCTTTAATCTATTCGGTGAAGCATATAAAGGCTTACCATACAGCTACACGTTTGATGGAAGTGATGGTACTTTTGGTGACAACAACTGGAATGGTAACCGCCAGCTATTGTATGTTCCACTTGAAAACGATCCAAACGTTGTTTACAACATGAGTGCTGCTGATATCAATGAATTCAATGAATTTATTGCATCAAATGGTTTAGAACGTGGTCAAACGACTAGCCGTAACGCAGAAAACTCTGATTGGTTTGTTAAGTTTAACTTTAAAGTTACACAAGAGCTTCCAGGCTTTATGGAAGGCCATAAAGGTGAAGCATTCTTCGTAATTGATAACCTTACTAACCTGTTAAACGATGATTGGGGCGTACTTAAGAAAGGTCCTTTCGTTGGTGCTAGCATGATTTCAACATCACTTGATGATCAGGGTCGTTACGTTTACTCTGACTTTAATGCGAATAATGCAAATACATCTGTACAATCAGATGCATCTGTATGGCAAATGCGTGTAGGTGTTCGTTACACTTTCTAATTTAGAACTGTAACCTAAAACATTATTTAAAAGCCCACTTTGTGGGCTTTTTTATGCTTTTAATTTGTTATTTAACTTTTCAAAAATATTCACTAGCACTTCGTATTCTTCGTTGGTTAAAGTACTCAGTAATTGTTTTTCCCAATTTAGTGCATCGGGTGTTATTTGCTCATATAGGCTTTGACCTGCTTGGCTCAGCACAAGTAATGCTGCGCGTTTGTCTTGCTTATTTAATTCACTTCTCACTAAGCCTTTGTCTATTAGTACTTTTACCGCACGCGACACTGTCGACTTGTCCATATTTGCTTGCGTGCATAAATCCTTTGCGTTGCTCTGACCATACTGCGCTAAATTAGCAAGTATTCGCCACTGCGGAATATTTAAACCGTATTTAGTTTGATAAACCTCGGCAAAGTCATTACTTACACGTGTTGCTACATTCGTTAATTGATAAGGTAAAAACGTTGCTAAATCAATTTTCATTTTTAGTTATCCCAGCTTTATAAGGCTTACTTTAGTGTTCATTAATATTTACACGGATGCGTAGTTGCACATTTGATATTAGTCTCACTTGAGAGTATCTTAACTGAAATAAAAATAATATTAAACCAACCCCCTCTCACAGGAGTCAGTAATGGCGACACAATTAAGTTATATGACCGGTTTTGGTAATGAATTTGAAACACAAGCGCTACCCGGTGCACTGCCAATAGGACAATTTAGCCCACAAAAAGTTAAATACGATTTATACACAGAGCAATTTAGTTCGACTGCATTTACGGCTCCTCGCGCTTCAAATCGTCGCACTTGGTTTTACCGCCTTCGTCCGTCTGTAGTGCAAGGTGATTACCAAGCAATTGATAATGGCCTAATAAGAACAGCCCCAATCACTGAAGCCGTAACACCACCAACAATGCTACGTTGGAATCCTATTGATATGCCTTCACAGCCTACTGATTTTATTGATGGGTTAGTAACGATGGCTGCTAATGGCAGTGCTAATGGGCAATCTGGTATTGGCATTCATGTATATGTCGCTAATCAGTCAATGCAAGGGCGTTACTTTTGTAATGCTGATGGCGAAATGTTGTTTGTCCCTCAGCATGGTGAATTATTAATTCACACCGAGTGCGGTAAGTTAAGCATTAAACCAGGTGAAATTGCTGTAATTCCCAGAGGAATTAAGTTCTCAGTTGACTTAATTGATAATACAGCCCGTGGTTATATTTGTGAAAATTATGGCCATGCGTTAGAGCTTGCAGAGCGAGGACCTGTTGGTGCAAACGGTTATGCCAACGACAGAGACTTTCAATACCCTGTAGCGGCCTTTGAAGATAAAGAGGGTGACTTTGAGCTTGTTTCTAAATTTAACGGTAATTTATTTAGCTGTGAAATTAAGCACTCTCCTTTTGATGTGGTTGCATGGACGGGTAATAGTGCGCCCTATAAATACGACTTATCGCGTTTCAATGTAATGAATACAGTGAGCTTTGATCACCCCGATCCTTCTATATTCACTGTACTGACCTCTCCTTCTGCTACTGAGGGTATGGCAAATGTCGATTTTGTGATATTTCCACCGCGTTGGATGGTAGCCGAAAATACATTTCGCCCACCGTATTATCACCGCAATATTATGAGTGAATTTATGGGCTTAATTGAAGGTGTGTATGATGCAAAAGAGCATGGTTTTGTACCTGGTGGCGCAAGTTTACACAATTGTATGTCGCCACATGGACCTGAAGCCGACGT
The DNA here is from genome assembly GCF_014164385.1 of Pseudoalteromonas sp. SG43-3. Classification (NCBI taxonomy): domain Bacteria; kingdom Pseudomonadati; phylum Pseudomonadota; class Gammaproteobacteria; order Alteromonadales; family Pseudoalteromonadaceae; genus Pseudoalteromonas; species Pseudoalteromonas sp. SG43-3. The sequence continues at coordinate 63,701 of NZ_JACJFC010000002.1, forward strand.
ATTTGAAAAAGCCTCAAACGCTGAGCTTACACCACAAAAATATGAAAACACATTGGCCTTTATGTTTGAGTCGCGCTATATAATTTCACCGACAAAATATGCATTAGAAGGTAAAGAGCGCCAACCAAATTACACCGATTGCTGGCGTACTATTAAAAAACAATTTACAGGTTCACAGGATTAATTATGAAATTATACAGCTACTTTCGCTCATCAGCGGCTTATAGAGTGCGTATAGCGCTTAACTTAAAAGCAATCGATCATGAACTTGCTATTGTTAACCTTTTAAAATCGGAGCAGCTTGGGAAGGAATACTTAGCGACTAATCCGCAAGGCTTACTACCTGCACTTGAAACCGATGATGGTGTTTTAGCACAATCACTTGCAATACTTGAGTGGCTTGATGAAACTTATCCGCAATCGCCATTAATTACAGGGACTGCGTGGCAAAAGTCGCAAATAAGAAACTTAAGCTTTGCCATTGCTTGCGATATTCATCCTGTTAATAATTTACGCGTGCTGAAGTATTTATCAAACGAATTAGGTGTTGATAACGAGGCTAAAAATAAATGGTATCGACATTGGATAGAAGTGGGTTTTGAAAAAATAGAACTGATGCTAAACGAAAATAATGACTACTGCTTTGGTAACCAACCAACACTTGCTGACATTTGTTTAGTGCCGCAAGTATTTAATGCAATTCGTTTTAACGTAGATATGAGCGCTTATCCAAAAATTGCAGCCATTTACGAGCATTGTAATAAATTAGCTGCATTTAATGACGCTGCACCACAAAATCAACCCGATGCAAATTAAGCTAATTTAGATTAACTTTGTAGCGCGCTATGAATAACCGTAACGTGCTCAATTAAATCTAAGCCCAGATCAGTTAAATATCCGCCATCTGGGCTATCTATAATCCCTTTTTCAAATAAACGTTGCGCTGCGCTAAGTAAGCTTGGCTCTGCGTCTGAATGTAATTTAATACCCTGCATTTTACTGTCGCGAGGAAACTTTGCTAATAGTGTGAATTCTTCGATCATTGTTTGATTAAATTGCATTGTGTGCACCTTTTTATTGTTCTGTGAATAACTAAGTTTATACTTAAAATCACTTTGTGTACTTTACACTAGCACGTTTTTTAGCTTAATGTATTATTTTTAACCCTCCCTATTTAAAGGCCTCTAATGCGTAACTTTTTAATTCTATGCTTTTGTTTTAGCAGCTTATCGTATTCAATACTTAGTGAAGCAACAACGCTAAAAACCCATTCAATTATTGATGCAAACCAGTTTGTAAATGAAGAAGCTAACTGTTGGTACGACAACAAACGCTATAGCGAAGGGGCATTAATACAAGTTCACTCTTTTACACTTTTGTGTGGTGCTAAAACACCCCAACACAGTAACAGCCAACTCATTTGGCTTAAAATAGATAAGCAAGGTAATGCTATTTACCCAACAGCTCCTAAAACAATCACTGTGAATTAGCGCTAAAAGCTGATTTAAGCTACAATGCATGCAGTTTAAATAAGTAGTATGGCTATGAATAATCAACCTAAAAACCCTTTACATGGGGTAACATTAGAACAAATACTTGTTGAGTTAGAACAACGACTTGGCTGGAGAACACTGGGCGAGCAAGTAAAAATTAAATGTTTTACTGATCAACCCAGCATTAAATCGAGTTTAAAGTTTTTGCGTAAAACGCCTTGGGCTCGCGATAAAGTGGAAGCACTTTATATTCACACTATAAATAATAAGCCTATTCGTAGACCAAAAAGTGCACCAAGAGAAACATCTTCTCAAGCGCCTGATACAACAGGGTTTGTTTGGCCATCAATTAAAAAGTGATGTAAAAAAAGGAGCTAATTTAGCTCCTTTTTTGATTATAACTAACGCGATTTATTGCTCTTTGCAAATCACATTTAATGAAGCCGGCTCAATAGTAATAACTAGTTTTTGAGCGGTTTTAACTTCACCATCTAGTACGTACTTAAGCTCTCCTTCGCCTGTAACCTCTACTCTTTTGGCATTTGTATGATGAGAGTTTATAGCTAAATGTGTTTGCGTTAAGCTACTAAACATCAGCTCTGCAATACTTAGTACTGTGGTTGAATCTTCATTATTTGGTGTTAACCAATTTATATCGAGTAGCCCGTCACTATGATCAGGTTGCCCGCCACCTTGAGCCAATAACGTTGTAAAAGGCGCAGCATTGGCCACAATAAAACTATTAGTACATATTTCTTTTGGCTCATTATCATCGAGTTTTACTTTAAGTAACTGCGATTTTTGCTCGCCAAACGCTTCAAAAAAACCATTTAAATAGGCAAGTTGTCCCGACTTATTTTTCGACTCTCTATCTGCTTTTTCTATCATTGATTGCTCAAAACCAATACCCGCGAGCAGTAGTACTAATTCATTATTACAATAAGCAGTATCTATTATGCTTGTTTGACCATCTATAATTAAGTCACAAGCCTGTTCAACAGGAATAAATTTAGAAGTAATACCCATCAATACATGCGCAAGGGCGTTTGCAGTCCCCATAGGGATGATGCCTAGTTTACATTGTGTATTTACAAGTACGCTTGCAACTTCGGCCACCGTACCATCTCCCCCGCATGCGATAATAATATCCGGATTTTGCGCAATTTCCTGTTTAGCCAGCTCAATACCGTTAACTTCTTTTGTAGTAGTGAGTAGTTTCAGATCGAAATAATCCGATAGCCGCGCAACAATTAAGTGCTCTTTTTCTTCCCATAATCGTGTACCAGATACAGGGTTTGCAATTAAAACGGCTTTGTTTTTAATCAGTAATTCGCCTTTTTTATGTCGCTTAGCTAAATGGCGAAGTTGATGCTTATTTAAATTTGCGGTTTCGCGGGTTTCTTTTATTTGTGCAAGTACTTCATGCACATCTGCATTTTTGTTTTGGCTCAGTAAATAAGCCGCCATGACAAAAACAGAGCGCCCACGCCCTAAAGCACAATGAACGACTACGCGATGGTCTTCTTTAATATGGTGATGAATCCAATTAATAGCCTGATTTAACTGAGAATGGGTAGGAATACTATGATCGAGCACCGGAATGTTTAAATAATTAATATTCTCTTGTGTTGAACTCCACTCGAGTCCGTCGAATTCACACGTAACATCTAAAATCGCCGTAATCCCGTTATCTTTTAATGTGTCTATATCTGAGGGAAATAATCGGCAAGCTAAAAATAGGTTTTCGTTTATTTGTTGAATGGGCGGCACTTTATCGCGCTTACGTGACCAGGCATTATAAATTTGCACACCGAATAAAAATGGCACAAACGCCCACCGTATATAAAATGGGATCACCCCATTTTCACGCTTTCTAAATATTTTTGCTGTATTAAAAATATACGCGGTACTCACTAATAAAAGTGACAGCGCAGTCCAATAAAAAACAATAGCAAAATAGACAGAGTTCACTTCCCAACCAATAAAAATAAGCAGTAGTGCTAATAGTAAATAACTAATTGCAGCCCACATAGTCTCTCCTTTGTGAAAATAATGCCGATTTATAATCTTAATTTAAACGGCTTTAAGTAGTCTTTTGCAAATATCACGCCATATAAATGCCATTTAAAATTCAAACGCGAACAATAGGCCATTGATATATATAGTAATTAATAAACTAAAATCTACTACAGACCGCTCTTTGTGCATTTTTTACAAACATGTGAATAAATTATACTTACACGTCTAAATTTCAAACACTGACCGATTATTGCTTGTACTTACGTATAAAGCAGCTAATCTAAAAGGCAATTAAATTTTTTTGCATCCAAATCACACCCTCAACCGTTTACTCAATGATAATAAGAAAAACAGGACCCCTATGGATAACGATGATTTACTCCCTCTTTTGTGCGCAACAGCACAAGGAGACAAAAATGCTTTCTCAAGTTTATATCAACAAACTAGCGGCAAACTTTTTGCTATTAGCTTAAATATGCTCACTAACAGGGCTTATGCAGAAGAGGCACTACAAGACGCTTTTATAAAAATTTGGCATAACGCATCTGAATATAACGCCTCTAAAGGCACCGTTATTAGTTGGATGATAAGTATAGTCAGATACAGAAGTCTTGACTCACTGCGCTATCACAAAGTACGAAAAGAGCAGTCGTTAGGCGATGACGAATATGAAAATGAAAATGAAAGTGTTGACGTTAATTACGATGAAGAAACGAAACTGGTCAATTGTATCGAACAGCTTGAGCCGCAACAAAAACAAGCTATTCACTTAGCTTATTATAAGGGGCTGAGTCATAGCGAGTTAGTGGATCATATAGAAACGCCTTTAGGTACAGTTAAAAGCTGGATCAGGCGTGGGCTTATGCAGCTACAAAGGTGTTTAACATTATGAATTATAATAAACCCGAACTATTAGACGCGCTTGCTGGGCAGTACGTGCTTGGCACACTTAGAGGGCTTGCCCGTAAGCGTTTTCAGCGTCTGTTACTTAACTCAAATCAAGCACGTGAAGCAACAATTATGTGGGAGCAAAACCTAAATAACTTGGCCAGTGCTATTACACCACAAACGCCACGTGACGATGTATGGATAAATATACTACAGCGTATTGAAAACCAAAAACAACCCACCAAAACGGTGATACATACTAAGCCTTCTATTTGGCGTACATGGTCTTTTGTTGCAACAGCTGCATGTATTGTTTTAGCCTTTTTGATTATTCAACCTTCTACTAATGTTGTTCAAACACAACAAATTGCCTTGGTTCAAAATCAAGACAAGCAATCATTGTGGTTTATTGATGTAAGCGAGCAAGGGCTTTCAATTAAAGTCAGTAGCCAATTGGTTGCCCAAACCAATAAAGATTACGAGCTGTGGATGATTTTAAAAGGGCAAGATGCACCTATTTCATTGGGTTTACTGCCCAAGCAAGGTAGCAAGATATTATTAAAAGATAACCGTTTTAACGCAAGTGATATTGCATTACTAGCAGTGAGTTTAGAACCTATTGGTGGTTCACCAAATGGATCACCAACCGAGGTGTTATACACTACAGAACTTATACTCCTGTAGCTCTACTTTTATAGCCTTTTATTAGCTGCTTACATTAAGCAGCTAATCTTTCCTTAAAGTTTTTAACAAAAAATAAAAACATTTTAACTTTTTTGCATCCATACTGAACTCTCACCCGTTATTAACTACGACTTCAATCAAAACTAAAGGACAAAGTCATGAAAGCTTTAACTCCATCAATACTCGCAGTAGTAGTATGCAGTACGTTTATAAGTGCACCAAGTGAAGCGTCTAGCCACAGAGAAGCGCCAAATATAAGCCGTTTCCCGACTTTAGATTCTACCGATTTTTATGTATTTAATAGTTACGAGCAAGGTCGTGATGATTACGTCACATTAATTGCTAATTACATCCCGCTGCAAGATGCATACGGCGGTCCTAATTACTTTGCAATGGACCCAGATGCTACTTACAGCATTCATATAGATAACGACGGCGATGCTGTTGAAGATATTACATTTGCGTTTAACTTTAAAAGCATGCTTCCTAATGATAACCAAGGTGTGCAATTAACTGTTGGACCTGAAGGTAATCAACGCACCGTGTCTGTACCGCTTAAAAATGTAGGCGGTGTATCTGCCGGAGATAACAGCGCTGCAAATTTTAGCGAATCATACACAGTAAGCATGATAAGCGGCGCGCAGCGTACTGGCGAAACAACGCTATTAAATAACACTGCATCAAACTCCAGCACATTTTCTAAACCGCTTGATTATGTGGGTAATAAAACATTTGGTTCAATGAGCGATTATCAAACTTATGCTGACCAATTTGTGTATCAGGTTTCAATTCCTAACTGTGAGAGCATGGCACAAGTTTTTGTAGGACAGCGTAAAGACCCGTTTGTAGTTAACCTAGGTAAAACATTTGATTTAGTAAACTATGTACCTGTAGAAGGTGATAGCGCCCCTGGTGCTGGTGACGGCGGTGGTTTTCCAGGTGGTATAACGCAATCAGCTGATAATGACGACCTTGCAGATAAAAACGTAACATCAATCGCTATCGAAATACCTAAAAGCTGTATTGTCGGTGAAGGTAACGGCGTAATAGGTTCGTGGACAACAGCAAGCTTACCTCAAGCACGTGTATTAAACCCCAATGCTAAATTTGCTAATAATGCGGTAAACGGTGGTGCATTAACTCAGGTTTCACGCCTAGGTAGCCCGCTTGTAAATGAGCTTGTAATTGGCATTAAAGACAAAGACACATTTTCTACTGCGCACCCTAAAGACGATGCACAATTTTTAGATTATGTATCTCACCCAGCACTACCTGAGTTATTAAACATTTTGTTTAAAGATGCTGTTAATACGACCCTTGGCGCAAACTTAGAAACACTGGCACCCACTAACTTCCCGCGTACTGATTTAATCACTGCATTTTTAACGGGTTTTGCAGGCGTTAATCAGCAAGCAACTGTAACACCTTCAGAAATGCTGCGTTTAAATACAGGCATTGCAGCAACAGCGCAAGCTGATCAATCTGCATTTGGTGTAGCGGGTAATGATTTAGCCGGCTTCCCAAATGGTCGTCGCCCGGGTGATGATGTGGTTGATATTGCACTTCGTGTTGTGATGGGTCGTTTATGTCATCCGATTCCTGTAAATGGTGAAGACACTGATTTAGGACTTTGTGCACCAGAGGATGCTAATACAGGCACAGTGCCATTTACAGACGGCGCACCTATTGATGCAACAATGATGGACTCAACATTCCCATACCTTGCAACACCACTTGCTGGCTCTAAATAAGGAGTAAAATAATGCGTAATTTAAAAACTACCCATATTTGTGTTCTCCTCAGTGCATTAACATTGGGAGCATGTAGTAGCGATGATGATAAAAAACAACCTACACCGGTTGTAAACACCGCACCTACAGCAAGCGATGCAATGCTAACAACACAAACTGAAGTAAGCATTACCGATATGCTTAACGCAAGCGATAATGATGGCGACTCACTTACTTACTCGTTAACAAGCGAGCCAATGCTCGGTACTGTTAATGTTGACAGTGATGGTAACTTTACTTATACACCTAATAAAGAAGCAACAGGTTCAGATAGCTTTATGTTTGGTGTAAGTGATGGCGTTAATTCGCAAGTTACTGCAACAGTAAGTATTACGATTGAGGCGCTGCAAGTTGACTTTGCTCAATTTGCAACCGATGCATTTAACCAAGCGCCAAATGCAGAGCCGTTAACTGTTAATGGTCGGGTGTTTACAAACACTGATACCGATGTTGATGGATTAATTTCTACAAGCGGTAACTAACCAAGTCATTAAGCTGACAGGCCATGGATGGCTTTTTTTCAAAGGATATTTATAATGCATTTATCAGTACTTAAACCCCTCACTATTATTGCTATTTGCTTAACCTCTTTCGCGGTGAGTGCGGCTCCTTATACTCCAAAAGATGACGCAGTTATTGCTAACAGTAATTCAACGCTTAGTGCTTCTCTGTCTGTTGAGGAAATAAATACATTAGTCACTAACAGCCAATATGTAGGCCAAACAGAGCGTTTACAGGGGCTACTTAAGACCCGTTTAGCCCAGCTATATAAACAAACACCCTCATCTCAAATTGGTTACTTATATGCTCGTGTTTTACAAAAAGAGCACCTTTTTGACGAAGCAATTAACGTTGCCAACAACGTTTTGATTACCGAGCCAAAGCACAGTAATAGCCATTTGTTACTGGCCAATATATTGATGACCCAAGGTGAATTTACAAAGGCAAAACAACACTGTGTTGCCTTGATTGGTCAAGTAAGTACCATTACTGCTAGCACTTGTGTACTAGACGTACAAAGCCAGCATGAAAGCGTTTTAGACAGCTACCAAACATTAGTTAAAATTATAAACAATAACCAAACTAGTTTAGCTACAAACCATGTTTTAAGTGAAATGAGCTACCGTCTAAGTAACTACAAGCAAGCTTTGTCTCACTTACAAAGCGTAGATTTAGTTCAAGCTCCTGTGAGCCTCATTGTGTTATGGGCCGATATTCAAATTGCGCTAAATCAACCTCAACAAGTATTAAATACATTAAGCGTACTGCTTCCAGATAAAAGTAATTTAGAAGATGCTATTTTACTAAGGCTTTCAATCGCAGAAAAAAAACTAAATAAACGCGATAAAAAATGGCAAAATACAATGGCGAAAAGAGTTACACTTAGAGAGCTTCGTAAAGATTCTTTTCATGCGAGTGACTTAGCTAAATATTACCTTGATGTACAACCAAATCGTGAAAAAGCACTTTACTGGGCTCATATTAATTGGCAACAGGCTAAAATGAGCACCGATGAGCAATTACTTATTAAAGCAAAAGCGATGCAACGAGATACACTATGAAAACGCCTTATCTATTTATACTCACTTTAATGCTGTGTATTTTCTCAACTTACAGCTTTTCCCATCAACTAAGTACAAGTTATATAACCCTAAATAGCAAGAACGATAACGACACCTACAAAAGCCAATACACGGGTACCTGGCAAGTTAATATCGCCGACTTAGAGCACGCAGTGCCTCTAGATTTAGATAAAAACGGGCAAATTTCGTGGGCTGAAATAAAAGCAAAACGCAGCTCAATTAATAACTTCATTACAGAAAGTTTAAATATCACGCAAAACGCGCAAGCATGCCCTTTAAAAAGTGAAGGTATCTATCAGCTAGATAACCATTTTAACCAGCCTTATTTGGTTATTCCGCTGCTGTTTAGCTGCAATGATAGTGAAACAATCTCTCTTTCGTATTCTGCTTTTTTTAAAACCGATGCTAATCATAAATCTATCGTAAATATAAACGGTGTATCTCGTGTATTTAATATCAACGAGGCTCAGCAAACATTTAGCTTTGAAAAATCCAGTTATTTAAGCACGTTCAATCAATACGTTTATCAAGGTGTTTTACATATTTGGATAGGTATTGATCATATTTTATTTTTAATCGCCCTATTACTTACCTGTGTTTTAAAACGTAGTAACAAAACATGGCAAGGTATTAGCTCTAAAAAACACATTATTAAACACACAGCATGGATAGTAACCGCGTTTACGCTTGCGCATTCTATTACGCTTACCGCCACCGCTATGAACCTTGTATCACCAAATAGTCGCTGGGTAGAGCTTGGAATTGCTATATCGGTTTTATTTGCAGCATTAAATAATGTGTGGCCGTTGGTACTTCGTTTAGGTTGGCTTACTTTTGCTTTTGGTTTACTACATGGGATGGGATTTGCGAGCGTACTTGGCGAGCTTGGCCTGTCGAGCGACTATCAACTGCTCAGTATTTTGGCGTTTAATTTAGGCGTCGAAATCGGTCAACTTAGTATACTACTGATAGCCTTACCAATACTCATTTATGTACGACACTACACTTGGTATAAAAAATGGTTAATGCCAATGGGCTCCGTTGCTATCGCAATTGTTGCACTTCAGTGGTCAATCGAGCGTTTTTAAATAGTATAAATAAAAAAGCTAGCCAAAATATTGGCTAGCTTACTTTTTAGTTATTTACTTTGAGCGTTACTGCGCTTTATCAAATGGCATCAGTAATGTTTTCATCGCAGGGCGAAGCGCTATGAGTACCGTTTCTTCGGTTAGCTCAGGGTAAAGTAACTTTCTAAGTAATAACCCTGCCATCATCGAAAAAATAACATTAATTCGGCTTTCAAGTTCACGCTCATCAATGTCCTTGAGCGCACTTCGCTCGCTTGTTAAAAGCTGCCTCATGCGCCCTCTTGCTTGAATATCGGTTTCACGCAAAAGAGTAGCAACTTTAATATTACGACCCGCTTCTGCCATCATATCTAAATCAATAACACACGAGCCTGTATCCATGTGTCTTTGCACGCCAATATTTAAGCCATCTAAAAGAGCCGCCAAAACATCACCAGGGTGATCTTCAAACTTTTGAAAGATAGAGAACATTTCTTCCATGTCTTTTTCAATAATGCTTTCTATAATCGCTTCTTTGCTTTCAAAGTAATTATAAATATGCCCTGCACTCATCCCTGCCGTTTTAGATATTTCTGCCATACCTGCACCGTGGTAACCTTTACGGCGAAAACACTCTGCAGCAGCTGTTAAAATTTGCTCACGCCTAGCAAGTGCTATCGCGGGATCTGTTTGCCTTTTTGCTTTAGGCTTCATGTTCAACTCCACTACCAAGTCATAAACTCAGTAAAGCAAGAGCTATAAATAGTCTCGCCATATAAATATGTAATGCGGCTTTAAAAGCCGCAAATATTATTTCTCTTCCTGAGTTGTTTCACTGGCTACATTCCATCCGCCACCAAGCGCTTTGTACAAGTTAATTTGACTCGCAAGATACGCTTGCTGACCCGCAATTAACTGCTGCTGCGCGCCGTACCACGTACGCTGAGCATCAAGTACTTGCAAGTAGCTATCTGCGCCTTTTTCGTAACGCATTTTTGATAAATCAAACGTGATTTGTCGACTACTTATAAGCATATCAAGGGCACTTAATTGCTCTTGGTAACCTTCTCTATCAGCAAGTGCATCGGCAACTTCGCGAAACGCATTTTGAATTTTTTGCTGATACGTTGCCACTGCAATTTCTTGATCTGCTTTTGCTACATCAAGATTTGCTTGGTTACGTCCCATATTAAAAATAGGTAAGCTAATTGTCGGCACAAAACTCCATGTCCCAGAGCCTGAATCAAACAAGCCACTTAAGTCACTTGAAGCAGACCCCGCGTTGGCTGTTAAGCTTATGCTTGGATAAAACGCCGCTCGAGCAATACCAATATTGGCATTAGCAGCAAGCATTAAATGCTCAGCGGCTTTAATATCAGGGCGCTGTGATAGCAGATCAGACGGTAAACCAACGGGTACTTCTGGCATACTGATCAAGTTAGTCAGGTCTTTATTAGGCAGTAAATCAGCTGAAACAGATTTACCTACTAATAAATCTAAGGCACTTTTATCACGCTTTAACAAACGTTTGTACGTTGCTATGTCTACTTTTGCCGTAGCAACTGTGCTTTTAAGCTGCTCAAGGGTAATTGAAGACGTCGCACCTAAATCAAAGCTTTTTTGCGTAAGCGATAATGACTCTTGCTGAGAGGTAAGCGTTTCTTTTGCAAGCTCTAGCAGTTGCAAATCAGTTGCATAATTTAGCCACGCATTTGCCAACTCTGAAATTAAAGACACCTGCGTGCTGTATTGGCTAAGCTCTGTAGAGTATAAGTTTTGCAGTGCTTGCGCTGATTGATTGCGTACTTTGCCCCAAATATCTAACTCGTAAGAGGTAATACCCACTGTTGCACTGTATTGCGAGCTAATAGCTGCATCGCCAGTACCTGATAAGTCAGCCGGTAAACGCTGGCGCGTACCAGATGCATTTAAATCAAGGGATGGATACAAAGCAGAGTCTTCAATTTGATATAAACCACGCACACGCTGCACATTAAGCACTGCAATTTGCATGTCTTTGTTATGCTCAAGGCTTTGACTAATTAACGTTTGTAGTTTTTCGTCATTAAAAAACTGCTGCCAATTTAATTGCTGCGCAGCGGTTTTCCCAGTATCTGATGCATAAGCATCAGATACTGGTAGAGCAAGGTCTTTTTGCTCAGGCGCTAATTGGCAACCACTTAGCACCAATAAAGCAATTGCACTTAGGCTGAATGTTTTAATGCTCATTCTGCGCTCTCCTTCGTTGTCTCGTTAGCTTTGCCAGGAAATACACGGCGCACTAACACAAAGAATAACGGTACAAAAACAACAACTAATATTGATGATGCAAGTGTGCCGCCAATAATCGAAATACCTAACGCATTTTGCGCACCAGAACCCGCGCTTGAGGCAATAGCAAGCGGTATAACACCACAAATAAAGGCCATCGAAGTCATAAGTATTGGACGCAAACGTAGGCGAACAGCTGCAATAGCCGCATCAACTAAGCCAAGCCCTTCTTCCATTTTATGAATCGCAAACTCTACAATCAGTATCGCATTTTTAGATGCCAAACCAATGGTTGTCAACAAGCCTACCTGCAAGTAAATATCGTTAGATAAGCCACCGCCAAGCGCTGCCATAATCGCACCAAATATACCCAGTGGCACAATCATCATTACCGCAAACGGTACCGACCAACTTTCATAAAGCGCGGCTAAACATAAAAATACAAACAACAGCGATAAGCCATATAGTAGAGGTGCTTGACCGCTACTAGAGCGCTCTTGGAATGAAATACCGGTCCACTCAGACGAAATACCATTTGGTAATTGTTTAACTAAGCGCTCCATTTCATCCATTGCTTGGCCTGTACTGTAACCTGGCGCTGCACTACCTTGAATTTCCATTGCTGAAAAACCATTGTAACGCTCTAAACGTGGCGAACCATACGTCCAGTAGGCACTAGCAAACGCTGAAAACGGCACCATATCGCCATTATCATTGCGCACATACCACTTATTTAGATCCTCAGGCACCATGCGAGATTGTGCATCACCTTGCATATACACTTTTTTCACTCGACCACGGTCAATAAAGTCATTCACATAACTACTACCCCATGCTGTCGAAAGTGTACTGTTAATATCATTTTGCGACACGCCAAGCGCTTCGGCTTTTGCCAAATCTGTATCAAGTTGTAGCTCTGGCATATCTTCTTGTCCATTTGGACGCACGCCCGCTAAAATTGGACTTTGGCTTGCTAAACCTAATAACTGATTTCGTGCAGCTAAAAGTGCCTCATGGCCAAGGCCTACACGGTCTTGTAAGAAAATATTAAAGCCATTAGCAGTTCCCAGCTCAACAATTGCAGGTGGCGGAAAGGCAAAAACAAATGCTTCTTTTATCGTTGAAAAGTAGCCCATCGCTTTACCTGCAACACCTTGAACAGATAACTCGTCACGCTGACGCTCATCCCAATGTTTAAGATTTACAAAGGCAATTGCTGAGTTTTGGCCAGAACCTGCAAAACTAAAACCAGTCACGGTAAAGATACCGTTTACTGCTTCAGATTGATCGTTTAAAAAGTGGTTTTCTACCTTTTTAACAACCTCAAGCGTTTGTTGTGTTGTAGAACCCGCTGGTAATGACACTTGGTTAAACAAAATACCTTGGTCTTCGTCAGGCAAAAATGCTGTTGGCAAGCTTGAGAATACATAAACCATACCGCCCACAATCACGCCATAAATAAGTAAGTAGCGTTTAGAGTGAGTAAGCATGCGCCCTACAAAGCTTTGTGCACCTGAATTTGTTTTATCAAAACCACGGTTAAAGCCTGTAAAAAATCGACCAAATAACGTGTCATTGTTATGTACATGGCTTGGTTTTAAAAGCGTTGCACACAATGCTGGCGTTAAAATAAGAGCCACTAAAACAGATAACCCCATCGCCGATACGAGTGTTATAGAAAACTGACGATAAATTATACCGGTAGAGCCACTAAAGAATGCCATTGGAATAAATACCGCAGAAAGCACCATGGCAATACCTACCAGCGCGCCTTTAATTTCATCCATAGATTTACGTGTAGCTTCAAGTGCCGAGAGTTTTTCCTCGGTCATTAAACGCTCAACATTTTCTACAACAACGATTGCATCATCTACCAATAAGCCTATGGCAAGTACCATCGCAAACATCGTTAGCGTATTTATTGAATAACCAAAGGTGTATAAAATACCAAATGTACCTAGTAAAACTACAGGTACGGCAATAGTTGGAATAAGCGTTGCCCTAAAGTTTTGTAGGAACAAATACATCACTACAAAAACAAGTACAACAGCTTCAATTAATGTATGAATAACTTTTTCGATAGATAACGATACGAACGGCGTTGTATCGTAAGGTATTACCGCATCTAACCCTTCAGGGAAAAACGGTTTTAGCTCTTCAATTGCTTTTTTAACTCCCTCTGCGGTATCAAGTGCGTTAGCGCCACTGGCTAATTTAATACCTAAACCTGATGCAGGTTGCCCATCGTAACGAGCAACAACGCGGTAGCTTTCACCGCCAAGCTCTACTTTAGCTACGTCCTCTAGACGTACAAAAGAGCCATCTGGATTGGTTTTAACTAATATTTGTTTAAATTGCTCTGGCGTTTGTAATCGGCTTTGCGCGGTTACTGTTGCATTAAGTTGTTGACCATCAACGGCAGGCATACCGCCAAGTTGACCGGCAGATACTTGTGCATTTTGCGCACTAATTGATGCACTAATATCAGCAGGTGTAAGCTTATAATTTTGTAACTTTGTAGGGTCTAACCAAATACGCATCGCGTACTGAGAACCAAACAGCTGTACTTCACCTACGCCTTCAACACGCGAGACAATGTCTTGCACGTTTGATGAAACATAATCGCCAATATCAATATTAGTCATGCTGCCATCTTTAGACACAAAAGCATAAACCATTAAAAAGTTACGCGCTGATTTTGCAACTACCACACCTTGCCTTTGTACGGCTTCTGGTAATAGTGGAGTTGCTGTAGCTAGTTTATTTTGCACTTGAACTTGTGCAATATCAGGGTCAGTTTCAGCGCTAAACGAAAGTGTAAGCGTAGCAGAACCACTCGACTCAGACGTAGATGACATATAAAGCAAGCCATCAAGCCCTTTCATTTTTTGCTCAATAACTTGCGTTACCGTATCTTCAAGTGTTCGTGCAGATGCACCAGGGTACGTTGCAGTAATACTCACTGCAGGTGGTGCAATTGAAGGATACTGCGAAATAGGTAAACTCCTAATCGCCAAAATACCTGCAAGCATCACTACAATAGCGAGTACCCAAGCAAATATCGGTCTATCGATAAAAAATCGTGACATTAAAACTCTCCGTTATTGAGCTTGATCGGCTTTAGCAGACGATTGAATTTCAGATGGGTTCACAGGTGCACCAGGGCGGATTTTTTGTAAACCTTCAACTATTAACTTATCGCCATCACTTAGGCCATCAGTAACAAGCCAATCAGAACCAATAGTTCTATCTACTTTTAATACGCGGTTTTCTACTGTGTTGTCTTTACTGACAACCATTGCTGTTGGTTCGCCTTTTGAATTACGGCTAACGCCACGTTGCGGAGCTAAAATAGCACCCGCCTTAACACCTTCCACAATAGAAGCTCGGGCATACATGCCAGGCAGTAATAATTTTTCTGGGTTTGAAAATTTAGCACGCAGTGTTACTGAGCCAGTACTTGGATCAACGGTCACTTCAGAAAACTGTAATGTGCCTTTATGAGGATAAATAGAGCCATCTTCCATAATAAGTTCAACGTCAGTTTGACTAGCCGAATCGACAGTTAGAGCACCTGATGATAATGCTTTTTTAAGCTGGGTAAGCTCATTACTTGATTGTGTTAAATCGATATAAATTGGATCTAACTGAGTTACTGTAGCAAGTGCTGTACTTTGATTGGCACTTACAAGTGCACCCACTGTTACGCTTGATTTACTAATTTGACCACTAATAGGAGAAGAGACGTGGCTGTAATCGAGATTAATTTGCGCTGATTTTAACTGCGCTTTAGCTGTTAATAATTCAGCATTAGCTTGCTTATATGCGGCATCTGCTTCATCAAAATCTTGTTGGCTCACGGCTTTAATTTTTAAAAGTTCTTTATAACGCGATGCTTTTGATTTAGAGCTGGCAATGCTTGCCTCTGCGCGCGCTACGCTTGCTTCACTTGCTGCTAAGTCTGCTTCAAATGTAGCAGGGTCTATTTGATACAGTGCTTGGCCTTGTTTAACCTCATTACCTTCAACAAATAAACGAGATTGTACAATACCACTTACTTGTGGACGAATTTCAGCAATTTGAAATGCACTAATGCGACCAGGAAGTTCTTTTTTGAGAGTAAGCGCTTGGCTTTTTACTGTAATTACACCCACTGGGACAGCTTTAGGAGCTGAAGCTTGTGACTGCTCAGCAGCCTGATCACAACCAGTTAAAGCAACAGAACCGACGAGGGCTGACAATACAAATAAAGCGATGCGGGAACGCTGCATGTTAAATACCTTTTAGTTTAGAGTGAACGATCATTCTAAATTAAAATGCGCTGATAATGAATCTTAATAAGGAGAAATTTACACAAACTTACACTATTGAATACAATATACGCCTTAGGTAGCATTTAATGTTAATTTGATGAAAATAGAATCAAAGCTGTTTGAAAATAGAATCAAAGCTGTTTGAAAATAAAGCAATTAAACAGATTGAAATAACCACTCATTTTAAGCACAGAACTTTTAAATAGGCACAAAAAAGCCAAGCAAAAACAGCTTGGCTATTTATATAAACGACTATCTTACTTTTTTAAAGGGGGTTGTCGTTCTGTGGATTAATAACTCTTGAAACTAACAACTGCTCTACCCTAATGCCCTCTACATCAACAACTTCAAACTTAAAGCCTGAAAAAGTTAAATGCTCTGCACGTTTAGGGATTCGCTTCATACTGTAAATTAAAAATCCAGCGACAGTTTCATAGTGCATCTGATCAGGAAATTCTTCTATATCAAGTACCTTTGCTAAATCGGTAATTGGAGTTAACCCATCTACAAGCCATGAATTTTTATCGCGCTCTATAATTAATTCATCACCTTGATGAGTAATTAAATCCCCCATAAACCCTTTCATTAAGTCTTTAACCGTTACAATACCTACCGAAAGCGCGTATTCGTTTACGACAACAGCAAATGGCTTTGCTGCGCTTTTAAACGCATTTAAGGCTTCTGATAGGCTTAATGTTTCCGGTAAGTAAAAAACATCTTTATCAATCAGCTCATCGTTTATATTGGCGGCTTCGCCTTTTAGTACTTGTCGTAAAATATCTTTAGATTCAACAGAGCCATGCAATTTATCTAAATTTCCTGACACTACTAAAAAGTGATTATGAGGGTGGTCAATAATTTTGGTCGCAATATCATGGCTAGATTCGTTTAAATCAAAATAGACAATTTGGTCGCGTGGCGTCATTACGCTTGATAAAAACCGCGCTTCTAGGTCAAACACATTACCAATGAGTTCATACTCTTGCTTTTGCAAACTACCATATGCAGCACCCGCTTCCATCATGGCAACAATGTCCTCAGTTGTAACGTTGTCTTCTCGCTCAGCAGGCACTTTAAATAAGCGCAGCACAAAGTTCGTTACCCCATTAAAAAACATCACTAGCGGAGTTAAGGCAAAGGTTACCCAGCGCATTATTGTAACGACTCTAACAGCGACAGCTTCTGGCATGATCATCGCTAAACGTTTTGGCATTAAATCGGCGAACAAGATAAACAGAGATGTAATAGTAAAAAATGAGAATAAAAAGCTAATTTTTTCTAAGTGTGCACCTTGATAAAAAAGCACTAAAACACTTTCAACATAAGGCGATAAAGCCTGCTCGCCCACAATACCACCCAAAATCGCAATCGCGTTGAGTGCAATTTGGATCATGGCAAAAAAAGCCCCTGGATTTTCTTGTAGCTTTAATACCGCTGCTGCTTTTATATTTCCTTCATCTGCCATTACCCGCAGTTTTATTTTACGCGACGCTGCAATTGCTATTTCTGACATAGCAAACAACGCACTGATCAAGATCAATAAGCTAATCCCGATTAAATCACCCATTTAACGCTCCAATAAGTTAGCGCTTTTTTAAACAAAAAGCAGCTGGATTATAATCGGTTTTTTAAACGCAGCAATTTATATTTACGAAATATATTTAAGCTATTAATTTTCAATTATTTAAGAGGTAAAACAGTGAGTTTAAAGTGCTTAAATTTTATTAAAGGCAACTTTTAATTGAGAAACTAAAGCCGGATCCATATTTATATTACAGGCAAAAAATAACGGAGACTGAGTTGTGTTTAAATCAAGTAATGGTTCTAGTAACTCAAGCTTAGGCTCTGTTTTAACTCGATAGTTAAATTGCTTCTTGTTGAGGATAACAAAATCAAGTATATGGTGACGAGTGCTTATGAGTTTATCTATTTTATCTAGGCTATCGATGAGTAATAAATGCTTACTTTCACTAAAGCCCCTTTCAAGCAAATAATGATGACTAAAGTTATCACGCAGTACTGCTATTTTGTATTTTTTAGCATCATTGAGGGTGTTTAACTTTATACCTCTGGATTTTAGACCATAAATGGCAGAGTCAAAGCTTTCCAGTTCGCCTACCCAGTTAAACTTACTTTCTCTATTAGGTAATCGAACAATCGAAAATATACAGGTGTTTTTATCGCGTAGCGCTGCATTGTAGGATATGGCCCAACTATGCGCCAACATAGTGTAGTTTATACCTGTACCTTCTAGCGCTTTATGAACTTTATCGACAGAGCGGCCAACGAGTTTGTTATCTTCATTAATATACTGAAAGTCCGGAAATACTTCCGTTACTATTGTAATTTCAGCTGCATCAACTTTAATACAGCTAATGAACAATAAAAAGATCAACAATTTCATCTAGCGAGGCCTCAACTAACTCATTATATGTATTTAATAAATATAGCTGAGGCTTTATGAACTGCTAGTTTTTAGTCATGTGATGCACACTTATACGCTGATAGTGCTAGTATTTATAGCTTCTACAGCTTACTTGTTCATTGCACTAATTAAAAAGGCTGAAATTTTAGCGCCTTCTCTAAGTGTAGTTTCTGAGCTTGATTGGCCAACTAAAGAGCTGTCGGTAAATGGCGCTATCTCCATCATATCTGCACCCGTAATAGGAAACTCATCCGCAATGGCTGATAAAATATCAAGCGCATGCTGAGGCGTTAAACCGTGATGCTCTGGCGTACCTGTGGCAGATGCAAACTCTGCATCAAGTGCATCAATATCAAAGCTTACGTATATTTCATCAACGTTATCGGCTTTTAACTGTGCAATAGCGTCGGCAGCAACCGCTGCTGCGCCGCGTTCAATGATTTCATGTGCCCAGTGCTGTTTAACACCAAAAGTATTTTCCCAATGCGCTTTAGGCTTGCCACTTGAGCGTATACCAAATTGTATTAAATGATGCGGCGCCGGTAAAAACTCTAATATATGTGTACACCACGAGCCAAAACATAAATCAATACCTAAGCGCTCCACAAGTAAATCGGTATGCGCGTCAAAGTGAATAATAGCCGTGCGCTTACCTTGCTCACGTTTTGCTTTTAAGTACGCTTTAGTAAGTGGGTAACTAATTGAGTGATCGCCACCAATACCAAATAATCCTTTATCTTTAAACGTTGCGTAAAAACTGTCGCACACATCTTCAGTGATTGATAACGGGCTTACGTAATAATCGTTATCTTCATCACCATATAAGGCTTTTTGGCAATTAGAAATGGTTGCGTCATTTAGGTATTTGTCATGAAGTAAATGTGGGATTACACGTACATCACCTAAATCAAACGAATGACACTGAGGTTGCTGATCAATTAAAGCTGAGCGCACAAACAGTGGCCCCCAGTTTGCTCCGCGTAATATCCCACCGCCACAGTCTGAACTAATACCTAACATAACGGCTTTATGTGGTGAGTTTGGTAATTCGTTTAAAGACTCGCGCCACAAGTTATCAACGTTTTCAGTTTGTCCGTAAAGTTTATTACGCAGTGCGGCTTTGCGCTCTTTTGCAGTATTTACTGTGTATACGCCATCGCCCGGTGCGCACAAACAGTGCTCAACTTTGTTTTTAAATGCTTCAAATTGTGTGCTCATAATAAACTCCTTCGGTTTTTATTCTGTACGTAGCTAATTACTTTTGAGTAGTTATGCAAAATCACTAAAAATGCCTAAACTTCAAATAAATGCCACTTTGCTAAATAAGTCAGTGCTTAATATAAGTAAACACGTTAGTTTTTACGTGTTCACTACAAATTTAAGTCATTGAATTTATTTGATATTAATGAAAATTTGTAATCATTCATTTAATCGTAGTTACGCGCTTGAGTGATACTTATTATGTCTGCTTGAACATGTCAACAGCGCAACAAGGCTACGTATATAAGTACTTGAGTGAATATTCATAGTTGGTGAATAAATCAAATTAGCCCTTAAAATTATTAAGGCTTTATTGGAAGAGTTAAGATAAAACGGACAATCGTCCTGTACTTGATAAACGTTTCTAGCAATCATGCTAGATTGACAACAAATTATTATAAAAGGCTTAGCTATGGAAAAGGTATTTCACTTAGGACTATGTATTGACGATCTTAAAGGTGCAAAACTTGCGATTGTACCGGGCGATCCAGATCGTGCAGCACGTATTTCACAATTCCTAGACAACCCAACCTGCCTTGCTCAAACTCGCGAGTTTCATGTTTATTTAGGTCAATTAAACGGCCACTCTGTGGTTATATGTTCTACAGGTATTGGTGGTCCATCTACGTCGATTGCAGTAGAAGAATTAGCACAACTTGGCGTGCGTAAATTTTTACGTATTGGTACAACCGGTGCAATTCAGCCACACATTAACGAAGGCGAAATTTTAATTAGCCAAGCGTCTGTACGTTTAGATGGAGCTAGCCAACATTTTGCACCACTTAGCTACCCTGCTGTATCTGACTTTTATGCAACACAAGCTATGGTACAAGCATGTAAAAACCTAAATATCGATTTTCATATTGGTATTACTGCATCAAGCGATACATTCTACCCAGGGCAAGAGCGTTACGATACGCACTCTGGTTACGTTCCTAAATCACTACAAGGTAGCTGCGAAGAGTGGCAAAAATTGGGCGTGATGAACTACGAAATGGAATCGGCAACATTATTTACTATGTGTGCAGCCCTTGGATTACAAGCAGCATGTGTAGCTGGCGTACTTGTTAACCGTACTCGCCAAGAAATACCAAATGTAGACCACGGTGAAATTGAGCGTAAATCTGTAGCAGTAGTATTAGAAGCAGCTAAAGTATTACTTGATTAATACAGGTTATAGCAGTCAGTGAGTGAGTTAATTCGATAGAATGGCTCGCTTTAATAAAGCACAGCTCCGGCTGTGCTTTATTGTATGCAAGCCACTATTTAAGTGGTGCGCTAATTACTTTAAGTGCTGGTAAATGCGTAAAACTGGCAAGTACAGCTTTTGCCACTTGCGACTGGTTTTCACGACCCGCTGTTTCGAGCAATGTAATTCCCTTCACCGTACTTTCGTTAAAGCTAAGCCCAGCTAAAAAGAACTGGCTTAGTGCACTTTGTAGTGGCGATAAACTTGGACTGTAAGCTGCATTTTCGGCGTAACTTCCGTAAAAGTCACCATCACTAAATGTACTTATTTTTACGGCGCTAAAGTTGTGGCTGTAAGGCACATACGCATTAAGTGCAAAACGCGCAAGGGTTTCATCAAGGTCTTCAGCGCTAAAATTACCTTGCTGTGGTTTTGGGTTAAACAAGCTAAATTCGTTACCTAAATCGGTAGGTCCAAATGAATGCGGCAGTAATTCAGCAAGTTTAAATTGCTGATCAGGAAGTAAAATATCAAACTCTTTCGCATCAGCGAGTTCGTTCATAAACTGGCGACAATACCCACAAGGCGCATCGCTAATAGCAATTTTAACTATTTTTTTAGCGCCGTTTAACCATGCGTTATTTATAGCCGATTGCTCTGCATGAACCACTAAACTCAATGCTTGATGATCAAACTCTACATTTGCACCAAAGTAAAAGTTTACCTCACGCTTTTCATCAAGTGCTTTAACAATTGCGCCTACATGAAAATCTGACACTGGCGCAACAGCATACTCAGAAGCTAAAGGTACTAAACCTTGTAGTAATACATCATCAGACACATTGAGTTGCGCGCATAACGCTTTAATATTATTAGAATTTAATATGCCACGTTGTGATTTTAATTGACTACGTAATGACGCTGTTTGCGCTACGCTTAATGTGAAGTGCGAATTTGTAAGTGCTGTATCTTGCTGTACAGTAAAAGTTGCTGAAGCCATAATATTTTTTAATTATTCAATGGCTAAGTAGTTTAAAAGGTTAGGATGTTAAATACCAGCCTATTTAACGCAAAAAAAGGGAGCACATCGCGTGCTCCCTTTTAATACCAATAGGTATACCTAACAAAATAAAGTGTTAGCCGGTATTACGCATACCTGCAGCTATACCTGTCATCGTGATCATTAACGCATTATCAATGTCACCTTCGTTTCGTTTTTCCTCTGAGCGAGCACGGCGTAAAAGCTCAACCTGTAATAGGTTAAGTGGATCGGTGTACGGATTACGTAAACTAATCGACTCCTTAATCCAAGGTTGTTCGGCGAGTAGGCTTTTTTGTGGGCTAAGTGATTGCACCAAGCTAATCGCTTCTTGAAGCTCTTTACGAAGTGTTACACCCAATGGTTTGTACATATCTTCCACCAGCGCATTATCGTAATGCTCACTCAACCAGCAATCGGCTTTACTAAATACCATTTCTAGCATTTCTAGGCGCGATCTAAAGAATGGCCACTGTAGGCTCATTTCGTTTAGGGTTTCTGCGCCGTACTTATTAAGCGCAGCTTTTAAGCCAGTTAACGCACCTAACCATGCAGGAAGCATTAAACGGTTTTGGCTCCACGCAAAAATCCATGGAATAGCACGCAGGCTTTCAACACCACCATTAGGATTACGTTTTGCAGGACGCGATCCAAGCGGCAACTTAGACAGCTCAAGCTCAGGCGTTGCCATTCTAAAGTAAGGTACAAAGTTTTCATCGTGGCGAACTACATTACGGTAATGTTCACATGACTCCTCACTTATTAGCTTCATTACTTCGCGCCACTGCGGTTTTGGTTCCGGCGGCGGTAATAAGTTACTTTGTAGTACTGCGCCTGCGTAAATATTTAAGCTTTGCAGTGCTACATCAGGTAAACCAAATTTAAAGCGGATCATCTCGCCTTGCTCGGTTACACGTAAACCACCTTTTAACGAACCTGGCGGTTGTGAATGCAGCGCTTGTGCAGCAGGTGCGCCACCACGCCCTACTGTGCCACCACGTCCGTGGAATAAAATAAGTTCAATACCACGCTCATCAGCAAGCTGCACTAGTTTATCCATAGCTTCGTACTGCGCCCAACCTGCTGCCATCATGCCGGCATCTTTAGCAGAATCAGAGTAACCAATCATTACATTTTGGGTGTTTTTAATGTGCCCGCGATACCAAACATTATCAAGTAATGTAGTAATTACATCACTGCCTGCGTTTAAATCGTCGAGTGTTTCAAATAACGGTGCTACTGGTAAATCAAAGCTACAGCCGCTTTCTTTTAGCAATAATTGTACTGCTAAAATGTCTGATGCTGTTCGCGCCATCGAAATAATATACAAGCCAAATGTTTGTTCGTCTTGCTTAGCAATAACGTCAAAGGTGTCTAGCACTTCTTGAACATCAGGGCTTGGTTGCCAATGTTTTGGAATAAGCGGTCTGCGAGAGTTAAGTTCAGTAAGTAAAAAAGCTTGTTTATCTTGCTCTTGCCATTGGTTGTAGTCGCCTAAACCTAAATAACGAGTCAGCTCAGAAAAAACATCGCTGTGACGAGACGAGTCTTGGCGCACATCGAGTTTAGCTAAACGCAAGCCAAAGCTATTAATACGGTACAGTAAATCAAGCAATAAGCCATCAGCAACTACTTTCATATTACACTTTAATAACGAGCGGTAGCAAACCTCTATAGGGTGCTTAAGCTGATT
The DNA here is from genome assembly GCF_014164385.1 of Pseudoalteromonas sp. SG43-3. Taxonomy (NCBI): domain Bacteria; kingdom Pseudomonadati; phylum Pseudomonadota; class Gammaproteobacteria; order Alteromonadales; family Pseudoalteromonadaceae; genus Pseudoalteromonas; species Pseudoalteromonas sp. SG43-3. Next base: position 87,415 of record NZ_JACJFC010000002.1, read on the forward strand.
AATATCGGTAATTAAATCTTGTGAATCGCTACGCTTATTTTTAATTTTAGCGCCCAAGTGAGCCACGGTCTCTGCAACTTGGTTTTTAAGCTTTTTGATCACCGCTCTGTATGGTTCAAAGTCTTGACCTGCCAACTCAATAAGCTCATCACTGGCATCTGACATAGAGAGTTCAGCGCATAACGTTTTTAAATCTTGAATATATAAGTTAAGCGCCATCCAACGACCGTGGTCAAGCACTTCTGCTGTAACCTGCGATGTTACAAATGGATTTCCATCACGGTCTCCACCCATCCAAGATGTGAACTCAATCGGGCTGTAATCTTTTGGTAGCTCTAAACTTAATTGCTCTTTAACATTGGCTGAAAATTCACGTAAAAAACGCGGAACAGCGTGCCAAAGACTGTTTTCGATTACCGCATAACCCCATTTAGCTTCATCAACTGGCGTTGGGCGAGAGCGACGAATGTCGTCAGTATGCCAAGCCTGGCTAATAAGCTGTTCAATACGATTTAAAATAGCATCTCGCTCTAGCGGTAAGTTATCTTTTCGCTCTAATGACGCTAAGCAATCACTTAGTTCAACATGTTTGTTAATAATAGTACGGCGCGTCACCTCGGTTGGGTGGGCGGTTAATACTAAGTTTATGTGGAGTTTTGAGAGTGTTTCGGCCAAATGATTACTATCTAGCTGGCCTTGTTCTGCTTTTGTAACTAACGTTTTTAATGTTTGAGTGAGAGGGTTTTGTTGACCAAGGCCAACGTCATTAAAACGCGAAACGGTATGAAATTGTTCTGCTACATTAGCAAGGTTTAAAAAATGATTAAATGAACGGGCAACCGGCAAAAGCTCTTCATCACTAAGCGCATGTAAAACGTCTATTAGCGCTTGTCTGTCGTCTTCATTACCACTGCGAGATGATTTAGATAAAGCCCGAATTTCTTCTACTTTATCTAAAATAGCTTGGCCTTGAGCATCCTTAATAGTTTGTCCTAGTAATTGCCCAAGTAAATTTACATTACCTCGCAAGGCGGCATATTGTTCACTCATTTCTCATTCTCCTTTGTTTCGTAGGACACTATTAATATCATCATGAAGAGAAATTTAATAGATCCATTTGCAATGTCTTGTCGTAAAAAAGTATATATAAAATAATCACAAAGCAATTACATGATCATTTTTTACGATGGAAACTGCCCTCTTTGCAGCACCGAAATGCAGCAACTAAAACACGCAGACTCTAAAAATCTAATTACGCTTGAAGATCTTAACGCGAGCGACTTTAGTGAACGCTACTCGTATATTGATAAAAACAAAGCAATGAACTACCTGCAAGCCCAAAAGCAATCAGGTGAAATGATTTACGGGCTTGATGTAACGTACGAAGCATGGAAAATAGTGGGTAAACATAGCTGGTTGAAAATTTTTCGCTTGCCAATAATCCGCTTTTTCGCTGACTGCGGATACCTGTTATTTGCTAAGTATAGGCACCCCATCAGTCGCTTTTTAATGCCAAATACTCAGTGCAGTAACGGCGAATGTGGACTAAAAGCAAAAGGTGATAAATGAAAACCATTGTTTTATTCGGCGCAAGCAGTGCCATAGCAAATGCATATATAGAACATCTACAAATAAACACGCCTACTCATCAGATAGTTTGTATTAGTTCAAAAAGTATTGAATCTGACTCAAGTGTTGTCCACCTGCATACTGACTACACAAAACAAAGTTTAGCGCGCGTTACTAATTACCTAAAAGAGCAAAGTGTCGATATACAACAAGTTATTATATTCAATGGTACACTGCACAACGAAACCCATATGCCCGAAAAAAAGCTGGAGGATTTAGACGCTGAATATTTTAGCCAACTTCTCAATTCAAACACCCTAACTCCCCTACTTTGCTTGCAGAGTATTTTGCCGCTCTTAACACATAAAACGCAGTGTACTATTACAGCACTCAGTGCGCGTGTGGGCAGCATTAACGACAATAAATTAGGCGGTTGGTATACGTATCGCGCCTCTAAGGCAGCTCTTAACATGCTATTTAAAACCGCAGCGATTGAGCTTTCACGCCGAGCTAAAAATACCAAGCTCGTTTTATTTCACCCAGGGACTACTGATACTGCGCTTTCAAAGCCATTTCAAAAAAACGTACCCGCTGGAAAACTCTTTACAGCTGAATTTGTAGCTAAGCAGCTTTTTACACTTACTTTTAATAACCCTCATTTAGAACTCAATGGTGAGCCTGCCTACTTAGATTGGCAAGGCGAAACCATACCGTGGTAAGGACCTTTAATGCATTTTACTAAAGAGCGCATAAACGCACTTGAAAAACACACTCGTACTCATTTAATTAATTCGCTTTCGGGTTTTAAAAGCGCCAACTTAATTGGCACGCAAGACCCACAAGGCAATACTAATCTCGCCATTGTTAGCTCTGTTATTCATTTAGGGGCTCACCCGCCGCTAGTTGGCATGATAATGCGCCCAAATAGCGTGCCTCGACATACGTTCGAAAACATAATCGAAACCGGTAGTTACACCATTAACCAGGTTAATAAAGCTATTTATAAGCAAGCTCATCAAACATCAGCCCGCTACGACAAAGGCGAGTCGGAATTTGCGGCGACAGGTTTAACGCCCGAATATTTAAATGACTTTGCAGCGCCTTTTGTTAAAGAAAGCCGCTTAAAGTACTCGGTTAAATTTGTAGAAAACCAACATTTAGCCATCAATGGCACAGAGCTTGTAATAGGTGAAATCACTGATGTGTATTTAGATGAAGTAGCACTTCAAAGTGATGGCTTTTTAGATTTACAGGCTATTGAAACGGTGGCAGTAACCGGGCTTGATAGCTACCACACAAGTAATAAACTCACGCGTTTACCTTACGCTAAAAAATAATATGCCATTTTAAGAGGCTATAAACTAATAGCCTCTTATCGCATAACATTGAATTTTACCTTGGTATTAATCACACTAGCTAAAAATCCAAGGAGAAAAATATGACCACCATCGGTATTGGTACACAATCAAGCGAGCAAGCGCTGGCAAGCCTAAGTAACATGACGCAAACGCTGACCCCTATCGCAGCTGACGAACATTTAGAGCGCATAGCCAAGGCTCAAGCGTATATGCTAGCAAACAACATAGATGCAATTTATTTAAACGCTGGCACCAACCTTACCTACTTTACAGGCATGAAATGGTACGCGAGCGAACGTATGGTTGGCGCGATATTACCCGCCCTTGGTGAAGTACAATACATTGCGCCTTATTTCGAAATTGGTTCACTAAACGGGTTTAAAGTAATAGATGGGCCTATTCATGGGTGGCAAGAGCACGAAAATCCTTATGCACTTTTTGTCGAAGTATTAAAAAAGTTAAACATTAATGAAAACGCAACCATTGGCATTGATGAAAGCGCACAATTTTTTATATTCGACGGCATTAATAAAGCACAAACGGGTTTAACCCTCATAAATGCACAACCTGTAACGGCGCATTGCCGTATGCATAAGTCAGTTCATGAGCTTAGCTTAATGCAGCGCGCGATGGATATGACCTTAGCCGTGCATCAAGCCACAGCAAGCATGCTTTATGAGGGAATAACCACCACCGAAGTAGAAGCTTTTATTAAGCAAGCACACCAAAAAGTAGGTGCGCCAGGTAACTATTTTTGTATTGTTTTATTTGGTGTTGCAACGTCTTTCCCGCACGGTGTTAAAGATGCCCAAATACTTAAAAAAGGCGATATGGTACTAATTGATACTGGCTGTAAAGTACACGATTACCTATCAGATATAACCCGTACCTATGTATTTGGCGAACCAACAATGCGCCAACGTATGTTTTGGGATCATGAAAAAGCAGCGCAAATGGCCGCGTTTAATGCAGCTAAAATTGGTGCTACGTGCGAAGACGTTGACGCGGGCGCACGTAACTATTTAGCAGCGCAAGGGTTAGGCCCGCAGTACCAAACACCGGGTTGCCCGCATCGAACTGGTCACGGCATTGGGCTAGATATTCACGAATCGCCATATTTAGTTGGCGGTGATAAAACCCCACTTGCCCCAGGCATGTGCTTTAGTAACGAGCCAATGTTAGTTATACCCGATGAATTTGGCGTGCGTTTAGAAGATCATTTTTACATGACCGACAACGGCCCACATTGGTTTACACAACCAAGTTATAGTATTGACGACCCATTTGGCCTTAACGCTTAAAACTGAATACCTTCAAGAGCAGCTGCTTAGCTGCTCTTTTTAGTTTGGTATTGATAAAGTGCAGTTCATCCCAATATCCCCTGTTATACCAAAGCAATCCTCAAAAGGATAAATATGAAAAACTTTAAAATTGATATCGTTTCAGACGTAATGTGCCCTTGGTGTGTAGTGGGTTATAAAAATCTAGAAACTGCACTAGAGCAACTCAAAGACGAAATGAGCGCAGATATTACGTGGCATCCTTTTGAACTAAACCCAGATATGCCAATTGAAGGTCAAGACTTAAACGAACACTTAATGCAAAAGTACAACCTAACTGAAGAGCAAGGCGACGAAAATCGTAAAAACATGTTCGAAGCCGGTCAGCGTGCTGGGTTTACCTTTAATTTTGATGGCAAACGCATCATGATCAACAGCTTTGATTTGCATCGTTTACTAATGTGGGCACGTGAAGAAGGTAAGCAAACGAAGCTAAAACTCGCCTTTTTTGAAGCGCACTTCACCGATTTAAAATACTTAAACCAAGAAGATGCTCTGCTTGATGTAGTAGCAAGTGTTGGCCTTGATAAAGAAGAGGCACGTAGTATTTTACACTCAGATAAATACGTACAAGACGTACGCCAAGAGCAAGACAACTTTAAACAAATGGGCATTACGTCAGTACCTACGTTTATCATAAACGATAAGTATGCACTTACTGGCGGACAACCAAGCGACTCATTCATTCAAGCACTAAAACAAATTAGTGAAGAAGAAGCTAAGCAAGACGCTTAATACACAAATAAAGTTTAAAATTAAGAAAGGCTGCACACTGCAGCCTTTCTTGTTTATTCATCAGTTCAAAAACAATACAAATTTATTATTTACCTTGAATCTCTTTTGGTGTCATTATAGAAACGACCTCTAACAAATCGATAATAATACCTACAAAGGGATTTATAATGAAATATATAATTACAACATTGACGTCACTGTTTCTTTTAACCGCTTGTTCGACAACACATCTACCTGATAGCCCTAACGCTACACTGATAATGCCCAGTCCTGCGGAGTATCCAATTAAAAGTGTCCGTGAAAAAATTGAAGGTAGTGTGACAATGTCTTTTGATGTAGATACATCTGGTAAGCCAGTTAATATTAAAGTGATTAAAGCTGAGCCTGTGAAAATTTTTGATAAAGCAGCGATTCGCTCTCTTTCTAAATGGCGTTACGCACCTAAAGTAGTTAATGGTATTGCGGTAGTTGATGAAGACTTAGAAATGACTATAGATTTTAATTTGGCAAAATAATAACTAACTAAAACTAAAAAAAGCTGCACATTGCAGCCTTTTTCTATACAGCGAAGGTTACTTCTTTACTTAAAAATAAACTAAGTACGATAAAGCACTTTAATTACATGCCAGCCAAATTTTGTTTTAACTAGGTGTGGCTCTAAAATTTCGCCTTTAAATGCAACCTTATCGAACTGTGGTAGATATTAAGCAAGACAGGCACCTATTTTTAACAAGCAAAACTATCCTAATTAAAGTGGGTGCCACGTTAATTTTTCATGAACCTACTTAACCTTACAAAGAGTTAGCACAATCAATATATTTATTTGCCACTTTAAACAATTGAGTATGTTCAGAGCTTGTCATCTCTAAGAGTAACTTTAACATTTTTTTGTCCTTAGCACTTGTAGCAACAAATATTGGGCTTTCTATAAATCTCCGTTTTGAAAATAAGGATATGTCGTTACTTAGCAAATACCTGACACCTTCATAGTTTGAACGATAAACAGCCATATCAAGCAAAACATCCCCATATTTATGAAGGATATTACTTTTTTCAAATTCCATTTCATTATTCATCAGTCTCTTCAATACCTTACTCGGGAAATCATACTCTCTCATAAGTTCATGCCCCAATTCTCGTCGGGCAAGTTCACCGACCTCACTCAAGTCAGCCGTTTGAACCATCTCTGCATACTTTGAGCAAGACCAGACATTATTTGCACACAGTAAAAGTATTGGGACAATATATTTTACTAATCGTATGTTACCGAGGGATATAATCAACCTTTACTCCTGTAATTCTGTGGTATTTGAACTGATGCTTTACTGGTATACAGGTGGGCGCAGACAAGCCTAATAAATCACCGGCCAAGTGTCCTATCCATCCAGAAGGATTTGTAACAACTGTGGCTGAAGTTCCTAAGGCAATAAACTAAGATGACACCCATCCTAATTCTTAGTTCGTCAAAGTGTAAATTTAGGATAGGTGATGAAATAGACGCTTGCTAAGACGCGTCAATTATTAAACAGTTTAAATAAACTAAGTACGATAAAGTACTTTAATTACATGCCAGCCAAATTTAGTTTTAACTAGATGAGGCTCTAAAATTGCGCCTTTAAATGCAATTTTGTCAAACTGTGGAACCATTTGTCCGCGTCTAAATTCACCTAAGTCACCGCCTTTTTTACCCGATGGGCATGACGAATACTTTTTAGCTAAGGTCTGAAACTTTGCACCTTTACCTAATTGCTTAATAATATCTTCTGCAATTTCTTTGTGCTTAACCAAAATGTGAAGTGCATGTGCTGTGTTTGCCATGAAAAAAGCCTTTTATACCGTTAGCTAAAATTAAACGCGGCGATTTTAGCACAACCTCATAAACCTATCATCTACTTATACTGCAGTGTATTAACGCCTAATTTATAAATAATGTTTAGCATCCTCTGGGTTGGGTACTCTGCAATACTGATATTTTCCAAATAACGAATACCTATTTAAAGCAACCCTATCGTATAACCGATTATTAAACCTATTTGGCAAAATACTAAATACGTTTGCTAGTTTGTATGGGTAACCTAGCTGCTTAACAACATTAAAAAAAGCATGGCTTTGTGTAAATGCTTTACCATTTTCAACAAGCACCATTGAAGCGTATTCACTGGTTGAAAAACCAAAGTGTGTTAACAACAGTTCTCCTTTTGGAGATTGCACGCTGCATAATTTAAAAATAGTAGTTTTATCGTGAGCAATAATAAAGTTACACCACGCGCTGCAAAGCTTACATTGCGCATCAAATAAAATAATTTTTTGGTTTTGCATTAATATAGCTGCATCATCGCTCATAACACTTTCCTTAAATTAAGTAATAAATTACTGCTGCACCGGCTTTTTTTGTAACTTGCGCTGCAAAGTACGTCTATGCATATTAAGTTGCCGCGCGGTAACCGACACATTGCCATTATTACTGTGTAATACTTGTTGAATATGCTCCCACTCTAAGCGCTCCGGCGACATAACCGCATCATCAATAACATTCGATGTCGATGACACAGGATCGGTGTTAAGCGCTTTTAATAACGTTGCCATATCAACCGGCTTAGTAAGGTAATCGTTTGCGCCTAAACGCATTGCCTCTACTGCGGTTGCTATACTGGCAAACCCGGTTAGTAAAACAATATGAGCTTGGGGGAGCAAACTACGCAGCGGCTTTATGAGTGTAAGTCCGTTATCGTCGCCTAGTTTCATGTCTAATAAAACAAAGTCGGGCAATAATTTACGCGCAGCAAGTAACGCATCACTTTGGTTATGCGCCACCTCGCAGGCAGAGCTTTGTTTAGTTAAGCGCCTTGCCAGTGTGCTGGCTAAATTAATGTCGTCTTCAATTATAAGTAACTTCATGAGGCGTTATTCTCAATGTTTACAATAGCGAGTTTAACTTTGGCAACAGCGCCGCCATCTGCATGGTTAAACAAGGTAAGTGAGCCATTTAAACGCTCAAAAGTAACATTTGATAAAAGCACAGCAAGCCCCATTCCTTGATCGCTTGGCATAAGTTGCCCGCCAAGCTCTGCTAATTGCGATGATGAAAAGCCAGGGCCAAAATCGCGAATTAACAAGTAAACGCACTCACTATGTAAGTTATCTTGCTGCCAACTCAGCTCTAATTGAGTTTGGCCTTGTTTTTGATTAGCGAGTGCGGCGTTTTGCAATAAATTTAAAATAGCAGGCAATAACATCGCATCACTCAATAGCGTTGCCGCAATAGGTGGCGTAATCCATTTAATGTGCTGATCAGGGTATTGCAGTAAAAGCGTATCTGTAATTTGCGTTTGCAGTTGCTTTACGGTGGTATGCTCTTGTGAATTTTTAAGGCGTAATTGCTCTGAGAGTTTTCTAAAGTCGTTAAGTTGCGTACTACACTGAGTAAGCGGCGCTTGCATGTGCTTAACAATTGGGTTGTTTGGTTGCTCTTCTAATAACTCTTCAAACAATAGCTGTAAATTTGCAATTGGGGTCGCTAGTTGATGGGTGATTTGTGCAGCAGCCCCATCAAGGGTAACAAGCTGTTCATTACGCAATTGTTTTTCACGCACGTTTGCAATAATTCGCTCTCGCTCTTTAAGTGCCCTGCTCATTGCGCCAATAACAAGTGCAATTACGCTGGCACTTAAAACAAAATTAACCCACATGCCAATAAAATGACCACTCATATTCATTTGATGCATACTGTGATCGGGCATCTTTATAAGTAGCAAACTGTATGCGGCAATGGCTAATACCGCAATATAAGCTAATCCTTTTTCTCGCAGCGTAACAGCAGCTATCATTATCGGGAGCAATAACAGCGAAACAAATGCATTAGTTGCACCGCCGCTTAGCGATAGTAAAACCGTTAAAAATAATACGTCTGCAGTTAACTGCATCAACATACCCAAAGGTTTAGCGCGACTCACATTACGATAAGCAAATAGGCTAATAAGCTGAAACACAGCCTCAACGGCAATAACAATAAGTAAAGGCAGTAATGCAATTTGATGTTCTAGTAAAAAATAAACGCTAAGTACCGCAATTAATTGCACGGCAATAGCGCCGCTTCGCAGCATTAATAATCGACTAATGGTGGGGTCGGTACGCATTAACAACAGGTTATTGCCCAATCAAATGTTTAATAAGGTTATTTTAACGGTTATATGATTTTTAATCATCATCCATCGAAATTGAAAACGGCGCACAAGGCGTTCCTTGGTGAAACACCATTTTCCATTGTTCATTACTTTTACGCCAAAGCGACATACGCAATGAATAATTAAACTCAGCGCGAGCAGAGCGCCTAAAAGCAGCTTGGTAACTAAGTTGCACTACATCATCGCTCAGCATTCGGCCCTTAAAATGCTGATTATAAAACTGTGGCACAACCTCGGTAGGTAAACGAGTTAGTACTTGGTATTTATTAAATGTAGTGCCATTGGCAGCAATTTCGATAAATTCATCATCGAGTAAAGCATCTAATGCGCGCTCAGATTGGCGAACTTCTGGGTCTAGTAACTGGCGCTCAGCGTCAATCAAATGATTAAACAACGACACTTTTATTTTGCTGCTCATAACCTTCCCTATTGTTTATAAACTTGCCCAGCTTTCATAACAAATTGTACGTTTTTAAGTACGTCGATATTTTTAAGCGGTGAGCCATTCACACTGATAATATCTGCTTGTTTACCAACACTCAAGTCGCCAATGAGTGCGCTTTGACCCAGCAGTTTAGCTGCATGTATGGTTGCTGATTTAATAGCTTGGGCTTCGCTCATACCATTGTTTACCATTAAACTAAATTCGTTAGCATTAAGCCCATGACGCGACACCCCAGAGTCTGTTCCAAAAGCTATATTAACCTTGTTTTTCAATGCAAGTTTAAACGAAGCCTGCATTTTTGGAGTCACTTCACGCACTTTGTCGGCTATTGCCGGTGGCATATTTGGGTTTGTAAGCACCTCTTCACTTACCGTTGCCCCCGCTAAAAGCGTCGGTACTAAATAAGCCCCCGTTTTTTTAAATAACTTTATTGCCTCTTTATCTAAATAAGAGCCATGCTCAATAGAATCTACACCGGCTTTTAAGGCCGCTTTTATACCTTGTGTACCGTGTGCATGGGCTGCAACTTTACGCCCTAAGTGGTGGGCCGTATCAACAATTGCAATCAGCTCTGCATCTGTAAGTTGTTGGTTAACACCAGCAGCGGTATTACTTAGTACTCCACCCGTGGCAGTAACTTTAATTACATCAGCGCCACTTTTAATTACCTCGCGTACCGCACGGCTACAATCATCCGCGCCATTACATATACCAATCCCGCCTGTAACCGCATCTGTAATATCTTTTCGATATCCGTGCATATCTGCGTGTCCGCCGGTAGGCGATATTGTATTACCCGCTGCAAAAATGCGAGGGCCGTTAATATCATTTCGCTCAATAGCGCGCTTTAGCGGAAATATTACTTTGTGATCGCTACCTAAATCACGCACTGATGTAAAACCCGCATCGAGCGTACGTTGTAAATATTTAATTGAGCGCAAAGCATAATCGGCATCATATTCTGTAGCCCAGCGGTGAGGGTTTGCTTTTGAATCTCGCTCAAACGTAACGTGAACATGCATATCGATAAGACCAGGCATTACAAATTGATTTTTAAGATTGATAATATCGGCATCAGGTAGGTTAAGTTCTGCTTTTGTGAGGTAGCCGTTTTTAATGGCTGTTATTGTATTATCTGTTATGACTAACGTTTGCTCTGTTTTTACTTTTTGATCTTCGGATGCAAGTAAACTGCCCGCATAAATAATTATATGCTGCTGAGCAAAAGCCCCATTTGTTATTAATGCCAGCGTTATTGAAGTGAATGTTGTTATTAGTGTTGTTTTCATACTTGCCCCTTTTTTATACTAGCATTACCTTAAATAACCTGTAATTGCGAATATTTACGATACAAAACATGCTATAAACTAGTCTTGAAAGCCGTTTTTTGGTATAACTCCCCCATTAGTAACACATGTCAGACCACCTTAAGAGAACATACTATGCCTTACGCACATATCACTGGTTGGGGTAAATGCATTCCACCAGCAAGCATTAGCAACGATGAAATTAGTGAAATAGTTGATACCACCGACGAGTGGATAACCACGCGTACTGGCATTAAATCTCGCCGAGTGAGTCATGTAAGTACCGCTGAGCTGGCAACCGTTGCAGCTAAGCATGCTATTGCGTGCGCAGGCATTGATCCTAAAGATATTGATTTAGTGATATTAGCAACCTGTACACCTTCTACTGTTGTGGCAAATACCGCCTCACAAGTGCAAAAAAATATTGGTGCAACAGGCGCTGCCGCAATGGATACAAACGCGGCATGTTCGGGCTTTTTATATGCGTTGCAAGCTGCTACAGCACAAATTCAAGCGGGTATGATTAAAAAAGCAGTCGTTATTGCCTCTGAACGTATGACCTGGTACGTAAACTGGGCACGTCGCGACAGCGCTGTTTTATTTGGCGATGGCGCAGGTGCAGTAATACTTGAAGCTGCCGATACGCCAGCGGGTTTACTTGGTACCAAAACCGGTTGTGACAGCGAAGACCGCGATATTTTACACATCACCAACTTTGGTAGCGATTTAAATAAGTATGAGCCAATTGGTCCTTCTGATTTATTATTTGAAGGTCGTGAAATTTTTAAACGTGCTGTAAAAGGTATGAGTGAAGCCTGCGACGACGTACTGCAACAGGCCAACTTAAGCCTTGACGACATTAATGTACTCGTTCCACACCAAGCTAACTTACGTATTATTCAGGCTATTCAGCATCGCTTAAAAGTACCTGACGAAAAAGTAATGGTTAACATTGGTGACTATGGTAATACCTCTGCTGCGACTATTGCTATTGCGTTATGTGAAGCGGTTGAGCAAGGGTTAATTAAACCGCATTCAAACATTATGTCTGCAGCATTTGGTGCAGGCCTTACGTGGGCTGCAAGTTACATAAAATGGGGCGAACGTGTAACGCCTATTAGTGTAAGCGATGCTGCTTTACCACCGTGTGATAAAACTGGTTTAGAGCTTGTAGCACCGGCCGTTAAAGCATGTAAAGAAGCCGAGCCTAGCTAACACAACATGTAATAAGCCACATTTAAAATGCACTTATTTAAGTGCGTTTTTGCTTTTTAAGGAATTAAATTTGAAACTTTTAGGTATTCATCACGCTGCTATAATTTGTAGTGACTATGCACGTTCTAAATACTTTTATAGCAATGTACTTAAACTTAACGTTATTAATGAGCACTTTAGAGCTGATCGTAATTCATATAAATTAGATTTAGCCATGCCCGATGGTAGCCAAATAGAGCTATTTTCGTTTGATGGTTCGCCCGAAAGACCCAGCTATCCCGAAGCACAAGGCTTAAGACATTTAGCTTTTAAGGTAGTGGATGTACAGATTGCAAAAACGTATTTAGAATCGTGCGACGTAAAAGTTGAGGATATTAGAGTGGATGAAATAACCGGCAAAAAGTTTACCTTTTTTGCCGATCCAGATAACTTGCCACTTGAGCTTTATGAGGTTTAAAACTCAAGTTATTTCTTACTATTAAATCAATAACTTACTTATTAAAACGATTTTGTAGGTAATTAAACACCGCACGAATACCTAACGCTTCACCACCCGTTGGACGACCTGGTAATGCACGTAAGTTCCATGCCATTACATCAAAGTGTACCCACGGTGTTGTTGGTTCAACAAATTCTTTTAAGTAAAGCGCTGCAGTAATAGCACCACCAAACGGTGTACTTGCGCAGTTTGCCATATCGGCTACATCACTTTTTAGTAAGCTTTTATATTGCTCAAACAACGGAAGTTGCCAAACAGGGTCATGTACACTTAAACCGGCGTCAATAATGCCATTTGCTACATCGCGCTCTGTTGAGAAAAAGCCCGGAAGCTCCGTGCCCAGTGCAACACGACATGCACCCGTGAGGGTAGCAAAATCAATAATTAGCTCAGGATTATCGTTTTGCGCTTCGCTTAATGCATCACATAATACTAAGCGACCTTCAGCGTCGGTATTATCAATTTCGACCATAATACCTTTGCGCGTTTTAATAACATCACCTGGGCGAAATGCATTGCGCGATACTGCATTTTCAACCGCTGGTACAAGTACACGTAATCTAATTGGTAAGTTAGCTGCCATAATAAGCTGCGCTAGTGCAATTACGTGCGCCGCGCCGCCCATGTCTTTTTTCATGTTACGCATGCCAGAGCTTGGTTTTAAATCAAGTCCGCCTGAGTCAAAACATACGCCCTTACCGACTAGCGTAATTAATGGAGCATCTGTCGCGCCCCATTTTAAATCAAGTAAACGCGGTTTATTTTCGCTTGCACGACCCACCATATGAATAGTCGGGTAGTTTTGCTCTAGTAACTCATCGCCAACCCACTGTGAAAATTCGCCATTGTAAGTTGCAGCTAAATCTTCCATAACTTGCGATAAATGTTGCGGCATCATATCTACCGCTGGAGTATTAACTAAATCACGTGCAAGTGTAATGGCATCAGCTTGTTGGCTAATGCGTTCATATAACGCTTTATCGCTAATGGCTAATTGCGCCTTTGCCGTTGGCTTTTCTTTATATTCACTAAATTCGTAACCACCAAGTACAAACCCTAAAGCAACCTGCTCTACAAAAGCGCTGTCGCCTTGAATTTGATAAGTACCTGTAGGAAGTGTATTTGCTAAATTACCCGCAGCCCAAAAATCATCGCTGCTTTGCATTAAACAAAATACCTGGCTTAACTCGCCCGTTTTAGCATCAGGAATTAAAGCAACACCTTGCTTTTCAAAACCTGTATTAGTTAACCAATTTTGTATAAATGCAGGCTGCTGTGCTTGCCAGTCAGATAATTCGTTTTTAAGAATAAAAGATAAAGGAATACCAGAAGATGTATGACGTAGTAATGCACTCATTAAAAAGCTCATATAATATAAAAATGGTACTTAAGAGCATATCAATAAGCGCACCTAAAAGGTATCGCTAATTTGAAGGGATTTTAGCTACTTTTTTAAGCTATTTTTAGATTCTTGCTTTTGATTTTCTTGATCTATTTTAGCATCTAGTTCTTTAATAGATTTGTTCATATTAAACGAACTTGGCAGTACATCAACTCCCACCAAACTCCCTAATTTAACAACTAAAGGAATTGTAAGCGGAGCAAAAGGTAATACAGCAAATACACCGAGCCCTAACCCTTTTAAAATATCAACAAATTGCTCATTTGCGCGTTTTAACTCTTCTTTACTTGTGTGGCCTTGAGTGTAACGCCTATAAATAGAGAGCATTTCTTTAGTTTCTTGTTTTTCTTGGGCGAGTGCGATTTTAAGCGCCACCATAGCACGGCGAAAACGCAGCTGTTGGCGTTTTTTACTAATTTTAACTACCCGCCAAGGTGCACGGTGAATAACTTTATATAATCGCATAACTTTTATTTTCACACAGCAGCACAGGTTCACAAAGAATAATTTACTTTCAACACCCTTTAACTTACCCTTTGCACCAAATTAGTATTAAATACATACAACAATGCAGAATATAACAAATCAATTACCGCAAAAACCTGAAAAACCAAAATCGGATGAATGTTGCGGTGGTGGCAGTTGCTGTCCCTGCGTATGGGATGAATACAAAGAAAAATTAGCAGCTTGGCGGTACGCACAAAACATTGAAAACCCCACAAAAAAAGATACAAATAAATAACATTTAAATGCAGTTAGCGCATTAATATTCCCCTCAATAGCCTTATTTGCACTTATTTAGTTCATTTTAGTTTTACTTTGCACCACTGTTGCATTTTTTCTTAAATTGAATCTTTTTGTTATCAAACGGTTAATTAGTAATTGCCCTTCCTGTTTTTTATCTATAGTCTGTAGATAGGACTTCACAAAAAGTAAGCTTAATTGATTAGGCTTTTGAGCTAAAACCTCAAACTTATGTGAAACAAAAAATTAAGTTAAAAACAAATGATGTGAAATTCACATCAAAAATAAGAATTATTCTAACTGGGGAAAATTAGAATGAAATTAAAAAGTAATGCGCTAAACCAAGCAATCAAATTTGCTTTAGCTACAACCACTGCAGGGTTATTTATTTCTGGATCTGCTATTGCGGCAGACGAGCAGGAACAAACTAAAGTAAATAAAAACGTTGAGAAAATTGCCGTAGTAGGTACGCGTTCAGCTCCTCGTTCAATAGGTGACTCACCGGTTCCAATCGACATTATTGGCGGCGAAGAGCTTGAAAAGTCAGGTAACACTGACATGCTTGAACTTTTAAAAGGTGCAGTACCATCGTTTAACGTACACCAAAACCCTATCAGTGATGCAGCTTCTCTTGTTCGTCCAGCTAACTTACGTGGTTTACCGTCAGACAGCACATTGGTTCTTTTAAACGGCAAACGTCGTCACCGTGCTTCTGTAATCGCATTTTTAGGCGGTGGTATTAACGATGGCGCGCAAGGCGCTGATATTTCAGTTATTCCAAGCATTGCGATTAAACAAGTAGAAGTACTTCGCGATGGCGCGGCTGCGCAGTATGGTTCTGATGCAATCGCCGGTGTAATGAATTTCCAACTAAAAGACGCTTCAGAAGGTGGTAAATTAGAAATCCGCCATGGTCAATTTTATGAAGGTGATGGCGATACAACACAAGTGTCGGGTAACGTAGGTTTACCGTTTACCGACAATGGTTTTGCTAATTTAAGCTTTCAATATAAAACAGCTGATGCAACAAGCCGTTCAGTTCAACGTGCCGATGCTGCAGCACTTTCAGCTGCCGGTGTGCCTGATGTATCTTCTCTTGCACAAGTATGGGGTGCACCAGAAGTAGATGACGATATTACTATTTTTGGTAATGTGGGTTTAGAGCTAACAAACGACTCTGAATTTTACATGTTTGGTAACTACTCTGAACGTGATGTACGTGGCGGTTTTTATTACCGTAACCCGCAAACACGTTCTGGTGTTTACTCAAATGATGGTGGCGAAACATTACTTGTTGCCGACACAACACCTGATATGAGCGCTAACTGTCCAACTATCACAATAACAGACGGCAATGTACTAGATGATCCGGCTTACATAAATGGTGTAGCAAACAACCCAGATTGTTTTGCCTTTAATGAGATGCTTCCAGGTGGTTTTACACCTAACTTTGGCGGCAACATTACTGATACTTCTTTAACTATTGGTACTAAAGGCCGATTCACTGGTGGCTTCTTAAAAGATACTTACTATGACTTAAGCGGTACTGTTGGCTTAAATGAATCACGTTACTTTATTTACGACACGGTTAATGCCTCTTTAGGTGCAGATACACCACGAGACTTCAGCCCGGGTAAATACGAACAGCTAGAGAAAAACTTTAACTTTGATTTATCAAAAGGTATCGACTTTGGTTTAGCTTATGATGTAAACATTGCCGGTGGTTTTGAGTGGCATGAAGAAACATTTACTATCGTCTCTGGTGATGAAGCATCTTACACAGCAGGCCCTTTAACAGAACAAGGCTTTGGTATTGGCTCTAATGGTTTCCCTGGTTTTAAACCATCACAAGCAGGTGAATTTTCTCGCCGTAACTATGCAGCATATGTTGATGTTGAAGCACCGTTTACTGAAGACTTTTTAATGGGCGTAGCACTTCGATTTGAAGACTACGACAGCTTTGGCACTACCACTAACTACAAAGTAATGGCTCAATACCATTTAACTGAAGATTTAAATATTCGTGGTTCTGTAAGCAGTGGTTTCCGTGCACCAACGGTTGGTCAAGCTAACGTAAGTAATGTACAAACAAGTTTAGATGGCGGTGTATTACAAGATTCAGCGCTTCTTCCACCAACAAACCCAATTGCAGTGCAATTAGGTGGTACAGAGCTTGAGCCGGAAGAATCGCAAAGTTATACGCTTGGTGCTGTATACACAATTGGCGAATTATTTTTAACGCTTGATTACTACAACATCCAAGTAGATGACCGTATTAGCCAATCAGATAAAATCAACTTAAGCCAAGCAGACAAAGATACCCTTGCAGCAGCAGGAGTACCTAATGTACAAGGTCTTGCTCAAGTAAGCTTTTTTACAAACGACTTTGACACAACAACACAAGGTATCGATTTAGTTGCAAACTATACAGCCGAATTAATGGGCGGTAGCTCTACATTTAGCCTTGCATATAACTGGAATGATACTGAAGTAACTAAATTTAGTGAAATTACAGGTGCGTTTAAAGTTAAGCGTTTAGAAGAAGATTTACCTAATCATCGTGCAACGTTCACATTGTCTCAACAATGGGAATCAGTTTCTGCATTTGCTCGTGCAAACTACTACGGCGAATACCAAGGTGTTCACGTTGATTATGATGCAACAGCTAAAACAGCAGATGCTGCAGTCACTATTGATGCTGAAGTAACTTACTTCTTAAATGAATCAGTTAGCTTCTCAGTAGGTGCTCAAAACTTATTCGACCAAGATGCTGAAAAACTTGATTTTGCAGATGCAACGGGCATCCCTAATAACAACTGGGGTGGTCAGTTCTACGAAACATCTCCGTTTGGTATTAACGGTGGCTTTTACTACGCTAAAGCAACATATACTTTTTAAACTATTTTCATGAAGAACCAAAGGCGAAATGTTAAAGACATTTCGCCTTTTTAATTTTATAGTTAATAAAAATAATAATGAACAATACCAATTGCATTGAATAAGTGTTCTATTATAGCGCTCAGAAAATAGCGTAATAACAAGGCGAAAACTATGATATATAGTTGCTCTATATGAATAATTTTTAACGCAGTGAGTACGCTATTTAATGCGATAGAATGATTATTTTTTAATAAAATTGGTATAACTATGCTACTTGAAAAAGCCAACCAACTACTGCAACAAAATAAACTCAAAGAAGCCGAGTTCCATTTTAAAGCAATTTTAAATAGTAACCCTGAAAATGGTGAGGCTTTATTTGGCTTAGGCAGAATTGCCTTACGACTAGAACGTTACGACGCTGCTGTATACCTACTCCAAAAAGCCTGTGAGCGCTTGCCTCATATGCTTGAACCATTACATGCCCTTGCTGATGCTTTTAACGGTGTTCATTCGCCAAACGATGCGCTAACGGTGCTTGAATACGCAAAAAAATTAGCAAGTCATAATCCAGAACCTCATTATTACTTAGCACAGCACTATTTAACACATGGCGAGTTAGATAAAGCTCATACAACTTTTGCTCATGCACTCAGCATTGGTGTATACCCTGTAACAGCCTATATTTTATTTGAACTTGTACAATTAGGTCGCTTTGATAAAGAACATAATTATGTAAGTAATTTGCACCACTTATTAACTCAAACTAGTAATTTACGTTTAAAAATGGTGTGTTACTACGCATTAGCAAACAGTTACGATGCACTTGAGGATACCGAGCAAGCATTTAATTATTTTATATTGGCGAATAAATTACAAAAAAAATTAAGTGAATTTAACACTAGAGATTTAATCCCTTTTTACGATGAAATAATAAAATACAACACCGAGGAGTTTATAGCCTCTGCCGATAAAAAATTTACGGGTAATATCACGCCTGTATTTATTATTGGCATGCCTCGTAGTGGCTCTACCCTTGTGGAGCAAATGTTGGCAAGCCATAGTCAGTTTTCGAGCCTAGGAGAGAGCACGAGTATTAGTAATAACGCAGTTGCTTTTATCGAACAAAAAACGGGAGTGACTTACCCGCAATGTTTAGCACATTTAACGCCGGATTTAATCAAAAAAGCCCGCGAGCTGTATATCACAACATTAAAAACAGCATCGCCCATCAGACCTTTTATAATAAATAAACTACCGAGTAACTATCAGTCGCTCGGACTTATATATATTCTATTTCCAAATGCTAAATTTATAAATTTAAGTCGTGATTTTAATGCCACTGCATTTTCTATCTTCACTAATTACTTTGCTGAAAACGAGCCTTACTTTTGCTCACTACCTGAGTTTAAGCTTTATCATAAGTTATATAAGAAACTGATGAGCCATTGGCACTCTTTTAAAGAGATGCCAATTTATGATGTCAGTTACGAAGATTTAGTGAGTAACCCAAAAGAGCAGCTAACGCAGTTACTTGGTTTTTTAAACTGTAGTTTTGAAGAGCGCTGCTTAGCGTTTTATAAACAAAAAACACCGGTAACGACCTTGAGTAAACATGCTATTCGCCAACCTATTAATAACGCCGCAATCGCTAAGTGGGAGCGTTACAAAACACCTCTTCTAAAGTTACTTGATGAGAATTAATTAGGGCCTGTTTATCTTTCGAGGTTAAATTTGCAGTAGGCTGTTTGGTATTTAGGCAAGGCAGAGCCTATGTAGTGTGGTTGTTCCCCATAAATAGGCGATAACGCAGCATAAAGACCAAACATCCACTGCCCTTTGGGTTCTCTCTAGGGACGATTAACTCTTTGTTGCTCGGTTTTTACTTAGCCCACTAGGTTACAAACTTCGCGCCGTGATTAAATCTTCCTTGGATTGAACAAATTTTAATCCTGAAAGGTCAACAGGCCCTTACGGATGTGCTTTAAACCAATTAAGTAAATCTTTAAATTGATCATCACGCGCACTTGGGTGGGTAAGCATATTAATATGATCGTAATCAAAATTATGCCCGTGTTTACGACCGTAAATTTGCATTTGTTGAATGCCTAGCCCCGATTCGTCCATAAATTTTTGAATATCGATTGGTTGCGCTAATGCTTTATCTTTTACCGCAGCAATATGAAGCGTTGGCGGTAAATGCAGGTTGTTTAGCGCTTTTGCATAATCAAAATTATCATCAGAATCTATCCATGGCTTCTTTTTAGCCCATTGCATACTTTGATAATGCGACTTTTGAGTTTCGTTATCGCTGCCCCACTTATAACCTTTAGCATTTAAATAGCCATGTTTTTTAGCAAGTAAAGGCGCCATAAAATACCAAATTAAATTGGCTTGTAATAATTTTTGAGGATGATTATTAAATAAAGAACGCTTAGAGCCAAAATACACACATGCTTTAACGTCGTTAATATATTCTGGAAAACGTGCAAACGCGCTGTTCATCAATACCCCGCCCCAAGAGTGAGCAACCCAGTAGTCTGGCTTTTTGCCTTCAATCAACTCTATTTGCTTAATAAAGGCAGGGATGTCTTCTAGGATAGACTCAGTTTGTCCATATTCGGACTCGCTCGAAATGATTGGCTTACTATCACCTCGGCCACGTAAATCAGCCACATAACATCTATACCCATGCTCAGCTAAAAAAGGGGCAAGTCCTTTATTAGAGTGCGTGTAAAAAATCTTACCGTTTTCTATTGCTCCATGCATAAAAAATACGATAGGCCCTTGCTGATCTTCATCGCTAATACGGCGTAAATGAAGTGTTTGCTGATCAGCTACATTAATAATTATTGATTGCTGAGAAATTGCCACAGTTATTCCTTTTTATTATTTTCAACTCATCCTACCAGTAATATTAAATATACCAAAGGAAATGTCTGCACTTTACTCATCAGCATTTGTTACAATCACCACATCATATCTGTTGTTAAAATGAAGCCATGAAAGAAAATAAAGCACGTTCAAAATTACACCCTCGTAACCTACATAAAAATGGGTACGACTTCGATTTATTAACAACAGAGCATCCTGCTCTACTGCCCTTTGTTATAACCACACCTGCAGGGACTAAAAGCATTGATTTTAGTGACAACAAGGCCGTTAAAACACTTAACCAAGCTCTTTTAAAAGCACATTATAATATTGATTTTTGGGATATTCCCGAGCACAACTTATGCCCACCTATACCTGGGCGTGTTGACTACATTCACTACTTGGCCGACCTATTAAGTGATGATAATCAACAACAAATACCTTTAGGTAAGCAAATTAAAGTGCTTGATATTGGCACTGGCGCTAACTTAGTTTATCCGCTTACTGGTACAAGTGAATATAAATGGCATTTTACTGGGACTGATATTGATACAGCCTCGGTGAAAATAGCAAAGCAAATAGCCCAGTTTAATGGTTTAAAAATAACCCTAAAACATCAAAAAAACGCATCACATATTTTTGAAGGCGTTATAAATCAAAAAGATCTATACCATTTAACGCTCTGTAACCCTCCGTTTCATGCAAGTGAAGAAGAGGCAAGTAAAGGCAGTGAACGTAAATGGAAAAACTTAGGAAAAACACCCAGTAGCACGCTTAATTTTGGTGGTCATAATAATGAATTGTGGTGCGAAGGCGGTGAAGTACAGTTTATCTCTAATATGGTTAAAGAAAGCGAAGACTTTGCAGAGCAAGTACTGTGGTTTACATCGTTAGTCTCTAAAAAAGATAATATTGCAGCCCTTGAAGAAGTATTAAAAGCTCACCCAATAGCACAGTATAAAATTGTTGATATGGCACAAGGTCAAAAAATTAGCCGCTTTATTGCATGGACCTACTTTGATAAAGACACTCGTGAGCAAATTTGTAGCGAGCTTGATTAATACCAATTTTATTAAAAATAATAAAAAGGATAAGGCAATCATGATAGATTTTCGCTCTGATACAGTTACAAAACCAACAAAAGAAATGCGCGATATTATGTACAACGCACCGGTTGGTGACGATGTATATGGTGATGATGAAAGCGTTAACCAACTAGAAGCCTATGCGTGTAGGCGTTTTAATTTTGAAGCCGCACTTTATTGTAGCTCAGGCACACAAGCCAACTTACTTGCGTTAATGGCGCACTGTGAGCGAGGTGACGAATACATTTGTGGCCAAAATGCTCACAATTATAAGTTTGAAGGTGGTGGCGCAGCTGTTTTAGGGTCTGTGCAACCACAGCCTATTGAAAACGATGCTGATGGCAGTATACCTTTTAGTAAAATAGCGACGGCTATAAAACCAGACGATTGCCATTTTGCAAAAACGCGATTGCTCAGCTTAGAAAATACCATTGGCGGAAAAGTACTCCCGATTGAGTACTTAGCCCAAGCACGTGACTTTGTTAATACGCATAGTTTAGCGCTGCACTTAGACGGCGCACGTGCTTTTAATGCCGCTGTTGAGCTAAATGTTGATATCACTGAAATTACAAAACACTTTGATTCAGTTTCTATTTGTTTATCTAAAGGTTTGGGGGCGCCCGTAGGCTCTTTATTATTAGGCTCACCAGCACTTATTAATAAAGCAAGACGATGGAGAAAAGTACTTGGTGGCGGTATGCGCCAAGCCGGAATGCTTGCAGCCGCTGGACAATTTGCACTTGAGCACAATGTAGAGCGCTTAAAAGACGATCATGAAAATGCACGTTATTTGGCTCAACAATTAAGTGAAATCAGTGGCTTTACTGTCGATATGACTAACACCACTAATATGGTTTACGCAACATACAGTAGCAGTATAAATATTAAAGATATTGCTGAAGCGCTTAAACAACAAGGCATATTATTTAGTCCAAGCAAGCAGCTTAGGCTAGTTACGCATTTAGATATAACCCGCGAAGATATTGATACATTTTTAAATGCTTTATCGGCCCATATTTAACGCGGCTTTATAATGTTTGCGGCATACCGAAACATATCGGTCATTGCCGCCAATTTCTACTTGGTTACCATCGGCTATTGCTTCGCCATTTTCATCAGTACGCAGTACATGGTTTGCTTTACGTCCACAGTGGCAAACAGTTTTAAGCTCAACTAACTTATCAGCCCACGCAAGCAAATATTGCGACCCTATAAATAGCTCGCCTCTAAAGTCGTTACGCAGGCCATAACACAATACAGGTATACCGAGTTCATCAACCACATCGGTTAATTGCATTACTTGTTCTTTTGATAAAAATTGGCACTCGTCAACTAACACACAATGGCGTTTTTTATCATTGTTGAGTGATTGAATAAGATCAAAAACATCTTTGCTAGCATCAAATACATGCGCATCTGCTTGCAAGCCAATACGAGACGATACTTTACCCACGCCTTGTCTATCATCAATGGCAGCAGTCAGGATCACAGGTTCCATGCCACGTTCTTTATAATTAAATGCAGATTGTAATAACGTGGTTGATTTACCTGCATTCATTGCAGAGTAGTAAAAGTATAATTGAGCCATTGTGGTGCCATTTTATAAAAAGTGCGCTTATGCTACCTTAATATTAAATTAATACCAATTTACAAACGCGAATTTTATTTTGTCAGGGCCTGTTTATTTAAGTGTTTGTAAGTATTTAATATACACAGGTGCACTTTCAAATTTTGATAACCACTGCCACATTTGCAAGCTTAGAGCATTATTTTCTTCATAGAATTTTTTTGAAAATACAAGGTAACCATGGCTGGTTTCGTAAGGGGGATAAATAGGTTTAACATTATTACCCTCATACGGATAACTCGACACTTTTAAGCCATCTACTTGGCATAGATCAACGCTCGCCTGCACTACCCCCTTATCTAGCAACTCAAAAGCTTTGCTTTTAGAAAACGTATTATGAATAAAAAATGGTTCTTCTTTTAACGCGCTATTTAGCCCATAACCATTAGGAATAGCTATCGTAAATGCTTTATTTTGAAATACTTCACGAGTCTCCCATTCCTTATGAAATTTATAACGCCCTATAAGGCAGCTGCCAAATTCACTTACTGCGTAGTCATCTTGTAACTTACCTTGCTCATCAACAGGGTAAACAGCAACGTTTTCTCGCCCTTTGCGGTAACTTGCAATAACAGCATTAACTCGATTAAATTCTAAATCGTTTAAGCATCTACGCCATGGCTTTCTAACAAATGATATTGCTACATTGGGCAATGCTAAATCAAGTTGTTGAAGTATTTCGATTGATGCACCAGGTTTATCTGTTGGTATATTTTGGCCATCACCTAAAAACATGGGTGCTATATTTTTGTCTTCGTAACAAAACACGAGACTTTGCGGCTTGCTAAACGCAGTAGCGCTAAACATTAAACTGGCAATAAAAAAGTAAACTAAGCTATTAATACGCATAATAATTTTTATTAGTTGATTATTTAAATTATAGGTTGAGTTAAGCAGACTGGCTATATTTTATCAATTAATTTACATTAATCCTTCGTGTTTCAGCAACCATAGTTTTCTATCAAGTCCACCTGCATAACCCGTTAACTTTGCATTTGCGCCAATAATGCGGTGGCACGGTACAATAATACTAATCGGATTTTTACCATTAGCAGCGCCTACTGCCCTCACTGCTTTTGGGTTATTGAGTTGGTTAGCAATATAGCCGTATGTTTGCGATTGTCCAAAAGGCACCGTTAATAGTGCTTGCCATACACTTTGCTGAAATACTGTACCGGTTGTATCAAGTGGTACATCAAACATAGTGCGTTTTTTTGCAAAGTACTCATTTAACTGCGCAGCGCAAATAAGCACCGCCTTGTTAGTAACTTGCTCAAACGGCGTATAAGAGTATTCAACTGGTGGATAAAAACCAACGTAACTCACACCTTTATCAGTCGCTTGAATAATTATGTCGTCTATAGGGCTCGAAATTGATGTTTGAATGATCATTATAATTGCTGCCAAAGTTGAAACGTTAAGTAAGAGCGAAAAGGAGCGCAATTAGCAGGCTCAAAAGGGTTTGCCGCCGCTTGAGCTTTTTTAACACCTAAGTCGCCATCAAGTAATATATCGGGTTGGCTTTGTCCTCGCAGCTTTGCATAATTTACTGTCCAAGGACCAATTCCCTTTAAGCTAAGCCATTCGTCTAAATCGTCATTTTCAGGATTTAGTGCACAAAATTGGGCTAAGTTGTGTAGCGCATTTTTGCGTGCTTGTGGCATTTTAAAAAATGCAAAATCACTATTAGCAACAATTTTAGCCGTAGGAAAATAAACGGCATCGCCCTCTTTTTCGCCTAATTCATCAACTAACTTTGTTACTAAATTATGCGCTGCAGTAACACTCACTTGTTGCCCAAGTACCGCTCTTATACCGGCTTCAAAACTTGACCAAATCCCCGGAAGTCTGAGCCCTTCGCACACTGTAAACGCATTGTTTATATTGGCGCTTAAATGCGTTTCAATTAAATTAATATCGGCATCTAAATCAAGCACACGGCGTATATTATTTATAACTGTTTGTAAGTACGCCGTATTGTCTATATTGATAGACACACTAAAGTGGTTTTTACTCGCTATAAATTCAGCGGTAAAGCTTCCTTTATATTTCTCAGTTGCAAAAGTACGCCCGTAGCTCGTTTGTGTTATCCACTCCATTGGTTTTATCAAGCGCCTTTGTAAAAAGCCCTGCAAAGCAGGCCAATTATAAGGCGGCCTAAATGGCAGGGTTAAAGTGAGTGTTGACGTTGGTTTTTTATCGCCACTGCGCAGCTTCGAGGGAGCTATATTTAACTGCTGTAAAAATGCATCATTAAAACGCCTAATGCTTTTAAAGCCTGCGGCAAACGCTATTTCGGTAAGGGGTAAATGTGTTTCTTGAATCAGTTTTTTAGCAAAGTGGCATTGGTTAAATAATCGATATTGCGTAATCGACACGCCAAAATACTGCTTAAACAACTGCCTTAAATAACGACTACTTACGCCTAAACGAGCTGCTAATTTTTCGCAGTCGTGTTCATCATTTTGATCTATTAACTGTTTTGCTCTAAGTGCAGTCGTTTTTGTACCCTGCCATGCTGCGCTGCCAGGGGCACTATCGGGCCTGCAACGAATACAGGGTCTAAAACCATCTTGCGCCGCGTTATGGGCAAACTGATAATAAGCAACGTTTTTTTCGTGAGCCGTTGGTGCAGGGCAAATTGGTCTGCAATAAATACCGGTACTTCTTACCGCTACGTAAAAAAGCCCGTCAAAACGAGGATCGCGACTCTGACGTGCTTTTTGCCAATGTGAAGTGTCCATAAACGGCTCTATAAATTAACCTAATAGAGCCTAGCTTATACAAAAAAACTCACATTACTAGCCATATTCGGCACTCAACTTACTGCGGCTAGGTAGCGTTTTTCAACTTCAGTCCAATTAATTACATTATAAAAAGCAGCAATATAGTCAGGACGCTTATTTTGATACTTCAAATAATAGGCATGCTCCCATACATCAAGTCCCAAAATAGGGGTATTTCCCTGCATTAAAGGGCAATCTTGATTAGCACTATTTTCTACAATCAACTTTTTATCTGGGGTCACACATAGCCACGCCCAACCACTGCCAAATTGACTAATTGCAGCAGCAGTAAATTGGTCTTTAAACTTATCAAAACTGCCAAACTGTTCATTTATTGCCTGAGCTACACTACCTTCAGGTTCACCTCCTCCTTGAGGGCTCATTACTTGCCAAAATAAGCTGTGATTAAAATGCCCTCCTACATGCTCTTGTACTGCTTTTTGTAAATTACTAGGCAGGCTGTTTATTCCCTTAAGTAATTTTTCAGCATTTGCGGTTGCATAAACAGTATCTGCTAAAGCAGCATTGGCTTTATTGATATACGTTTGATGATGCAATGTGTGGTGAATATGCATTGTTTTACCATCAATATGAGGCTCAAGCGCATCGTACTCATAGTTAAGTGTAGGCAAAGTAAAAGCCATAAATACTCCTTTTTCTTTTAAATTAGTGCAGTTGATTGTTTGTAGTGCTCTCTGAGCATAAGCAAAAATTCACTTGCTCTATTAGCTCAGGTAAAAAATGATAGCGTCTTGCAAATAATACAAGTTCAGAGGACGTTTTAGTGTAATGATGCTTACTCACTTTTTGTATATCGTAATGAGTATGCTTAATTAGCGAACAGAGTGTTAAGTGTACTTCGCATAGCCATTTGCATGCATTTTCAGGCTGTTGCATAGCTATATAGGTATCAGCTAAATTATGCGACGCAACAACAAGTGCAGGTATGCAATGCTCAATAGCATGGATGACATTGTTATTAATCTGAGCATATAAAAACTGCTGAAGAAGATGATCTGCAAGTGTTTTAGCTAATAAGTATTTATCGCGGGCTTCGAGAAGTGCACCTTGTTCAAATGCATAATTACCTTGCATTATATTCGACTGCCAAGGGCTTAATGCTTGATCAAGACAAAGTAAATCTGAGTGGGATTGTTTTTGATTTGAGATCATATAATCATCTGCACGTTTATTTATGGGCGTGTACTTAACTTACACACCCACAAACCCAAATGCAAATGATTTTCATTAACTATTTAGCAAAGTCTAGTAATTCCTGCCCTGTTAAGCGATATATAATCCATTCGTTTTGCGGCTTTGCACCAATGCTATTGTAAAAATCGATAGCGGGTTTATTCCAATCAAGCACTACCCATTCAAAACGACCACAGTCATTACTAATCGCCTTATTAGCTAAGTGCTTCATAATGGCTTTACCTGCACCATTGCCACGGCTATCTGGGCTTACGTATAAATCTTCAAGGTATAGGCCATTTTTACCTAACCATGTAGAGTAATTATAAAAATAGACCGCAAAACCAATTGGCTCATCACCTTCTAAACAAATTATGCTGTGCGCAGTAGCACCGTCGCTAAACAGCGTATCTAAAATAGCCTGTTCGTCTGTTTTAACTGCATCCGGTTCTTTTTCATATATGGCAAGTTCGGTAATAAAGTGCAAAATTGTTTTCGCATCACTTGGTTTTGCATCACGTATTATAACGGGTTGGCTCATTGTATTTTTACCTTAAATATACTGCTCTAATTTATCTTTTAAAATATCTAATTGAATCGGTTTGCTCAAGTAGTCATCCATTCCAGCGGTTATACAACGCTCTTTATCAGAGTCCATTGCGTTAGCCGTAATAGCAATGATCCTAATGTTTTTGTGTTGTATACCTGCCATACCTTTACGTATAGCTGCAGTTGTAGCAAAGCCATCCATAACAGGCATCTGGCAATCCATAAGAACGAGCTTAAAGAAACCAGAATCGTGAGACTCTAATATATCTATCGCTAATTGACCATTTTCGGCAATTGTAACGTCACAATTAAGCTTTTTGAGCATTAATGTAGCCACTTGCCGATTAATTGGATTATCTTCTACAAGTAATATTTGAGTAGGTTCCTGCACCTTTTCTTTTTTAAGAGAGGAAATATAGCCTGAAGTAACAAGTGGGAGTGTCTCATCTGAATCATTACTTGTTATGACTGACAGTGCAGAAATTAAATCGGCAGTGGTTACAGGTTTGGGGAAATATGCCTGAAAGCCTGCATTAGAATAGCGCTGCGCACCTTCCATACCAGCAATACTGGTCATCATTACAAGTGGCATTGATTTATAATGTTCATGTGCTTTTAGTGCTTTACACAGCTCTATACCATCCATTCCTGGCATTTGCATATCAAGCACTGCAATGTCATACATGCAATTGTTACTTTTATACTGCTGCGCGCACATATCAAGAGCTTCGCGTGCGTCACATGCAAGCGCAACCTTAGCGCCCCAGTGCTCAAGCTGCTGTGAAATTACAATTCGATTTGTCTCGTTATCATCAACAACCAAAACGGTTAGCTCTTCCATATTAATATTAGGAATATAACGTTCTTTTTGATCTCCCGGAGTCAGCATTATAGTGGCAGTAAAAGTACTCCCTTTACCGGCTTCGCTAGTGAGGGAGATAGCTCCCCCCATTAGTTCACAAAGCTGCTTACAAATAGCCAGCCCTAAGCCACTGCCTCCATATTCACGCGTTGTTGATGCATCGACTTGAGAGAAAGGGGTAAATAATTGCTCTTGTTTTTCTAAACTTATTCCTATGCCTGAGTCCTTTATACTTACAACAAACTCTAAACCTTGAGCTACTTTATTAATTTTCGCGCTTACAACAACCTCGCCTTGACTCGTAAACTTAACGGCGTTGCTCAATAAATTAGTAATAACTTGGCGAATGCGCCCTGGATCGCCGCATAACTGCGAAGGCTCTAGCGCTACCAGATCCAAAATAATTTCAATACCTTTGTCTTGAGCTGTAAATGCTTGTGCGGCAGCAACTTCACCAATTAAATCACGTCCATTAAAGTTAATTTCTTCAAGCTCGATTTTACCTGCTTCAGCTTTAGAGAAATCTAAAATATCATTAATTACACCCAATAAAGAATGTGCACTTTTTTTGGCTATATCTACTTTTGTTTCTATTGGTTTAGATAGCGACTCTAATTGAACAAGCTCTAGCATACCGAGTACGCCATTCATCGGCGTTCTAATTTCATGGCTCATGGTTGCTAAAAATTGGCTCTTAGCAATGGCTGCATCTTCAGCTTTCACGAGTGCTACTTTTAGCTCCTCACTAATTACTTTTCGTTTTTGAGAAACTAAAGTGCTTCCCACTAAAGTAGCTAATGAGCGAAGATACGTTTCTTCACTTTGCGTCCAGTTGTGATGCTCGCCTACTGTTTCAGCGCACAAAATACCTAAATTACCATCGCCTGTTGCAATTACAGCATCAAGCATCGATTTAATATTTAGTGGTGTTACATATGCTTCAATAAAATCAACAGTTGCTGAGTGAGTATAAACATCATCAATAGCCACTAAATTATGTTTATAAATAGCATTAAAATAAGCTGGGTAGTCTTTAGCAGTTAAAATAGCGTCGGTATCTACAAACCCTTGACCATTTATATATAAGCAATGACACGTCATCACATCTCGTTTTTCGTTAAAGATCCATATCGAAGCTCGTGTAACATTTAGCACTTCACACATAGATTTAACGGCTAGCTTTTTAACCTGTTCTACATCACTATTTTGCACCTCAGGTGCGACTGTAAGCGCGGCTAAATTTTTGTTATAACGATTTGCTTTTTCGCTCTCAAGTTCAAGTCGTTTATGTGCATCAATACTTTGAAATGAACCAAACACACGTACACATTTACCGTCTTTAAGCTCAGCTTGGCCCATCGATTTAACCCAACGCTCTTGCCCAGAATAGGTCAAAATAATAAGCTCTACACTCCAGCTTTCACCTAAAGTCACTGCGCACTCAAATAAGGTACTTATAGTATCTCGGTGTATGCCTGGTTTATAAAAGTTAATAGCGGTATCTATGCTCGGTTCAAAGTCCTCTGGTACTTCGTGAATAACTTTAACTTCATCAGACCAATAAAGTGTATGCGCATCTAAGTCCATCTCCCATGCGCCAATCTGCCCTTGCTTACTCATTGATTCAAGTAGGCTTTGCTGACGATTTATTTTTAACTGTGTATTGTAACGCTCTGTAATATCAAAAATAAATCCATCTAAATACAATATGCTGCCATCATCTGCGTAAATGGCTTGGCCTTTTTCATTTACCCAATGTAAGGAGCCATCGCGGGCTGTAATCCTATACTCAACAGACCATGACTGCTTAGCGCTAACACAACGTAGAATTTCATCTTTTATTTTTTTAGAATCGTCTTCGCATATCAAATCAAAAAAGCTGGAGGGTTCATCATGTATCAACTCATCAGGTGAATAACCTGTTATTCCACTCGCTTGCTCGCTCATATAAAGCATGCTTAATTTATTATCAAACTTACATCGATAAATAATGCCAGGGATATTTGATACCAAAGATGCAAACCTATCGCGGCTTCCTTGTAGCTCAAGCTCTGTAGATTTTCGTTCTGATATATCTAAATGCGTACCTATCATACGTTTTGGAGAGCCATCGGTATTCCACTCAACTACTTTTGCAGTATCGAGTACCCAAATCCAATGTCCATTTTTATGCTTCATGCGGGCTTCACTAACAAAATAGTCAGTCTCACCGGCAAAGTGCTCTTGAAGTTTTTTATTTGATATCACTAAGTCGTCTGGGTGAGCATATGTATACCAAGTATCTATAGTACAAGGCTCAATCTCACTGAGTTTGTAACCTATTATCTCGGCCCAGCGGTTATTAAACGTCACTTTATTCGTATCAATATACCAATCCCAAATACCCACGGCTGTTGAGTCTATCACTAACTGTAACTGTGTTTTGTGTTGCTCAAGCTCTAGCTCTTGTACTTTCAGGGCTGTAATGTCATTACGAATAGCAATATAGTTTTGCGGTTTTCCATTTTCATCTAAAAATGGTGCAATCGTCGTATCTACCCAATATATGCCACCATGCTTAGCTTTATTGCATATTTGCCCGTTCCATATATCACCACGTTTAAGCGTTTTATACATATTTTTAAAAAATGCTTTTTCGTGTTTTCCTGAATTTAAAAGGCGATGGTTTTGACCTATTAATTCGTGTTCATCGTAGCCACTAATCTCACAAAATTTCTTATTTACAAAAGTGATGGTGCCATGCAAATCAGTTACAGCAACAATAGCGTGTTCATCTAATGCACTTTTTTGCTCGGCTAATTGTTTTAATGCAATTTGAAGTGCAGAGCGTTGCTTTTGTAATATACTGTGTTGCTCTTCTTTTACGGCTACTAAATTACGTAAACCCAATGAAAGCTGGTTAAACTCAATACTGTCGTTTATTACAGGGACTTTTACCTTATCTCCTTTTGTAATACTTTCAACAATTTTAGCTAAGTTAATTAAAGGTCTAGAAAGTCGACGCCCAAACCACCACGATGACGTTAATATAAGCAGCAATGCCCCCGCATTTGTTAATAAAGCAAGCTGTTTATAAAAATTAGCACCTTGTAGTGCAACTTCTTTTGGTTTTGTTACAAGTAATTGCCATCCAGATTCATTTAAAAACTCTAGAGAATCAATATACCCGTATAAAGTCTCTTCATTTTTATTACTGTAAGAAAAAACACGTTGCGTTGGGGAGCCGTTTTGAGAGAAAAATAATGGTTGAGAATCTTCTGAATTATTATTTTTTTGAATTTTATTATTATGCATAACATAAAATGTTATGTCTTTATTTGCAGCGTGTATTTTACTTAGATTATTTAATAAGCCGTTTAAATTTATATCTGCGAGCAATATGGCTTGTAGCTTATTTTCGGTATTTACTAACGGTAAGCCAATAATATGATACTCACGCCCTGAGACTGTCATTGACTGAAATTGGATTTTACCTGTATTTTTAATACCAGAGAGTATGTTATTAAAACGTTGATCTTTAATAATATTAAAAAAGGGTGATGAAGGTAGTGATTTAACGAGGTTTACATCAATAAGTTCTACATTATTAACAAAGTCGTACTGCTCAACAAATTGCGCTATTAATTGTTGTTTTTTAGTCGGGCTAATATCAAACTGCGCCCTAAGCAAATATAGATCCTTAACATGCTCTGCAAACCAAATATCAGCAAATTGCTTACCTATATTATTAAGCTCGTTAAGTTCAGCGTCTGCATTTTGCTTAAGCGTGCTATTTACATGTCCAAGGCTAAACCAAGTAAGTATACATAGTGGCCCTAAGGCTATAATTATAAAGGTTATAATTAACTTACTTCGAACAGACTGTCCTTTACCTGTTAATTCACCAAAGTTTAAACCTTTATGCATGCTTAATATCCAGCAACTTATAATCATTTAATATTACTTACATTAATGCACTAAATATATAAAGACGCAAGTTTTGAGCGGTAAACTCCTTAAAAAATGGGTGTTTAGCGTTACAATATTAAATTCACACTTTTTAAAATATACGCCTTTATTACTAACTTATAATTAGATTTATTGACGCTACCACATCTGTAGCGGTTTTATACCAGCCATGATATAAGCAATATTTAATTAATACATTTGAGGTCATTATGGCGCACGATCACTCACATAGTCATGTAGACGAAAACCAGAGCGATAAACAGCTAACCGTCGCTGTGGTTATTAATGTATTGCTAACCGTAGCCCAAGTTATTGGCGGGGTATTTTCGGGCAGTTTGTCACTTATAGCCGATGCACTTCATAATTTAAGTGATGCTGCCGCTATATTTATCGCGCTCGTTGCACGTAAAATTGGTAATAAACCTGCTGACACCACTCATCATTTTGGCTATAAACGCGCTGAAATACTTGCCACACTTTTTAATAGCAGTACATTGATATTAATTGGTGTGTATTTAATTTTTGAAGCCATTTCGAGCTATTTAAACCCTCAACCAATTAATGGTTGGATAGTTGTGTGGGTGGCAGCAATAGCATTGATTATTGATTTAGCAACCGCATATTTAACCTACCGAGCTGGCGCAAATCACAGTATAAATATAAAAGCGGCCTTTATTCATAACGTATCAGATGCAATGGCATCTATTGTTGTTATTATTGCGGGCACCTTAATTATTTTATACCAGTGGTATATCGTTGACTTAATTGCCACTGTGCTTATTTCTCTTTATGTAATTTATCATGGCATTTTACTATTAAAGCAAAGCTGCAAAATTTTAATGCAAGCAGCGCCTAGCAATATTGATATACACGCAATATCACATGCTATTAGTAATGAATTTAATATCGAATCGGTAGTTAGCATTAAGCTTTGGCAACTAGATGATAAAGAAAATTATTGTGAGCTTATTATTGGCACTCAGCACTTAATTAATTTGCCAGCAGTAAAAAGCTTTTTACACGACAATTTTAATATTGAAAATTGCATAATAGAAATCCGACCAATCGCAAATTAAAGCCCAATTTAATGCTCTTAATAACAAGCTAAACCAAATACATAACTATTTAATTGAAAACAGCTCGTATTATCATTTACAATATTGTCATTAACTCATAATGAGATACCGTTTTTGAAACTTTGGTTACGTAGAATTCATTTAGGCCTTGCCCTAATTAGCGGACTATTTTTATTAATAGTGAGCCTAACCGGTGCTGTTATGATTTATGCAAAAGACATACAGCACCTAATAGAGCCTGAGAAATGGCAAGTAACACCCCAAAAAAACTTAATGCATTACGATGAACTTATACAAAATGTACAAGCTCAAACTAAGCAAAAAATCACCTTTTTTATGCCCGAACAAGCGCCAAACGCAGCATGGCAATTTCGGTTAGCCAATAAACACTACGCCAGTGTTAACCCCTACTCAGGGAGTGTACTAAACATCTATGAATCAACCGATACGATTTATGGGTTTGCTATGGGATTACATCGTTGGCTGTTGTTTGAAAACAGTAAAGGTGAAAAAACCTTTCGAAATTGGATGTCGGTGTGTGCATTGCTACTTTTAATAAATGTATTACTGGGCTTTTATTTATGGGTAAAGCCCAAAAACAGAGTTAAACGTTTAGCTATAAAACCAAAAGCCAAATTTAGAGTGCTCATGTATCAATTACATACAGTGCTTGGTGTTTACTTTTTTATACCGCTTATGCTGATTGCCTTTACTGGTATGGCATTTAACTGGAAAACACAAACTCAATCGGTATTAGAATTTGTGACCTTAAACAAGGTAGAACAAAGACCTAAAGCACCAAAAGTAATAACCCCTTCTCAAGCTACTTTAAACTACAATGAAGCAATTAAAAATGCAGAGAACGTATTTCCAGACGGTAAATTATATAGAATTTACTTACCTAAAAAGGATGACGAAGCAATTGCACTGAGAATGCAAAACCCTGGCGAAAGTCACGCTTACAGCTGGGTTTGGACTAACCCATTTACGGGTAAAGTATTAAACTCATTTGACGCCAGTAAAACAAACTTCACAACACAAGCATGGAACTTCAAATATAAGTTTCACATTGGTGATTTTGCAGGTCCTATCGTGCAGTTTTTATGGTTATTAATAGCCCTTTCACTCGCATTTTTTATTGTAAGCGGTGTGTATTTCTGGTTAAAACGCCATAAATGGAAATAAATCTCATTAACACTTGTGTCATTAGTTGATAATGATTACCATTACGTAAATTGTTATCAACTAAGACACCCCATGTTAAAAACTTCGCTTTGCCTTATCGCTGTTGCAATAAGTACTAACACGTTAGCAAATGAAAATAATAAAAATGAATACAATTCTGATCAATTTGAGCATGTCATTGTTTCAGGCAGCCGTATATCAGAAAGCATTGACGAAGTACCAGCCTCGATCACCGTTATTAATCAGCAACAAATACAACAGCATTTAAAAGTAAGCTCAGAATTGGGAAGTTTACTCGCGCAAATGGTTCCTGGCCTTGCCCCAGATACTGGTAGTTCAAGTAATTCAGGACAAACACTACGCGGCCGTGCGCCATTAATAATGATTGATGGCGTACCGCAATCAACCCCTCTTCGTAATGGTTCTTTAGGCGTAAAAACGTTAGACGCCAGCGCAATAGCGCGCATTGAAGTCATAAAAGGCGCAACGTCTATTTATGGTAATGGTGCCTCAGGTGGCATTATTAACTACATAACAAAACAAGCGCGTAGTGATGGTAAACCGGAAGGCGAAATAAGTATTTCAAGCCGCTTTAGCGCTGTTAAATTAGCAGAAAGTGGTGGCGGTAGAGTATCAGCCGCAGTAAACGGTAAGCTCGACCAACTAAGCTACCTGTTAACGGCAAGCTATGAAGAAAACGGCGTACAACGCGATGCACAGGGCGATATTTTAGGCTTGCAATATGGTTTATCAGACTCTGAAACTCAAAACTATTTTACCAAACTAACTTATGATTTTGACGACGAAAAGCAACTGCAGTTCAGCTATAACTTTTACAGCTCACAGCAAAAAACTGATTTAGGCGATGTTACTGGCGATGGCAATATAGGGGAAAAAACATACGCTATACACGTCCCATTAGCGCTTCAAAAACAAGGTAAACCGCAAGGCCCAGAAGGCAACGAAAATATAACCCTAAAATATGTTGATTACGCGTTGTTTGAAAACACACAAATGACCCTCGATCTGTATAAACAAAATATAGAAAACGTATTCTTTTTCTCAACCGCTTTAGCCAATCTTGATGAAGGTTATAGCGGTGGTCAATCGGTTATTAAATCAGACAAGCAAGGTGCAAGAGCTACATTTAATAGCCAGTTTGATTTTGAAAACCTAACAGCCACTCTAATCTACGGTATTGATGCCTTAAATGATAAAACATCGCAACCTTTAGTAGATGGCCGTGTGTGGGTGCCAGAAATGGACATGAAAAGTGTGGCTGGCTTTTTACAAACCAAATGGGTAATAAACGACGATATTATTGTAAAAGCGGGTGTAAGAAACGAAAGCATTGATTTGAGTGTAAGTGACTACCAAACGCTAAAACTTTGCAAAACCGTATCTCAATGTTCAGTACCATTAAATGTGCGTGGTGATACCATAAACTATGACGCTACAACGTATAATGCAGGCATAAAATACAATTTAACAGATGCATTCAGCCCATTTTTTAGTTATTCACAGGGCTCTGATATTTCTGATATTGGTCGCCTACTTCGCGCTGCAACTGTTGACGATATTGCACTTGTTCAAACACAAGCCTCAATAATCGACAATTACGAAATTGGTTTTACCTCACAGTTTGAAAACGTACGTTTTGAATTTGCTCTTTACAGAAGTACCTCAGAGCTTGGTACAAGTAATGAGTATAATGAAGTAACGGGTGTTTACGAACCCGTACGTGCACCACAAGAAATATGGGGTTACGAAGGGTTAGTTAATTATACTATTAACCAAGACCTTAAATTAAGCGCCACATACAGTTACGTAGAAGGTAAAAACACCGAAGCTGATGACTACCTAGGCGCAAGCCAAATTAGCCCACCCAAAGCAACGGCGAATGTAACGTGGCAAACAAATGACGAGCTATCGCTTGCAATGAGCTTTTTATATGTAGGCGACAGAAAGCGTTTTGATAAAAATGCACAGGGCCAATACTCTGGCGATCAGGGCCCTGTTAGTAGCTACAACACATTCAACTTAAGTGGCCAATACAATGTTAACGCCAGGTGGAGTGGGTATTTTGGAATAGAAAACCTATTTAATAGCGATTACTACCCTGCCCGCGCACAGGCTTACACCTACGGTGGATATAATATTAAAGGATTAGGCACAACCGCAACGCTGGGTGCTAAATACCAGTTTTAATTAGTGATAGACTCAATAAATAGGCATCAGCATGCCTATTTATTTAAAAAGATAATATGAAAAGCAGTATCTCTACTTATTGTTTATAAATACCTCTAGTAATCATTCTCAGATACTAATACAAATAAAAAACTGTCCATAAACCAAGCAGTAACGCAAACTTAAATAAGAATCAAAACCAATAGTAACGCAATGATTTTTATAGAGAAAACTTGCAATATAGGCTATATGTACTACACTGCATACAATTGAAATAGTTGAGGCGATTTATCATGAAAGGTAATCAAAAAGTAATCGATGCGTTTAATACATTGTTAGCTAACGAATTAGCAGCAATCGATCAGTATTTTATACACTCGCGCATGTATGACGACTGGGGTTTAAACAAACTATACGAGCGCCTTAACCACGAAATGGAAGAAGAAAAAGATCACGCAGACTGGCTTATTAAGCGCATCTTGTTTTTAGAAGGTGTACCAAATATGACTAAGCGCCGTGATTTACTTATCGGTAACGATGTAAAAAGCATGATGCAAAACGATTTAACACTAGAGCTTGAAGTAGTTGCGTGTGTTAAAGACGTCATCGCAATATGTGAAGAACAACAAGATTATCAATCTCGTAGCATTTTAGAAAAGCTGTTATTTGATACCGAAGAAGATCATGTTTACTGGTTAGAGCAACAACTTGGTCTAATTGATAAAATTGGTTCTGAAAATTATCATCAAGCACAAATGGCTTAGTAGGAGCATATTATGAAAGGCGATAAAGACGTTATTGCAGCGCTTAATAAAGTACTCGCTAATGAGCTTGTTGGTATTAACCAATACTTTTTACATGCACGTATGTTTAAAGATTTTGGCTTTACACAGCTTGATAAAGCAGACTACAAAGTATCAATTCAAAAAATGAAAAACGCTGATCGTTTAATTGAACGTATTTTGTTTTTAGAAGGCTTACCAAATCTTCAAGACCTAGGCCGATTACGTATTGGTGAAAACAGCGAAGAAATGATTGCTGCTAACATGAGTTTTGAACTCGATACTATTGACGAGTTACGAAGCGCCGTTAAACTGGCTGAAAGTAAAAAAGATTACATTACCCGTGAAGCCCTTGATCACATTTTAAATGAACAAGAAGAGCAAATTGATTGGTTAGAAACCCAACAATTACTTATTAAAAATACGGGTATCAAAAACTACTTACAGTCTCAACTGTAAATAGTAACAAGCATAAAAAAAGCAGCTAAAAAGCTGCTTTTTTTATATCTAAATTTTATATGTAATTAAGCAACTTGATCCGTTACATCCGCAATTTGAATAAGTCTGCGATTAAGGATCTTTTTAGTACAACCACAACACTTACCGCATTGGCTGCCTACTTTAAGCTCTTTGGTTAATTCACGCATGGTCGTTGCACCATCGTCAATTGTTTGCTCAATTTTTTTATCAGTCACACCGTGACAAAGACAAATATACATCAATACAAACCGTGTTAATTACATTCAATAGGTGCATACTAATCTAAACGACAATTGTTATCAATAGCTTCCTCACTAATAAATATAAATTGTTTATTAGAATATGGTATTTGTTCTCTTAACTATATTTACCTAAAAGTAAAGTTATGGAATAATGGCCGCCTCTTAGGGGAGTAGCCCGCTCAGTAATGAGTAAACTTATCAACATAATTGCACCTCAAGTGCATGGTAAGTTTGTAATGTTGTAGCAAGCGTTATCGGCGAGACCTAGGTAGACACTATCCTCATGGCGGGAGATAGTTGTTTGCCTTGGTTTAGTATTCCCGCCTGTAAGAATCAATAATGGAAGTTTTTTTAACCTCAACCGTCACTGTCACACTTGCCGAAATTGGCGATAAAACGCAGCTTTTATCGCTCCTGTTAGCCGCCCGCTTTCGTAATAAAGGCGCGCTTATTCTTGGTATTTTAGCCGCAACCTTACTCAATCATGGTTTATCAGCATGGTTTGGGCAGTGGTTAAGTAATAGTTTTTCTTCTGAATATTTACCTTGGCTTGTAAACATAAGCTTTATTGTTGTTGGCCTTTGGCTATTAGTTCCAGACAAAGACGAAGATGTAAGTAATAAATACGATAGCTACGGGGCTTTTTTAGTCGCTTTTGTATTATTTTTTATTGCAGAAATTGGTGATAAAACACAAATAGCGACAGTGTTGCTAGGCGCACAATATCAGTCTGTGTTTTGGGTAACGGTAGGAACCACGTTAGGTATGCTAATTGCTAACGTGCCTGTTATATATGCTGGTAATGCATTACTAAAAAGAATATCTCTAAACACCGTACGTGCTATTGCTGCTTGTGTGTTTGTGTCATTAGGTATTTATGGCTTAGTTACAATTTAATCAATATTAAAGCTCGAACCTGTTAATTCAAGTGCGAGCTTTAATTTTTTCTGCACGTTATTTATGCATTGTTTACACAGTAACACCCCTTGGTTTGCGTAATTAAAAGGTTGGAATTAAAACCTGCAGCTAAATTAGTGACCGCAGTTTCAACAAAGCCACTTCCTTGGGCACACGCTAATCCTTCAGAGAGCGGACCGGCATAAACAAACTCACCGTTTTTATTAATAATAACGGCGGCAGGCGTTGCCGGAATAACGTGTTTAAGCTTTGGTGTTAATTCAACTTGTACAACCTTCATAGCTTTATTGGCAGCAAAAGAGCTTAACGATGAAATATGTGGTTTAGCCTGTATGGTGCACCCGCAATTTTTTTCAGTTATAAGCACTAACGACGCTTCATTAGTGTCAACCCAGTCCAATTGCTTTTTAAAGTTATTAAACCAGTGCTTTTGCAATAAAACTTTTGAGCTATCAAACGGTTTAAGTTGCTCTAACTGAAAATAAACTAACCCTGCAACAACACAAACAAGCCATATAGCTATAAGCGAAAATACAAAAGAGTTAGATTTATTTAAACTTGGCAATGCTTTGCTCTAATACATCAATACTTACATCGATTAACTGCACCTTAGCGGTTAACTGCTGCACTATTTGCGTATCTTGGTACTGATTTTGGCGCATAGTATCAGTACTGCTTGCTATTAACTCGGTATTACCTGCCTGCTCCGCTACAACTTGTGCAACTGAGTCAGAGCTTGAAGATACTGCGGCTATTTGCTCGCTCATTGCTGAAATATTTTCTTTCATTGCAGCACTGATACTTGTTAAATCAACTACAAAACTCACACACTGACTCATTGATTGCGTTGACGTTTTACTATTATTAACAAGATCTTTTAATGTAAGACTAATTTTATCTGTTGTTGCTTTACTGTGGTTAGCCAAAGATCTTACCTCATCAGCAACAACAGCAAAACCACGACCGTGTTCGCCTGCGCGGGCAGCTTCAATAGCTGCATTTAAAGCAAGTAGGTTTGTTTGCTCAGCAATGCCTGATATTTCATTAAGAAGCCCTGAAATAACATCGCCAGCTGCCACTAAGTGATTTATTTTTTCTTCGGTATGATTAAGCAGTGTTAACAACTCTCTACTTTTAGCGTCTGTTTGAAGCACTTCTTTTAATGCATCACCTGCAGATTGTGTAATATGGTCAACTTGGCGCTTAAGCACCTCACTTTCTTCTTCTACAAGTTTAAAGCCATTGGCAACTTGAGCGCCAGAATTAGCAATATCATCGGTTTGTTGTGTGCGTTGAACCGCACCACTCGCTAACTGGTCGTGTACATCAATAAGCTCTTGTGAGTTTTTTTGCAATGATTCTGATTGTGTTTGTACCTGTTTAATAACATCAGATAAGTAATCTAGTAATGTGTTAAATCCTGCTACAGCTTCGCTTTTAGTGTCATCCGCACGAAGAGAGAGTTTAATGTTTTCAGGATCTTTCATTATTTGTTCTGTCGCATAACTTAAAGATAAGCCCGCACGACGTTCCCGTTGCAGCGTTTTTGCAATATAGCCTGCAACTAATACTTCAACTATTGCGTATCCAGCATGAATTAGCACCGTAGTAAAAGCGAGTCTATCAGGGTCAAATACGTAAAAACCCGTATTTTGAGTTTGTAAATAATAAAAAGATAAATGATGTACCGCTACAAAAATAATAGCGGTAATAAACACTCGCCACTGTACAAAAACAATTAACATGGGCATTAAAATAAATATTTCAAAATGGACTTCAATCAGCCCAAAAGTTTGTTGTATGTGCAAAAAAGAAAACATCATTATGGCGGCAGCTACCACATGGGGGATAATAGGGCTATCACCTTGTGTTTTTAAAAGCCATATAGGTAATAAACACAATGGCAAACCTATCATAAAAGCCTGCGCTAATGTGTCGAAATACAAGCCTATAGCAATAGACTCGACAAACAAAAGACTGAAAATAATTGTAAATAACCGGCCAATACTAGACATAAAAACCTTAAAATTGTTGTTTGCATTGTTGTTTTATAAAGCAGTCTGCAATATACGTGTAAAAACGAGTTTCAGTTCACTGAACACAATAATAAACTACCGACACATCAAAAAGTAATACATTTGATTTATATTATATACATGTGGTCTACTTAATTATAGGCAGTATTTTCTTAAACGTAGGCGTTGCAGCTTTTTTTGTCCATTGAAAAATAACTATTTCAGCGCATGAAATTACAGCTCCAGCTTGACGTAGCTGCTCAATCGCCAAATTTTTATGTTGCGGGTTTCTCGAACCAACTCCGTCGTAAACAATAATAACTTCAAAGTCATTTTCTATTAAATCTAAGCATGTTTGTAAAACACACACATGTGCTTCAGTGCCCACAACAACAACTTGCTTTTTACCATGGCTTTTTAACGTATCAACAAAACCAGGCTCTGCACACGCACTAAAGTACGTTTTATGAAAATACATGGCATTAGGTAACGTATTTTTAATTTGCTGATTAGTCTCGCCCAAACCTTTCACATATTGCTCCGTTACTAAACATGGAACGCCATGAATAATACCCGCTTGAGCTAACTGCAATGTGCTTTTTAAAATATTCGGAAAATCTTTAATTGCAGGAGCAAGCAACTCTTGTAAGTCTATAACTAATAACACGCTGTTTTTTGCATCAATATTAGAGAAAAGCACTATACTCTCCTTATAAGCATTTACTATTATCTGTATAGAGTAGCTCACTATTTAAAAATAGAACTTTTAGCGTTATGTATATTATTTGTAATTAAAAAATAAAAACTTATGCTATATTTACTATCTAGCTAAGCATCATCCTATCTTCCACTGAGAGTGTTTATAAGTGCGTTTGAGCAAATTTTTTTTTCATATCACCATTACTTTTTTACTATGCATCCAAAGCACTTTTGCATCACAAAACTATGCTCAGCAATTACAACGAATTTCTACTGACGAAGGCCTATCACAAAGTTACGTTTTGCAGACTCAAGAGGATGATATTGGTTATATTTGGATAGCGACCCAACAGGGTTTAAACCGTTTTGATGGTTATAATGTAAAAACTTTTAGTGGCGGCTTTGGCCTAGATAAACACTATATTTATGCATTATTTAAAGCCGAAGACGGAAAAATCATTGTCTCAACAGATCTTTCTGGTGCCTATATAATAGATCCCCTCACTTTAAAAACCGAAAAAATCTATTCTGGTCAAATAGATAAAGAACAAAAAATGTTCTCTCCGATCTCTGCAATGACTCAGCAACAAGGTACTTTTTACTTCGCCATAGATGCCCAAATATATACATTTGATGAGACGAGTAAACGCTTCACATTTAAGCTAATCCTGCCAAATAAAGGTGACTACATTCGGTCATTAACAATATATAAAAACACTTTATATATTG
Organism: Pseudoalteromonas sp. SG43-3; assembly: GCF_014164385.1. Classification (NCBI taxonomy): domain Bacteria; kingdom Pseudomonadati; phylum Pseudomonadota; class Gammaproteobacteria; order Alteromonadales; family Pseudoalteromonadaceae; genus Pseudoalteromonas; species Pseudoalteromonas sp. SG43-3. The sequence goes on from NZ_JACJFC010000002.1 coordinate 130,328, forward strand.
GTACAAATGATGGTTTATACACTGCAAATATAGATAATTCAGAACTTGTAAAAATACCTCTTCATCCCCCTGAAAAAAATACGATAGATAATGTAAACGTCAAATTCTTAAGTGTTGATAATGAATTAGGATTACTTGTTGGTACTGTTGAAGGCATGTATCAATTAGCATTCGATAATACCAAAAATATATCTGCAGCAAATATTACAACTTTAATCCCTGATTATAATATATGGGATTATGCCAATACTGTTTACGGGGAGTTTGTAGCAACCGAAAGTGGATTGTTCAGTTATCACCGCGAAACCAAAGAACTAGAATTCGTATTAAATTATGAAAAAAGTAAGTTTAATATTAATGAAAACTCAATAAACGATCTAATGGTTGATAAGTCCGGCGTACTTTGGCTCGCATCTAGAACCCAGGGCGTGTTTACATGGCCAATTAAAACCCGACGGTTTAAACACATTACTTTACCCGGTAACAATACTGTTCATGCCACCTACCAAGACAAAAATAATATTATTTGGTTAGGAACAGAAGATGGAATTGCACGGTACGACAAAGCAACAAATAAAAGTGATGTATATCTAAGCTCAACCGACTCAAAAGCAATATACGGGGCATCTGCCGTTTATGATATTTTTGCGTCTTCAATTGGTGATAATCAATTCCTTTGGCTTGTTACTTTCGATGGTTTTAAACTGTTTGATAAACAAACCGGTAAAATTATTGAAAATAAAGACACAGAAAAAGATGTAATTAACCAATCCAACTTATTTGGCTTTGCCCAGTTATCTGCAGACACATATGCATTTATGTCGGATGATAATTTTTATGTTTTTAATGAAACAACAGGAAAAACAAGAATTATTAAGGGGCTCAAAGAGCAAGTCGATCCTTTATTTTCTTACGCTTTTTATAAACACCTCGACACACATCCTGAAGAGTTTGTACTTGGCACATCAAAAAGCTTCCTTAGGTACAACGAAAAAACGAAAACTTTAACAACTATATTTCAGTCTTTTAATCCTAAAGAAGATATTTTTTACACTGTAGAAAACTTTTACTTAGACTCAAAACGAAACATTTTATGGTTAGCAACCACTCACGAAGGTTTGCTCGGCGTTGACCCCGTTACTTATGAAATAAAGCACTATATAGGATTAAAAAATTCGTTTAATACTGATTCTATCTATTCACTACTTCCTGATAAAAACGGCTTTTTATGGGCAAGTACCGACAATGGTCTGTATCAAATAGACCTAGATACACTCAATGTAGTGAGTTTTTCAGTAAAAGACGGTTTGAATATAGACCAATTTACACCAATAGCGGCAGCAACACTAAGCGATGGCAGGCTTATGTTCGGCAGTAATGCTGGAGCCTTACTTTTTAATCCGTTAGACTTTAATGAAAAAGAACAACTACAAAAAAGTAATCTAGCCATTACTGATATTAGCCTCCTTACTAGGGAACTCAATTACAATCCTCATAAATACCTTAGCAAACCACTTGAATTAAATTATGAAGACATGGGATTGACGGTTAGCTTTTCTAACTTCTCTTACCCTAATATTGATAAAGCATATTATAAAGTAATCCTTTTAGGGCCTACGTCTCTAACATATGAAGATTTACAATCTAATCAAGTGTTTTTCACAAAGCTTCAACCTGGTAATTACTCACTAAAAATATCAGCACATAATCGTGATGGTATTATTACAAGCGAGCCTACAACACTTAATATCAACGTGGCGTATGCTCCTTGGAGATCGCCCATTGCTATAGCCGCCTACATTATTTTAATTCTTGGGGTGTTATTTTTTATTTTTTGGCAGTATCGCAGCCGCCGAGTAGCAATTGAACAAGCCCATAGAGCGACTATTCATTCGCAAAAGCAAACAGAACTCGCGCTTAAAAATAATAAAAGCGGCGTATGGGATTATAACTTTAAAGACGCTTCCGTAAATACGCTCAGAGGAAGTGAATTGGGCTATACAGACTTACCAGAACGCGTGCATATAGATCAATTTTTAGCGTTGATACACCCTGACGATCGACGTCGTTTTGAAAACCAATGGGAAAACTACTTCAAGTACAAAAAACAACAAAACTGGCAAGCAACTTACCGTTTACAGCATAAAAATGGCCATTGGCTCTGGTATCAAGATACAGGGCAAGTTATATACGATCCTCAAACAAATGAGCCTCTATATGTTTCTGGCATATATACCAATATCACCGAGCAACGAGCTAATGAGCAACAAGCAAAAATTTTAGGTGAAGCGTTTAGCCAAATAAACGATTGGTTACTTATACTCGATAAGCGTTTAATGCCATTTTCTGCGAACAATAGTTTTATTGAAACATTTTCAAACGAGCAAACGGCCACCAAAATTAGCCCTAAATTGTTTATTAAAGCAATTGGTAAAGATAAGTGCAGAGAGTTTGCTAGTATTTTAAAAAAATTAAAACCAACTGAAAACTGGCAAAGTGATGTTTATATAAAAACAGCAAGAAATAATGAACACCCAATACATATAAGTGCCACAGCTGTAACAAAAGACACTGCAAGTTACTATGTGATTGTTATTACAGATTTAACTGAACAAAAACGTGCTGAAAACGAACTGCGCTATTTGGCTAATTTTGACCCTCTAACGCACCTACCTAATCGTAGTTTAATGTATCAAAACATTGAAAAGGCGATTAAATATGCCGATAAAAACAATACCCAATGCGCATTATTATTTATTGATTTAGATAAGTTCAAACCTGTTAATGACTCTTTTGGCCATGCAGTGGGTGACAAGTTGTTATGTAATATTACCCAAAGAGTAAGCGGTATGCTTAGCGAAAACGCTATACTTGGCCGCCAAAGTGGTGATGAATTTTTAGTGCTGATTCAAAATATAAAATCACTCCAATCTCTTCGCGATAACGTAAGAAAAATTAGTAATGAATTAGCTAATAAAGTAATTATTGAAGACTTCTCTATTAATATCTCAGCAAGTATTGGCGTAGCTCTGTACCCATTCGATGCTATAACCACAGATATACTCATCCGTAATGCCGATGTTGCAATGATGCACGCTAAGCAAGGCGGGAGAAACGACTTTAAGTTTTTTAGCGATGAAATGAATGAGCTAATAAAACAAAAGTTACTGCTTGAAAATGATTTAAAAGATGCAGTAAAAGACAACCGATTTTTTAATCACTACCAGCCTATTATCGACATAGAAGAAAAAACAATAAATGGCGTGGAGTTACTCATGCGCTGGAAAAATGAAGGCCAGTTAATATCTCCAGCTCTTTTTATTCCTGTAGCTGAGGAAACCGGTTTAATAGAACTTCTTACTGAGCAAGCCTTGCACCGTTCACTAATTGAACTTGCACCTATACTCAGCGAAAACCCGTTGTTTTATATATCTTTAAACTTATCGCCTAAACACATTTTAAAAACAAACATAACACAGCGGTTAATGGCTATATTAGCGGACTCTCAAGTTCATCCAAGACAATTAAGGCTCGAAATAACAGAGAGTATTTTATTAGAAGATAAGCTTAAAGCAGCCAAACAGCTGCAAAACCTAAAAGTTGCTGGGTTTAAATTACTGCTTGACGATTTTGGTACAGGATACTCATCACTCACCTACTTAAGCCAATTCCCTATTAATGTTATTAAGATAGATCAAAGCTTTGTAAATAGTATTGGTGTAGATAAGGGAGATGAATCAATTATTAAAACTATTTTTTCATTGGCAGAAAACTTAGATCTATACTGCATTGCAGAAGGAGTAGAAACGCGCGAACAGATGCTCTTTTTAGCCGAGGTTGGCTGCCATGTATTACAGGGTTATTACTTTGCAAAACCAATGAATGCTAAAGACTTACGTAAAAGCGATTGTTTTAGCAATATCATTGATTTGATTTGATTTGATTTGATTTGAAACATTAAAAGCGTGCTAATCATTATTACACGCTTTTATATTAATTAGATGCTATTAATGGATATGATGGCATTCATGGCTTTCAATTTGTAATACACTATTACGTACATTAAATTTTTCGGCTAATAATTGCTCTACTTTCATACGACACGCTTCATCATGTTTTTCAATCGTACAATGTTGTTTAAGGACAACGTGTGCGCCTACTACAATACCATTATATTTGCGCGTTACAGTGACATTATGGACATTATGAACATGTTCCATATCTGTAATTTTACTTTCAATATCAGTAACTTTAGGAAGTTTCGCTTTATTTAGGCGTAAACCTTTTATACAACTAATTATGACCTTAATACCGGTGAATAATACGAAAGAAGCAATTAACATACTCGATAAAATATCGATTACAACCCAGCCTGTAAAATATATAAGAATACCGGCAACAAATGTCGATACGGTAGAAATCAGATCAAAGAATGAATGTAAAAATACCGCGTACACATTAATACTCGCTTTGCGGCCTTTATATAAAACCCATGCAGCAGCCCCATGAAATAAAAAACCAATAGCAGCAATAACCGACATTAAATAACTATTGATAGCCAGCTCATTTCCTTCATGTTGGTGTATATAGCGCTCACCACCTTCATACAAAATAATTAAACTGATTGCTAGGTATAAAAACCCGTTCACTAGGCCACCAAAAAGCTCTGCTCGTTGATGGCCATCGTTATAGGTTTTGGCAAAATGAATAGCGAGACTTGATGCTATCAGTGCGATGAATAACGAGCTATTGTGAACAAACAAATGCCCCGCATCAGCAAGAACAGCAAGCGAATTAGAATAATAAGCACCTATAACCTGAATTACCATAAACGAACACGTAATTGCTAGCGCAATGAGTAACCGACGACGAGAAGCTTGGTGTGTAGTGATTTCTGTCATGAAATGCTTGAATAACCTATACTTAAAGTGCAAATAAGCCAAAGATGGCTTAGAGTAGAAATGGGTAATGATATACAGTATCAATTATAATACGTACTGCCCGCAAACGCACTAAAAACTTAGTAAATCAAAAAAAAATGTGCTAATAGTTAGTAAAGAAAAAGAATTTAATTATGGCTTGGACACATGGAGAGTTGAGTGAGTAATAACCTATCAGAAGAAGCATGGCAAAACTTGGAGTTATTGCCGTTTTGCGTATTACTTTATGATGCCAATGAAGATATATTTAAAGTTAACAGCCAGGCACAGGACTTGTTTGACTTAAAAGACCAATCACATTTTTATAAAACTGATTTTTCACACATCACTTTAACCAATCATCACAGTAAAAAAAATCTGTTGATCGAGGAGCTATTCTTTGATTATTTTACGGCAAATAACCAATGCCAGTTTATTTTATCGAAACAATCATCCAAATTGCTACTCAACGTAAAATTTGCAAATTTACCTAATTCAAACTCCATTATTATTATCGATATATTAAATAACAACGTGGATGAACAATATGATTTTGATAATATTATATCGAACATCTCAACTGACTTAATTGATATTCAAAATGACGATGTTGATAAGCATATTAACTATGCATTAAAAGCAGTCGGTACGGTTTGCAATGCCGATAGGAGTTATCTTTTTAAGTTTGCCGAAGATGGTAAAACTATTAATAACACTCACGAATGGGTCAATGATGGTATTAAAGCTTTTAAAGACGACTTACAAAACCTTTTAAAAAGCGACCTCCCTTATTTTTTTAGTTCGATGGCCCGTACCCATTTATTCAGAGTGAATGATGTATCTTTGCTCCCCATTCAAGCAATGAGCGAAAAAACGATTTTCCAGCGACAAGAAATAAAATCGGTACTTTGCATTGGTTTACGCTATGACAAAGAACTGGTTGGCTTTATTGGCTGTGATTGTGTAATTCAAAAGCAAGACTGGACAGATTTAGACCTTATTCGCCTAAGGTTAGTAGGTGAAATGCTTGCTAATGCTTTCAAAAATTTAAATTATAAGCAAGAGCTTCAACAAACTCAGCAGCAACTCATTAACGCCAACCAAAAACTCAATAAACAAGTCAATACGGATGGCCTTACAAACATTGCTAATAGACGTTGTTTTGATCAGACTTTAAAATGCGAAATTAAGCGTTGTGCACGTAATAAAGAATCTATCAGTTTAATTATGTGTGATATTGATTTTTTTAAGCGTTATAACGATAACTATGGGCATCAGCTTGGCGATGAAGTGCTAAAGCGAGTGGCCAAAGCGCTACACTATATTTGTAAACGCGAAGGTGATCTAGCAGCTCGTTTCGGGGGTGAAGAATTTGCGATAGTTTTACCTGCAGTCGACACAGAACACTGTCAAAGGTTTGCTGTTCTTATTCAGGAAAAAATCGCAGAACTCGCAATTGAACATAACTTTTCAACTGTCAGTAAATACCTCACTTTAAGCATTGGGTTTTATAGTTTCATACCCAATCACAAAACAAAACCCAAAGAGGTTATAACTAACGCCGACATAGCCCTTTATAACGCAAAAGAAACAGGTAGAAATAAAATAGCTAGTTTTTAAAAACCGACTAAGGAGCCGCACTGCAGTGAGTTTTAGTGCTTTAAAGTTTGCTGTAGTGATAGTCCATACACCTGAAATTATAAACAATACTACTCAGTGATTTACGCGTAGTAAGTTAAGTAAGGCGTTGAAAGTGAGCAACCAATTATCGCCGGTACTGAGGTTTTAGTAACTAAAAAAGAAGTGGGTGTTATGTGGGTTACGCCTAAAAGCTAATCATCACTGAAAATTACAAGTTACAGTAAAACGGGCGGCTCAAACTGCCCGTTTTTTATACCGGAGATCTGAAATACAGCGCCTTGTTCACCAACAGTATTATTAATCGCTTCATCAAATGCCGATGTCACAAGTAGTAACTCAGCATTTTCACCACCGAAGGCGGTGCACGTCGGTTTTAATGCACAAAGCTCTATTGTTTTAATTAGCTCACCGCTTGGGGATAAACACATAACACATCCCATTCCCCAAACAGCTAGCCACAAATTGCCTAATTTATCGGTTACGCAGCCATCGGGGTCAACATCAGTATTATTAAATTGATAAAAAACACGTGGCTCAGCGCAAGGCTCACCAGTTTTCTCATCCAAATCTAATACATAAATACAACTCGTTAAAGAGTCGCAGTAATAACCGCGTAAACGGGACTTATCAAAACACAATCCATTTGGGATACTCAAACCACTTACAACGGCTTTAAGCTGGTTTTTATAATAACGGTATATTTTACCATCCCCTTTTTTAGCATTTACATCCATTGTACTTAACCAAAAGCCACCCCATGGATCAGCACGGCCGTCGTTTGAACGTCGATTTAGCTGTGTATTTTCAATATTAAGAATAAGATGGCGAGTGCTTGAATTAATATGGTATTTGTATATACCAGTACTTGTCCCTAGCAATAAGTGCTGCTCATCAATCCACGCTATTGCACTGAGCGTATCGGGCATATTCACGGTTTTTAGTTGGCTTTCGCTGTGTATATTTTTGCTTAAAAGTAATTTTTTATTTATATCGACCCAAAAAAAAGTGTTCAGCATAGGATGCCAAAGAGGACTTTCTGCAAGCTGACTCTGTGTGCTTTCAAAAATGGTTACGCTAGGATCAAACATAAGTAGTTATTCTTTATTATTAACAAAGCCTTGTAATACTAAACCTTACCAGAAAGCAGTGAGTTTCGCGATGTGTACCCGGCTTTAATTTTTTATCATCTTCAGTAATCTCTATCGCATTTTTTAGACTGAGTTGATAACATCAAATTTCATAAAAAGGATTGGCCATGAACAACAATAATAAAAACACACTCGTCGTTGAAGGCGGTGCAATGCGCGGTATATTTGCCGCTGGTGTGCTTGATGAGTTTTTAAAACAGCAATACCAGCCATTTGAACGCTATTTTGGTGTTTCAGCCGGAGCAACTAATATAGCCGCATTTTTATGCAAACAACCAATGCGAAATTATAAAGTGATTACCGACTATTCATGCCGTCCTGAATTTATTAATTTAGCGCGCTTTATTAAAGGTGGTCATTTATTTGATTTAGATTGGTTATGGCAAGAAACAATTCGCGAAATACGCCTTCATACAGAGGTATTCGAACAAACTCCACAAGAGTTTTATATTGTATCTACGGCAATCGAATCAGGCAAAGCACACTATTTAAAAGCCACCAGCGCCGATATGGTGCATCAATTAAAAGCATCATGCGCTATACCCATTGCCTATCGTGACTACCCTATTATTAATGACATAGCGATGACCGATGGCGGTGTTGCTGATTCAATTCCGGTTATAAAAGCTTACGAAATGGGTGCACGCGAAATCACCGTTATTTTGTCTCAATGTTTAGGCTATCGTAAAAAACCAAGTAAGGCACCTTGGCTTACTAAAAAAATGTATAAAAACTATCCTGCATTAGTTCAAGCGACCTTAGATAGGGCTGATTTTTATAATAAGTCTATCGATTTTATTATGAATCCACCTAGTGACTGCAAAATCAATATTATTGCTCCACCGACTAATTTTAAAGTTGGCCGAACCACTAAAAAGTTTGAAATACTTAATAGTGGTTACAATATGGGAGTTGATACTGCTAAGGCCTTTTTAGCTAAATAAATGCATTATTTACCCTAATAATTGCGGCGCTTTACCCGCAATAACTGCAGTTAGTAACCCTGCTAACATAGCTCCTACAACGGTGCATATTGCACCGCCTAAAATACTATAAACACTCATAAAGCATATCAGCGCTAAACTAAATAGCAGTGTACATAAAAAAGCTTTAGTGGGTATTGTGAGTGTGTTTTTGCGTATATTGAGCATCATTAATAATAGACTTACCATGGCAATTATAATTAGTAGTTCGTTCATGCGGGTTGTACCTCTGCTTGTAATTTTTGTGTGTTTTTTATTTTTAAGGCACCAAAAATACACGCGATACCCACCACCATAAAACTTATATCTACTATCGCGACAAGCGAGCTATTAAGGTTAATAACATTGCTCACGCCAAATATAATATTGAGCGGCAGCACCAAAGCAAGCGAAGCGCCGCATAGCAAAAGAGTCAGCTTAAAATAGTTTTTATAACCTATAGGCAATACACTTAAGAGTAACCATGCCAACCACGTATAAAAAAACACGGGTCCAAAAAAGCTATTTTGCGCCACACCAATAACGGTATAATTAAGTACAACTTGCAAAGGAAATAACACAAAGCTTGCTAATACCAAGCCTCCACAACTACCAATAATAAAACGATTCCAGCGTGCATATGCCTGCACACTCAGCGACGGGCTACTGCCACGTGTACGCTTTGCTAGCCACATCATCATGCCCGAAATAGGTAAAAGCGCAGTACTTAAGCCAAGCAATACCCAAAGTAATTTTACAAACACCCCTGCAAAGTTCCCAAAGTGCAGCGGAAACATCAACTCAATTACTTTTATCGAAACACCTGAAATATCACCAAAACTACTCATCGACTGCACAAACTCACCATTGCCTTTATAATGCAGTAATTGAGAAGCAACAGCCTCGCCACCTAACAAACGCAAATACACCTGCGCATTCGCATCGTTATGCGCCATTATTGTGACATCCCTAATTATTGCTTCAGGGTAACGACTATGAGCATTGTCTAAAATAGTGTCTATTTTTGTAGGTTGCTTAATGTGGCTAACTACCGGCTCAGGAATAGCGGTAAACGTTTCTATTAACTTATCTTGATCGCCACCAAAGCTCACAAACGCAGCTGCTGGTAATAAAATAACGGTCGCAAGCCCTAAAAATGATCCTGTAAAACCAATTACAATATTAAATACGCTGCCCCAAATACCTATGACCTTATGAGCATCGCTTACTGTAATATCTAATCCTTTATCTCGCCTAAACGTAAAGAGCTCTTTTATCAATTTACGATGAATAAACAAGCCTGTCACTGCACTTACTAAAAGTGTTAAACCTAAAAAACCAGTGAGTATTAACCCAATTGGTCGCCCTAAATGCAAATCTGCATGAAACTCACCTATATAAGTTGGCGCATCCGTTTTTTTATTAGCGTAAAATTCTTTACTAGGCCCATAGTAAGTATTTTCCAGCGCCAATGTATTGGGATGAAATTGAAATACTCTGGCCACCTCTTGGTCATAGTTTTCATCGCCATGGTGGGATTCAAATACCAACGTTAATAAATGAAAGTTATGTCCACTTGGTAAAAACACATGAATGTTTTCGCCAAATTCACTAGGCACCTGTTTATGATATTCGTTTACTAGTCGATTAATTTGCGCGCTGGCAACGTGTTGGCTAGATTGTAGCTCTGGATTTGCCCATATTTTTAACTCAGGTCGCGACAGCACTGCTAACGCCCCACTAAATGCAACAATAAATAGCAGTACAGCAGTAATAATTCCTACCCAGCTATGTAATAAAAATAGCTTTTTTAAAGTAATCGACTTCATCCCTGCCCCTGCGTTAACGCCCAAAAACTCAATAAACCATGTAATACACACAGTGCAAACATTACAACAAACGGTTGCCATACCTTTTGCGCCAAATACGCATAAATAAACAACGCAGTCCAAATAACAGGAAAGAGTAAAATAGGCAGTAATATTTGTTCATTCATTTGAAACGGTAAATAAGTTGTCATACCCGGAATCATTATTACCGCAGTAATTAGCGCTAGCACACATGCAATTAGGTGCCTTCGCCGTGTAGCTGTAAACGTTTTTTTATTATTCATTATTCGCTCATTAAATTTGCCCAAACATATACAAAACATCATATGCAAATGATAACAATTGTTATTATATTGTGCATTTAATACTTAATGCAATTTATTAAACACATTAAGTCTAAAAATACTGTTGGTTTGCTTTAAGAGCTTTTATGCTACGCCTCGCAATTTAGGTACGCAGTAATGCGTCATTTCAGTTAAGCCGAGTTCGGGCTTTTTAATTTTTCAGGAAGCAGTAAACCGTGGATATAATTAACGCGATTATTTTAGGTATTATTGAAGGTATAACAGAATTTTTACCCATATCATCAACTGGGCACTTAATTGTAGCGTCAAAGTGGTTAGGCATTGAATCAACAGACACTAACCTCGCCTTCGAAGTCATTATCCAACTTGCCGCCATTTTGGCGGTACTAGCCAACTATAAAGACAAGTTTAGCCCTAAATATTTCAATTTATGGGTGAAAGTTGCCATTGCATTTATTCCTTTGGGTATTATTGGTTTTATATTTAGTGATGTAATAAAAACACTGTTTAGCGTACCAGTAGTAGGTGTTATGTTTATTGTAGGCGGTGTGATCTTTTTACTATTAGAGCGCAGTTATAAAGAGGCTCACTGCACAACTACCGATGTAACCCAAGTTACTTATAAACAAGCACTTTGGATTGGCGTAGCACAAGTATTTGCGTTAATTCCGGGGACTAGTCGTGCTGGGAGCTCTATTGTTGGTGCCATGTTGTGTGGTTTAAACCGAAAAACCAGCGCTGAATTTTCATTTTTACTTGGTTTACCTGTACTTGCAGCAGCCTCAGGGTACGACTTACTTAAACATTACCAACTGTTTAGCTTAGATGACCTAACTGCCCTTGCTGTAGGTTTTTTAACGTCTTTTATAGTTGCTTATTTTACTATTAAACTATTCATACGCTTTCTAGAAAATTTCACTTTTGTTAGTTTTGGTCTTTACCGAATCGTATTTGGTGTTATTTTACTAACTAACCTAAATTCTGGTTAAGAGATTTAAAAACACTGTAAATAATAACGATATTTAAGTCTGTCTCTCTCTAGCTAGAAATTTTTGGTGGAAACAAGGCAAATTTACGCGTCAATAGCTGGTCTATTGCAAGGAAATTCAACGCAGTTAGCACTAAAAAAGCTGCTTGAGATAGATTTATTATTCAGAACTCAGGTTAGCTATAGCCTACACATAAGAGAACATTATGAGCGAAAAAATAAACGAAGAAGCACTCCACGCCCTAAAAATAGCTTTTACTTACATGCCTAAAGCGATTGAAGTGACAAAGTATGAATATGGCGAGCGCTACCAAAGCGTACTTGATCACATTGAAGCTGTACGTGAAACACTGCTTATTAACGATGTTGACCCAGAGGAAGTAGACGGCGATATCAACCCTGAGTACACACCAAACTCAACCTACTAATATACACAATAAGCTGCGAGCAACTTACTCGCAGTTTGTGTTTAAATCAGTTGTGCTTAATTAGAGAAAGTTTATATAAAGTAATAATTAACTAAATATATTTAATTTTTTTGTTAAACTAGTGCTTTATCAAGCTATAGACTCAGTTCTAAAACCAACAGGATATTTACTATTGAATTTTCTTAGGCAATTTCACGACATAGTATCTAACCAAAGCTTAGACTTTGATGAAAAAACCCATCAGCTACTAGCATTTGGACTTAAAGTGTTTAACCTTGATTTAGCTATTATTAGTAAGGTCGAGAAAAACTGCTATACCGTGCTACATGCCATTACGCCAGATAATGCATTAGAAATAGGTACTCAATTTGATTTAGATGGCACCTATTGTGTACACACTCTTACTGCGGGTTCTGCACTTGCATTTCATAACGTCTCACAAAGCGCAATTGCTGACCATCCTTGCTATGCAAACTTTAAACTTGAGTCATATATTGGGGCACCTATTAAAATAGGTACCGATATATTTGGAACTGTAAATTTTTCTTCTGCCAATCAATCTCCAGTATTTACAGATGCCGCCTACGACTATATTGAGCTATTTGCGCAGTGGTTAGGGGCAGAACTAGCTCGCAGCATCACTAAAGAAAAATTAATAAAAAACAGCAATAGCTTATTAAAACTAGAAAGCATAGCAAATATAGGCACGTGGGAAGTTGACCTTACTAATAATAAAATTTATTGGAGTCAGCAAACTAAACAAATCCATCAAGTTGATGAAAACTATCAGCCTGAAATTGAATCTGCAGTTAACTTTTATAAAGAAGGTACAAGCAGAGACGAAATAAGTAAAGCAGTTGAGCTTGCTATACAACACGGCGAAAAGTGGCATCTAGAGCTTGAAATTATTACAGCCAAAAATCAGACCATTTGGGTATCTACATTTGGTGAAGCCGAATTTGACGGTGATACCTGTGTACGTTTGTTTGGTACCTTTCAAAATATTACCGAAGCAGTGGCTTTAAGAGAAGAGCTTAAAAATAAACAAGAACAAGCCGAGCGATTACTCGAAGATAGAAGCATGCTTTTTGCAAAAATAAGCCACGAACTTAGAACACCGCTAAATGGCATTACGGGCATGCTTACTACGTTAATAGATGAACATAACGAACAAAAGAGAACCGAAAAAATAAAAGTCGCGCTGCGTAGCGCAGATATACTCTTGAGCATAATAAACGAAGTACTCGATTTTTCTAAAATTAACCACGGTGAGTTAAAACTAGAACCCACGGATGTTTTATTAAATACAACATTTACTGATCTCATTTCTTTGTACACCCCGTTATTTAAAAACAGCAATGTAGAACTAGAAGTAAAAAATGAAATTTCTGATAGCTGCTGGGCATATTGCGATAACACACGCCTAAGTCAAATTACCTCCAACTTATTAAGTAATGCGTTAAAATTTACTGAGCGTGGTTGTGTAAAACTGCACACGTCTGTGATTAATAACAATAATAAATTAACGCTAAACATTAAAGTCGCCGATACGGGAAGAGGCATGACTAGCCAATTTCTTGAATCTTTATTCTCCCCTTTTACTCAAGAAGTAGATGCTAAAAACAGTAAAGGAGGCACAGGACTTGGCCTCGCAATAGTTAAAGAACTTGTTGAGTACATGGGTGGAACAATCAAGGTCAGTAGTAAAGTTAATCAGGGAACTACTTTTTCGCTAAGTATCCCTATAGAGCTAGGTAAAGAGCAAAAAGTAGAGCTAAATCCGCTATCAAAAATAAATATTAACGCTTCTAAGCTTTCTGTTTTAGTGGTGGATGACAACGACATAAACAGGCTAGTTCTTGATGCGTCGCTTAATAAACTCAATATAAAGCCAGACTTTGCAGTAGATGGGCAAGATGCCATATTTAAATGCGAGCAAAAGCATTACGACCTTATTTTTATGGATTGTATTATGCCTATACTCGATGGTTTTGAGGCTACAAAACAACTGCGATCAAAAAGTATCTGTCCGCACGATTCAACCTATATTGTTGCCCTTACAGCCAATACTTCATCGCAAGATAAATTAGCGTGCAAACAAGCTGGTATGGATATGTTTATTTCAAAACCGTTTAAAATGCATTCTTTAGAAGTCGCTATTGCGTCAGCGGCGCAATTACTAAAGCTTTAAAAATATTAGCTTTGCACACTTAACCGCGTGCTAAATATAGTTAGATAAGGCATTAACAATGAAAAACATAATTAGAACTATATTACTAACTGTCCTTATTGTTGCAGTATTTAAAGGCGTTTCCACTGGGCAATGGAGCTCATCAATAACAATAGTTATCGTATCGGGCGTATTGCTGTTAGTTACATTTATCAGTGCTAAGTCATCACGTGGATCATCTGCTTATACTGGCAGTGACTCAACAGCTTCCTCTAGCAGTAACTCATCACATTCTTATACAAATTGCGGCGGCGATTCTGGTGGTGGGTGCGATTAAATCGTGTGCTAATTCTTAAGCATTAAAAAAGCCGCCTTTGGAGAAGGGCGGCTTGGGTTAACAAACAGCTATGGGTGTAGCCTTGCTGTTATATCAAGAGAGTTTTTACTAATTACATTAAGCAGCGCTTTGATCAGCTTCTTCAGAGTGACGAATTAAATAATCAAATGCGCCTAAGCTTGCTGTTGCACCGCTGCCCATTGCAATAATAATTTGTTTAAACGGAGTATTGGTTGCATCCCCCGCGCCATAAATGCCTGGTAATGAAGTTGCGCCTTTAGCATCAATTAGTATTTCACCAAATTTGCTTAATTCAAGGTCGCTGTCTTTTAACCACTCAGTATTTGGTATTAAGCCTATTTGTACAAATATACCGGCAAGTTCAAGCTCTTTGCTCTCCCCCGACACTCTATCTGTGTACATTAAGCCAGTTACTTTTTTACCATCACCAAGTACTTCGGTTGTTTGTGCACTTTTTATAATAGTAATATTAGCCATGCTTTTAGCTTTACGAATAAGCACTTCATCGGCTCGTAGCGTGTCTGCAAATTCAAGTACCGTAACGCTTTGCACAATATTAGCTAAATCGATTGCCGCTTCTATACCTGAATTACCACCACCAATTACAGCAACAGGTTTGCATTTAAATAAAGGGCCGTCGCAATGTGGGCAATATGCCACACCGTGGCCACGATACTCTTGCTCACCTGGTACATTCATTTCGCGCCAGCGTGCACCAGTTGCAAGTACGAGCGACTTAGCTTTAAGTACTGCGCCATTTTCTAGTGTAATTTCGTAACCATTGTTATAACCAAGTGCCGCTGCACGCTGATTATGCATTACATCTACATCGTATTCTTTAACGTGCTCTTCAAGCTGGGCAACCAATTTAGGCCCTTCAGTCGCTTTAATCGAAATAAAGTTCTCTATTGCTAGTGTATCGGCAACTTGTCCACCAAATCTATCAGCAACAATGCCTGTATTTAACCCTTTTCGTGCTGAGTAAATTGCAGCCGACGCGCCCGCTGGGCCGCCACCAACTACCAGTACATCAAACTCGTCTTTTTCGCTTAGCGCTGCTGCTTGTTTAGCAGCCCCTTTGCTATCTACTTTATTAAGTATGTCAGTAAGGCTTAGTGCACCTTGGCTAAATGGTTCGCCATTTAAATATACAGCCGGAACAGCTAAAATATTTCGTTCTTCTACTTCATCTTGAAATAATGCACCGTCAATCATGGTGGCTTTAATATTACTGTTTGTCGCTGCCATAGTATTAAGTGCTTGCACTACTTGCGGGCACGTTTGGCAACTTAAACTTATGTATACTTCAAAGTTTAGCTCTTGAGTAAGCGATTGTATTTGCTCAATGTCTTCGCTTTTAGCTTTACTTGCGTGTCCGCCAGTATGCAAAAGTGCTAACACTAAACTTGTGAATTCATGACCCATAGGTACGCCTGCAAACGTAACATGAGTTTTTTTAATAGGCGAATGTACAACCATTGACGGGCGACGTGCGCTTGTATCAGGATTGCTTATTACAGTAAATTTATCGCTTAGTGAGGCTAAATCGTTTGCTAAGCTTTCTACTTCTGCTGATTTTTTGCTGTCATCCAAGGCAATAAGCAGCTCAACAGGTTGAGTAAGCGATTCGAAATGGCTTTTTAATTGATTTTTTATGTTGTTATCTAACATGGCTTAACCCTTTTAGGAAAATTTAAACAGCAAGCCTCCCATGCCAAATAATGCATGTGCTTAAACAAGTATATTGATATAGGAGGCACCAACAAACGAATGTTCGTTGATTTAAGGGCAGTTACCTGCCCTTATAAAAGTGGGTAAACCTATATTTAGATTTTACCAACTAAATCTAGTGAAGGTGCAAGTGTGTCTTCACCTGGCTGCCAAGATGCAGGGCAAACTTCACCATCGTGAGTTGCAATGTATTGTGCAGCTTGTACTTTACGAACTAGTTCTTTAGCGCTTCGGCCAATTCCTAAATCGTGAGTTTCGATTACTTTAATTTCGCCTTCTGGGTTCATTACAAATGTACCGCGAAGTGCTAAACCTTCTTCTTCAATCATTACACCAAAGCTACGTGTAATACGCCCTGTTGGGTCGCCAATCATTGGGTAAGTAATTTTACCGATAGTGTCTGACGTGTCATGCCATGCTTTGTGAGTAAAATGAGTGTCAGTAGATACTGAGTAAACTTCTACGCCCATTTCTTGAAGTTGTGCATAGTAATCTGCAAGGTCACCTAATTCGGTAGGACATACAAATGTAAAGTCTGCTGGGTAAAAGAAGAAGATAGACCATTTACCTAGAACATCTTTTTCAGACAATTCTACAAAGTCACCGTTGTGGTAAGCGGTTGCATTGAATGGTTGTAATTTTGTATTGATTAATGAAGTGCTCATGGTATTTCCTCATCTGTGTTTATGTATTTTAAAAGTAATCAACGCTTTCGTTTTAAACGACCTTCTGCGTTGGCTTGATTAATACAATAAGGCCAATGGGAAATTAAATAAAATTGATTGTTTAGATTAAAACAATCGGTTTTTTGGGTTGAACTATGTAATCATTGTTATCGTAAGCATTATTTGAATTGTAAACGCTGGCGAATTATTAAGACCGCTAATCGCAATACTGCTACAATAGCCGCGCTTCAGATAAGTCATTAAATATAAGGCACACCGTAATGGAAAAATTTGTTAACCATATACAGCTAGGTTACCTAGGCTTAATCCCGTTTTTAGGGTGTGTAGGTTGGCCGCTCATGTTTGGCAGTAATAGCCTTAACTTGGAGTTTTTTACTTTTTACAGTATCGCCATTTTAGCATTTATGGCGGGTAACTTATGGCGCGCCGGAGAGCAAACTTATAGCAATGCGATAAAAGCTGTTGTTCCTGTAATACCTATACCATTTTTATCATTTTTACCTGTTGAGTGGGCACTCGCTTGTTTAGGTGCTAGTTTTTGGTTAGTACTTATATTTGAAAAAGCCACGCCGCAATGGCAAACCTATCATAAAGATTATCAAAAAATGCGCTTTGTACTTACCTCTGTTGTGTTTGTGTGTCATATCCTTACTATTGGTATGAGTATTTACCCTAAATAACAGCTGTAAACTTAAATATTGCGTGGTAATAAGGTAATATTCGCGCACTGCTATTTGAGGACACACCATGATTGACCAACTACGCCAACAACTCGACGAACTTGGCGAAAACTACGTAGAAAAAAACGCTGCATTTAAAATCAAAGTGATCCCATTTTTTTGTGCTATTCGCATTAAAAAAGATCATAAAAGCGAAGGTCGTTTAAGCTTTTATTCAAGTCAATTACTCGAAATATTTTTAGTCGTTTTATTTTTGCTATTCGGTTTAACACTGTACGATACAGATGCAGGATTTACTCACGGCCCTATTCATATTGCCTTTGCCATTTTAATTACCTTTAATCTTATTATTAAACAAATCGCTATTGAAGGGTTAAAAACCAGACTTGCGTTTCATCGTTTACTAGCAAAAGACTCACAAACAAATAGCGATATAAATAATACTGCTACAAACATAAACGCTAAATAAAATATGTATTTAAATCCTCAATGGCGAATACTCACCGTAGGCGATGGCGATTTATCGTTTTCGAACGCTATTTACACTCATCTATCGCCAAAAGCTTTGGTTGCATCCACTTACGATGACCAAACTACTATTGAGCAAAAATACCAGCACAATGCACTTAGCAACTTAAAAGCGCATAACGTTGAGGTACTTAATAGTTTTGATGTAACAAACCATGCATGTTGGCAAGCTCTAAGTGAAAACCAGCACAGCTTTGATGTGGTTATTTTTCAGTTTCCGCTTATACCTGCATTTGTTGGCCGAGAAGCGTTTGAAAACAACACGCGCCAAACCAGTATGAACGTATTAAACCGCGCTTTACTGCACCAATTTATTAAATACGCTAACGAATACGCGCTTGATAAAAATGGGCCAATGCTTTGTTACATCACCTCAAAGGATGTAAAACCTTATCGAGAATGGAATATAGAGGGGAGTTTAAATAACGGTTTAACCGCAGATTACTTAGGCCAAATCCCATTTGATATTAGCCATTTTGAAGGTTATAAAATTCGTAATGTTGACCGCGACAAACACGTTAAAGACACAAGCGGCATAACTTACGTTTTCAGCCCAAAAAGTCTCGATAAACATACTAGCGAATTAAGCTCACGCCTTACAAAGCCTGCATACTTAACATCTAACCATTGCCCCCTATGCCGCGTTGGGCCTTATGTGGCAAGCGAGGACGAAGCCAAGCATCTAAACGCTAAAAAGCATCAGCAAATGCTGCATCTTGAAAGCGATTGGCAACAATGGCTAAATGAGTTTTATAGCTAATTAATAGCCCTACTACTGTTTATTTAATTACTTCCTTGCGTGTTTAATTAAATCAGCCGCTTTTTCAGCAATCGCAATTACCGGCGCATTTGTGTTGCCGGTAATAATAGTAGGCATAATCGACGCATCAACTACGCGTAAGTTACTTACCCCGTGTACTCGTAAATTAGTATCTACCACTGCCATTGAGTCTTGCCCCATTTTACATGTCCCGACCGGGTGATATTCGGTATCTGCAGTTTGGCGTATAAACTCGATTAGCTGATCATCATTATTTATATCAAGCGAGTAGAGCATTTTACCGCGTATGTTATCAAAAGCGTTGCTTTGCATAATAGCGAGTGTTTTTTTAAGACCAGCAAGCATTACAGTTAAATCATCTGGATGGCTTAAATAATTAGGGTCAATAAGCGGTGCACTACGCGGGTTGTTATCTGCTAATGTAATCGTGCCTCGGCTTTTAGGGCGCATAATACTGCTGTGTATACTGTAACCATGCCCAGTGTGTAATTTACGACTATGATCGTCCACCAGCCCAATTACAAATTCTAGCTGCACATCGGGCGCTGGCGAGCCTTCAAATAATTTAATAAACGCGTGCGACTCTGCAAAATTACTGGTTAATCGCCCTTCTCGTTTACTAAACCAGTTAACGCATCCTTTTAAAATGCTGGCAATGCCATGCGGGCTTATACCAAATGTGCCTTTACTTGTTTTTGATTTATAAAGTGGCACTACCGTTAAGTGATCTTGTAAATTAGCGCCAACACCTTCAAGTACGTGCTGAACCTTAATGTTATGTGCACTTAACTGCTCTTTTGGGCCAATACCCGAAAGCATTAATATTTGCGGCGAATTAATAGCGCCAGCACTGAGTATTACCTCTTTTTTAGCACGTAAATTAATAGCCTCTTTATTGCGCTCTATTTGCACACCTTGCGCTATCTTATTGGTTACATTTATTTTATTAACGTGGCTATGGGTTAATACCGTTAAATTCGGGCGGTTTAAATACGGTGTTAAATATGCTTTTGCTGCACTACAACGCTCGCCATTGTGCTGAGTTACCTGCGATAAACGCGCGCCGCTTTGCTCTTTGCCATTTATATCGTCGCTTAAATTAACGCCCTGCTCAGCACAGGCATTTAAAAAATATTGGTTTACATTGCTTGGGTTACTTAGCTCTTGTATATGTAGCGGGCCTTTTATTCCGTGCAGCTCATTATTTATAAACGCTTTATTGTTCTCAGCTTTAATAAAGTACGGGAGTAAACTCTCAAAATCCCATCCCGTATTGCCATTAGCAGCCCATTGGTCGTAATCGTATTTGTTACCGCGAATATAAACCATTGCATTGGTAGAGCTTGACCCACCCAATACTTTGCCGCGCGGCACAAAACCACAGCGGTTATTAAGCTCTTTTTGTGGCACCGTATTGTAATGCCAGCTATTTATGCCATAAGGCACACTCGCTGCTATGCCAGCTGGCATTTGCACAAATGCACTTTTATCGCTGCCGCCAGCTTCAATTAAACACACACTGACATTTTTATCCTCAGACAATCGCGATGCCATAACGCAGCCGCCACTGCCTGCGCCAATCACAATGTAATCAAATGTTGTATTGTTCATGGTTTACCTTAATAAAAGTTTTAAACGGCCTTAACAGTAATAGTGCATAGAAAAACCCAATAAAACTTGATATTTTTAGACATCACTTATTTGGGGTTAACCATGAGCAGCCTAATCAGAGCCACGTCATTACAAGGTATAGACACGCTAATTAGCGAATTTGGCGGCGATCCGCATGAAATAATGCAAAGCTGTAATATTAGTAACGTTGACTTTAAAAATCTCGACAACCAATATTTACCTTATCGAGATTACGCTGAGCTTTTAGAATACTGTGCTTGTAAGTTCAATTGCTCTAGTTTTGGCCTTAAGCTCGCAAGTAGACAAAACTTTGATATTTTAGGACATATTGCAATAGCTGCCAAAAGTAGTACTAATTTAGGTGATGCACTTAATTGGGTTATTAAATACCTTCACTTACACAGCCCTGCACTTAGCTTAAATTCGCACCCTTTAGAGAATGATAAAAGCTTGTTTTTATCATTCGAAATTAATTTAAAACCATTACCGCACATAAACCAAGTCATTGAGCTAACCATTGGTTTAGCATTAGCTGTTATTAAAAAGCTGAGTAATAACCGCTGCAAACCAATTAATATATTTTTGCCAAAAAAGTTAAGTACTAATACTCGTGCCTATAACACTTACTTTGGTTGTAACGTTATAGAGCATCGCAACAGCGCTGGCATTGTAATCTCAAAAAGTAATTTAACTCTTGAGCTTGATCACCCTAAACTAAATAAAGTACAAGCAGCGCTAAACTTCTTGGCAAAAAACAAAGAACACACACAACCGTTGCCCAACCAAGTTAGTGCGCTAATTAGGCCTATGCTTCCTATTTATCAATGTAGTAACCAAACTATTTCAGCTGCGCTGGGTATGCACCCGCGTACTCTGCATCGAGAACTTATCAAACATAATACGAGTTTTGTAAAACTAAAAGATGCCACTCGCCGCGCTTTAGCTGCACACTATTTAGCGCAAAACCAATTTACAATCTCAACCATATCTGAGCTTTTAGGATATCAGGAACAAGCAACACTAAGTGTTAATGTTAAACGCTGGTTTGGATGTTCTCCTCGAGCATATAGAACTAAAAAAATGTTAAACTAAATACTCTTATTATTTTTATTTAAGCTAAGGAGTGAGCATGAACTTTGTTATTGTTGGCACCAATTTTATTAGCGACACATTGTTAGCCGCTGCAAATACGTTAAACGATTTTAATTTATATGGGGTGTGCTCGCGCGCAGTATCTAGCGGCGAAGCATTTTTAGCCAAACACCCACAAAATGCACAAGCAAAAATTTTCACCTCAATCGAGCAAGTTTGCCAAGATCAAAATGTCGATGCTGTCTACATAGCCGCCCCTAATAGCTTACACAAACAATATGCCGTTATGTGTCTAGAAGCGGGTAAACATGTCCTTGGCGAAAAACCATCAGCTGCCAATTCTAAAGAGCTTGCAAGCATTATAGCTACAGCAAAAAAGCATCAGCGCCTTTACATGGAAGCCATGATGACCTCTCACTTGCCTAACTATGAACAGCTACAACAGGCAATGGTAAAAATTGGCACACCACGTAAATATATTGGCCAGTACAGTCAATACTCATCGCGTTACGATAAGTATAAAAATGGAGAACGCCCAAACACATTTTTACCCGAGTTTGCAAATGGTGCTTTAGTTGATTTAGGGATTTACCCGCTGTATTTATTAATTGCACTTTGGGGGGCACCAAAAAGCGTGAGTGCCAGTGGCGTATTGCTCGATACTGGTGTAGATGGTGCGGGCGATGTATTACTAAACTATGCAGATAAACAAGCCGTTATTAGTTACTCCAAAATATCGCAAGGCGACAACATAACCGAAATACAAGGCGAGCTTGGGCGCATACGTATAGAAGCCGTATCGCAACTTAAAAAAGTGGAATTTATTGCTAATAATGGTGATGTAGAGATTATATCCCAGCCGTTTGATGAGCACTTTATGAAATACGAAGTTGAGCATTTCATGTCATTAGTGAAGCAAAATATCCTTGAGTCACCTGTTAATACGCACATTTTAGCCAGTAACGTAATGAGCGTTCTTGATGAAGCGCGCAAACAGCTTGGGGTTGTGTACCCTAACGACTAATTAAATAAAATATGGGCGTTAACCAACGACAGCTAACGCCCAGAAGAAAGCTTAAATAGCTCTCGTACAACGACACATTTTACAAAACACTTTAAAATAGCGATCCCCATCCATGGGCAATCAAATACTTCTACAACAAACTTAACACTGACAACCCAACTCGGTTTATTACCAATATTTATTACTCAATAACCTTAAATCTAACCTAACACATAAAAACATTACCAATCAAGCTGGCCAATTACATTATTTTAAACTAAATTGGTAATACAAGAATGCAACCGTTGGTGTATAGTGGTTTTTAACCCTAACATCGCGTTAGAATTTTGACATAATAGTGAATTTTAAGGTAACCTCTGATATTAACAGTTGGTTTTGACTTATAGGCCCCAGAGGCCATTATTCCTTAAGGTAATGAAGGTAAAGTATGGGTAATCGTCGCTTATTTTGGCGCATAGTTGATAAAATTGAGTCTTTAATAAATCAAGGCGAATTTTCTGCTGGGAGTCGTTTACCACCTGAACGTGAACTTGCAGAAATGTTTGATGTAAGCCGCCCTACCATTAGAGAAGCTATTATCGCATTAGAAGTACGTGGCCGAGTTGAAGTTAAAACTGGCTCTGGTGTTTACGTAGTAGAACAAAAAAATGCATCTATAAAATCAAAAGAGATTAGTGCATTTGAACTTACTCAAGCTCGCGCATTAATTGAAGGCGAAATTGCCGCTCTAGCTGCTCAAAGCATTACAGAAGAAGAACTAGAGCAACTAAATAAAACATTAATTGCTATGGAAAAAGGCCTATATGTTGAGCAAGCCGATCGTGAGTTCCACGAAATTATAGCTAGAGCAACGCGTAATAAAGCACTTGAATTTGCAGTGTCTAACTTGTGGGATTTACGTTTAACAAATCCACAAATTGTTGCTGACTATGGCAGTGTGTGTAAAAACAATAACGAGTGCGTTATGGATGAACACACCGCTATTTATACAGCCCTAAAGTCGCATGATGCAAATGCAGCGCGCAGTGCAATGCACAAACATTTTAACCGCTTAATTAATGCTTTATTTGACGCTGTAGAATCGCGTGCACTTGAAGAAATTAAACGCAAAAATGATGAAAAACGAGGCCTCTACTCGCTTGATGGCTTAGTTAATAAAAGTGCCCATTAAGGCCTTTTAACCAACTGATTAAAGTTAGCAAACGCCTGTTTGCTAACTTTACCTCTTACTTTATTTACCTTCCCTATTTAATATACTTTTTATTGCGTTATTTTTGGTCGCAAAGACTTACCTATAAATTTAAAAAAAGATACTATGCCGCCATTAATATCGGGTGGGTTTAGCTTTTATACTCCCTGCATTACATAACTAATTGATAGAGTTACTCAACTCAAGGATAAAAATGAAAGCATCTTCAAAAAGTTATTTACTGGCTATCGTGTGTGTATTGCTTGCCATGATGACCATTCAAACGGGCGCGTCGTTTGCAAAACAGCTTTTTCCAATTGTTGGCCCTGAGGGTACGACGGCCCTTAGGCTTGGTTTTTCTGCCTTTATACTTTGCTTAGTGTTTAAACCTTGGAAACACTTACCCACTACGGGTAATCGTATTCCTATAATTGTGTATGGTTTAAGTTTAGGCGGCATGAACATTTTGTTTTATTACGCTATTGAACGCATTCCACTAGGCATTGGTGTAGCACTTGAATTTACAGGCCCGCTTGCTGTTGCCTTATTTTCATCACGCCGCAAACGTGATTTATTTTGGGTTGCCTGTGCTATTGCTGGTATTTTGCTTCTGCTTCCTGATATGAGCGGGCAAGATAGCCTTGATCCATTAGGTGTAGCGCTTGCGCTTGGTGCTGGCGCGTGTTGGGCAGGTTATATATTATTTGGTAAAAAAACCGGCACACAAAGTTCTGGTGGAGCCACTGTCGCATTGGGCATGACTGTTGCCGCTATAGTGCTAGTGCCTTACGGCGGCATTATGCAAAGCCCCGCGTTTACATGGGAAATTATCCCACTGGGTATTGGTATTGCTATTTTATCAAGCGCACTGCCTTACACACTTGAAATGGTTGCACTGCGTAACATGCCTTCACAAGGGTTTAGCGTAATGATGAGTTTAGAGCCTGCAATAGCTTCGCTCGCAGGGTTTATTATACTGGGTGAATTACTTACTTTATGGCAGTGGCTCGCTATTTTACTTGTGATTATTGCATCTGTTGGTAGCTCGTTTTCAAACGCAAAAAAACAGGCTACTTAATTAACTACCAAATAAGCTAAATAAAGTCACCATACAACATGGTGACTTTATTGTGTTGTATCCGGTAATTTTTTAACTCACAACCTTACTTTGCTTTTTAGTTGTAACCAAATAACCAATCAACGAAATAAGCGGCATACCCGTAGCCACCAGTGCAATACCAGTCCAACCACCCACTTCATATAATGGGCTGGCAATAAGCGAGCCTACTGCGCCACCTACAAATATGCTAGTCATATAAATAGCGTTTAAACGCGCACGGCTTTGTGGCTCTAGTGCGTACACTGCACGTTGACCCAATACCATATTGGCCTGCACAGAAAAATCAATAAACACACCGGTTAATGCCAATACTATAATGCCGTAAGGTAACTCAAATAAGCTTGGTAAAAAGCACAGTGCTGCAATGAGTTTGGCCAGTAACGATAACTGATGCGTATAACCCTTATCAGCCAAACGCCCAACAATGGGAGCTGCTACAGCACCTGCGGCGCCCACTAGTGCAAACAATGCTATTTCTGATTGGGATAAACCATACTCACGGGCAAGCACAACCGGTACGCTCGTCCAAAATAAGCTGAACGATGCAAACATTAACGCTTGAAAAAGTGAACGTTGGCGCAGCACTGGCTGGCTTATCATTAATTGTTTCAGCGATTTTAATAACTTAAAATACGTTGTTTTATGGGTTGGTTGCCTACTTGGAATAGCAAAATAAATTACACCAGCAATAAACACCATACACCCTGCTGCAAAGTAAAATACAGCGCGCCAACCAAAGTGATCGGCTATTAAGCTCGATATAGGTCTTGCTAGCAAAATACCTAACAACAAACCCGCCATAATATTACCAAGAACTTGTCCGCGTTTTTCGTCAGACGATAAATACGCAGCAAGTGGAATAAGCACCTGAACAGAAACCGAACTTATACCTATCATCAAACACAAAATAAGCATTACATTAGGTGAATCAGCAAGTGCCGTACCCACTAAACTCAAAAACGACACACCAAGAGTGACCAACATAAGCTTTTTATTTTCAACTAAATCAGCTAGTGGTACTAAAAAAAACAACCCCAAAGCGTAGCCTATTTGTGTAAGCGATACGATAAGGCTAGCACTGTGCGCACTTAATCCAACTTCTGGGGCAAGTAACTCAATAATAGGTTGAGCGTAATAAATATTGGCAACAATAAGACCGCAACACAAAGCAATAATAGTAACGAGTGTATTGCTAAGAGGTTGCGCTGAAACGCCTGTTTGGGTCATGTGTGTCTCTACTTTATAAAAATAATAAAACCCAACCCGCAAACGCGGGTTGGGTTTCTACAAAAAAACTAAACTTTATTTTATTGGTGATGGCTGCCCATGTGGGCTTGAGCGTAAATACTGTTTAGGTGCAGTTACTGTAGCGCCAAGCTCTGCAGCTGCATGCCACGGCCAGTGCGGGTTATATAAAATGCCACGCGCTAGTGCTACGCCATCGGCTTGCTGCTCACTAATAATATCTTCGGCTTGTTGCGCCTGTGTAATTAAACCCACCGCTATAACAGGCATTTTAACCGCTTCTTTTATGGCTGTTGCAAACGGTACCTGGAAATTAGGTTTAACTGGTATTTGTTGCTCTGGGCTTAGGCCCGCCGTACTTACATGAATAAAATCACAACCTAGTTCATCAAGCGCTTTACTAAGCACTATCGATTGATCTAAATCCCAGCCACCTTCAACCCAATCGGTTGCCGAAATACGCACACCCACTGCTTTATTACTGGGGAATACCGCTCTTACCGCTTTAAACACATCAAGTAATAAGCGCATTCTGTTTTCTAGGCTGCCACCGTAGTTGTCATCTCGCTTGTTTGAAAGTGGCGACAAAAATTGATGTAACAGGTAACCGTGCGCACCATGAAGCTCGATTAAATCAAGGCCGAGTTCATCAGCGCGTTTAGCTGCACTTACAAAATCTTTAATTAGTGAATCTATGTCAGATTGGCTCATTGCTTTTGGCACTGGGCTGTTAGCGTCGTACGCAATTGCCGAAGGTGCGAGCGTTTGCCAGCCATTTACATCATCAGGTGCAATGGCATCGCCACCGTCCCATGGTTTTTCAGTTGATGCTTTGCGTCCAGCATGCGCTAACTGAATACCAATAGGCATAGGGCTGTATTGCCTTACTGCTTTTAGGCTTTTGCCTAGTGCTTGTTGGGTTTCGTTATTCCAAAGCCCCAAATCGCCGTAGCTAATACGCCCTTCAGGGTTTACTGCTGTTGCTTCTAAAATAAGTAACCCAGCACCGCTTAAACTCAATTGGCCTAAATGAATAGTATGCCAATCGCTAGCAGCGCCATTGTTTGCTGAATACTGGCACATGGGTGCAATAATAATACGGTTATCTAACGTTACTTGCCCAAGTGATAAAGGCGAAAATAGTTGGCTCATTGTTAATCCTTAAAAACACGCACAAAAAAGTGCGGACAAAATAAAAAAGAGAATACGAAGCGGCAATCAAACACGCTCACTCAATAACTTAAACTGTCACTAATAATGGCGACTTAACATCCTTAATGGGGATCAAAATACACTTTAATAGTGCTAATAAAAGTATAAGTAATGACATTATGAAATATTAATTTTAATGTAATAATTTGTTTAACGAGCACGTCATAACACCACCTTTAAAATACGAATGACTATTTATCTTTAAACAAGGGTTTAATTTTTAATCTAACTGTACCTAATTACACTAAGCCATTGCCTGTATTGCCTATTAACTAAATAAAAACCCCGAAAATAAGCTATATTTATTCTATAAAAGTGAATTAAAATTCAATTTAAATATTCCCAGCTACTTCACTCCCTGATAAACTGCTTAACTTAATTTACTAATGTAAAACATTTGAACTGGGGATCACTTTTTATGTTTAAACCAAGCTTGTTAACCTTGGCTATTTCGAGCGCTGTTTCTAGCGTATTTTTATTGCCTAATGCCGCACTTGCTCAAGAAGAAGTTGCAGCTAAAAACAAATCACTCGAAGTAATTGAAGTTACAGCAACAAGGCGCAGCGGCTCGGTGCAAAATGCACCGCTAAATATTACAGCCCTTGATGCTGATATAATGAAAGATCAAAATATCAGTGAGCTTGCGGATGTAGCGCGCTGGGTACCTGGTTTAACAATTACCGATCAAGGTGGCCGCTCAGGCTCGCCTATTATTGTTCGTGGTTTAAATACAAACTCGTCTGGTCCATCATCAGATGGCGGCACAGTATCTACTTACATTAACGAAATTCCTGTTTCGGTAGATATGCGCCTAGTAGATATTGAGCGTGTTGAAGTATTAATTGGGCCACAAGGCACCCTTTATGGTGCAGGCACATTAGGCGGTGCAATTCGCTACATGCTTAAACAGCCTGAGCTTGATTTTACATCTCTTGAAGTTTACGGCGACCTGTTTCAAACAAAAGAAAGTGACTCTTTAGGTGGCGAAGGCGGTTTTATATTTAACCTTCCTATTATTGAAGATAAATTAGCAGTACGCGCCAGCTTAAACGTATATGAAGACCCCGGTTTTATCGATTACGGTTATGTAGTGCGTGAATCTGGCGTATCACTGCCAGATCCAGATTGGAGCGATAGCTCAGCAGTTAATAACAACCTTAAAAATGTAAAAGACGCCAACGGCGAAACCACCACTACAGGTCGTATTTCTGTTCGCTTTAAACCAAATGAATCGTTTGAAGGTACGCTTAACTACTTTTATCAAAACCAAGACAGTGAAGGCCGCTCGATTGTTCATTACAATAGCCTTAATGCAAACAACGGTTTAAGCGACGTAATAGGTAAATACGAATCGGCTTATCGCTTTGAAGAGCCGCGCGAGAAAAAAGATCAATTACTAAGCCTTGAACTAAAAGCCGATTTAGGTTTTGCAGAGCTAGTATCGGCAACCGGTATTTCGAGCTTTGATGCCGACGGTCAACGCGATCAAACAGACTTACTTATTCGTCTTGATTACGGCTATGAAGAATTCCCTTCGTTTTCAACGTTTACCCGTGAAATAGACGAAGAAGATACCTTCACTCAAGAAATTCGCTTAGTGTCGCAAGGCGACAGCGACTTTAACTGGATTGTGGGTGGCTTTTACAACAAAACAGAAACCGAAGCGTCAAGCCGAGAGTTTACCCCTGGGTTTGACCAATTCGCTATTGATAACTTTGGTGGCGAGCAGCTAAGACCTGACTCATTAGAATACTTAGAGCTTACAAAAAGTAAAGTCACTGAGTCTGCACTATTTGGTGAAGTTGGTTATCAAGTAACCGACAAATTAGATATTACCATTGGTGCCCGTTTTTACGAATACGATGTAGAGTCGCAAGCAGCTTTTGACTTCCCGCTAGCCAATACATTGTATGGTGGAGTAGATCCTGACAAAATCACCGTTGCATACGAAAAAGATGACGCTGGCGATAACGGTAACTTATTTAAATTTAATGCTAAATATCAATTTACTGATTCAGTAATGGGTTATGTAACAGTAAGTGAAGGCTTTAGAATTGGTGGTTCAAACGGTTTAGTGTCTTGTCCTGATCCAATTGTTGAGGATCAACAAACAGGTTGTGGTAAACCTGACGAATTATTATATGAAGCCGACACCACAACAAACTACGAGCTAGGCTTTAAAAGTACATGGTTTAGAAGCCAGCTACACTTTAACGCCGCGTTATTTAACGTAGATTGGGATGATGCGCAAATCACTGGCGCTACAGATATAGGTCAATTAACGTACCTTTCAAACGCAGGCAGCGCTAATGCAAAAGGGGTAGAAATTTCGACCCGTGCCATTTTATCTGACTCGTTTTCAGTTTACGCAACTTATGCCTACACAAAAGCAGAGCTAACATCAGACGCACCATTTTTGTTTAATGCCGATGGTACCGATGGCGCAGAAGACGGCGACCGTTTACCAGGCTCACCTGAAAATCAATTTTCGATGGGTGTAAACTATCAAACAGACGTGTTTAACGACAAAACGCTTGATATTAACTACGGTTTAACTGCGCAAAGCGACGTGCTTTCAAGAGTAGGGCTTCGTGATAACGGCGAAACACTACCAGGTTACAGCTTAAGTAATATATCAGCTAAATTAACAGCTGATGCATGGTCAACTACCCTATATGTTGATAACCTATTCAACAAATACGCGGTTACATCCGTTCGTCGTTCAGATGCCGATATAACATCAGCAAATGGTGCCGACATACAACGTAACTACGGCCATTACATTAATCGCCCGCTTACGGTAGGTGTTAAATTTAACTACAAATTTGAAATATAATTTATAGTAATTTTTAAACAATGTTTTAAGGCTCAAATTTATTTGAGCCTTTTTATTTTCTTTCACAAAATAATTACCAAAAACCATGCAGCCAAATTTAAAGCAACTTCATCAAAGCGCAATACACTCCCTAAACCAAGGTAAAATAGAGCAAGCACACAAAGCCCTAGTGGAGTTAGTTACACTCAAACCAGACTTTGCTGATGGGTATTTTTTGCTGGCAATGGTTAATTTAACTGTTGGGCAAATACACAAAGCAATAAAGCTCATCGAAAAAGCCCTCACCCTTGGCAAAAGTATTGAATATACCGCGCAACTTGCTAAATGTTACGCACTTACTGGCGAATTACAAAAAGCAAAAAACACCGCACTATCGGTGCCATTAAAGCAAATAACTAAAGCACTTGATGCCGACACACTCGGCGTTGCACTTACTCAAGCAGGTATTCACGAGCAAGCACTTAACTACTTTGAGCGCGCTATTACACTGTCTACAGCAGCTAACAAAGCTCAACCTCAGTTTTATTATAACTACGGTGTAAGTGCTAAGTTTTTAGGGCTATTTGATAAAGCCCAACACGCTTTTGAAAATGCCATAGCGCTTAACCAGCTGCACCATCAAAGTCATTTTGCATTAAGTGATTTAACTAAAGTAAGTACACAAAACAATCATATTGAACGCTTAAAAAACGTGTTTGAGCAAGTAACAAACCCCGATGCAAAACTGCATATTGGCCATGCTTTAGCTAAAGAGTATCAAGATATTGGTGAGTTTTCAGAGGCTTTTACCGCGTTAGAGCAAGGTAAAGTAGTAAAACGTGCTGTACAGCCGTTTGATCATAAAAGCTCAACTGAGTTATTTGAACATATTAAACTCTTAAGTGAACAGCACACACAAGCGCTGACACAAGGTAACCCAACGGCAGAGCCTATTTTTGTATTAGGCATGCCCCGCTCTGGCACCACATTGGTAGAGCGTATTTTATCGAGCCACAGCGACGTGCAGTCAGCCGGTGAACTGCAAGACTTTGGCTTAAGTGTTAAAAGGCTCAGCCAAACACAAACACCCCATGTGCTCAACACTCAAACACTCAGTAAAGCCTACGAGCTTGATTTTAATCAGCTTGGGTCAACCTATTTAAACGCAACACGCGTAATAACAGGCAGCCATAAGCACTTTATAGATAAACTCCCGTTTAACTTTTTTTATATCGACTTAATTACCAAAGCCCTGCCAAACGCTAAAATTATTTGCATGCTACGCGACCCAATGGACACCTGCATTGGTAACTATCGCCAGTTATTTACTATAAATAACCCCTACTACGCGTACTCGCTCGATTTACTCGACACTGCCAAATTTTACAGCCGCTTTTACAAACTCATGCAGCACTTTAGCGCCCTGCATAGCAATATAAAATTAGTAAAATACGAAGAACTAGTCGCCCAGCCCGAGCAGCAAATAAAAGAGCTAGTTAGCTTTTGTAATTTAGAGTGGCAAGCACAGTGTATAGACTTTCACTTAAACACCTCACCGGTCTCTACTGCAAGTAAAGTGCAAGTACGCCAACCACTTAACAACAAAGCAATTGGCCGTTGGAAGGCATTTAAGCCCCATACTGATGAGGCTGAGACCTACTTAAAACAACAAGATATTATAGGATGAAATATCACTTCTATTTTATATAAATTCGCTTAATTAATTTATAGTCAGGTAATTACTTTTTAAAATAAATATAAGCACTGTGACGATCAAACTAACACAGTTGCCAATGCTTACTGACAAATATTGATAGAAAAGGAATAATATAAATGGAATAAAATTCAGCTAATGTTCCCTTGAAGGGGCCACATAGTGAGTGGTATAGTTACTAAAGGATTAAAATGTTAATATTTAAAGAACTAAACTTAGTAAATATAACAAGGTTAACTAATAGTGTTGGTCACGGTGCTAGGAATGCCCCACTAGATGTTTTAGTACTACAAAGGCTTTTATTAGGTACCACAAAAAAGTATTTCGGTAAAAAAGTACTAAAGCCCGATGGATATTATGGTAGTAAAACTTAAGAGCAACTAAAGCTATTTCAATCCGCTGCATTGGGTAATAAACACCCAAGTAAAAAAGTTATACCTGATGATTTAACTCACAAAGCACTTGTAGCCTCATTAAGTCAGAACTTTCTAAAAAAGCACAAAGAAGCTGCCCTTTTAAATCAAGTTCAAGTTATTGATTATGAACACTTCATTAAAATATATAAAAAGCAGTTCCCTAATGAGCAAGCATTTAATGATCTAAAAAAACTCTTGATTGAGTGTGTAATGGATCCTCACATTACCGATATCCGATGGATTGCTTACATGTTAGCGACAGTAAAACGTGAGTGCGGACGTACCTGGAAACCAATTAAAGAGTGGGGAAAAGGAAAAGGTAAGCTGTATGGTAGCGTACACGATGTTCCAACTACTTCAACTGTAGAAAAAAACATATATTACGGAAGGGGTTATGTACAATTAACATGGGATTATAATTATAAAAAGGTTGGCGATGCTTTAGGGCTTGGAGATAAGCTCTATATAAATCCAGACCTAGCACTTAATCATAAAATTGCATATGCAATAATGTCTTATGGCATGCGAGAAGGTTTATTTGCTAAAGCGAAGCTAGGCCAATTTATATCAGGTGCAACTTCTAATTATATTGGAGCTAGGAGAATAATTAATGGTCAAGATCACGCTTTAGAGATTGCTAATGACGCTATAATTTTTGAGCGACTATTGAAAGCGTCACGAGGTACATTTGAATTTGAAAAGTTATTATTCTCAACAAATGTAGCGTTAGCTTAATACACATATACTTTTATGGATTAACTCTTGGTGAAATTAAATATGACCTTATTTGTTATGATCTTTTTATTATGCTCGCATGTTAATGCCGCTTCACTCAATGCAGATATTAAGAATAATAAACCCTTAAAAATGCAGATACCCTCTGGTCAAAAGTTGCCTCTAGATTTTGAGCTATTAACTCAAAAAAAGCTTCTTGGCTCACTAAATAAAAACGACAACTGTTCTATCAAAGACGAACATCATAACAATCGATTTGTCTCAGTTTTTAAGCTAAGTTCGGGTGATAAATTGCTTGCATTAGCTTGCAACACTGGAGCATATCAAGACAGTTACTTGACCTATTATGTCAAGACGTTAACTAACATGGCTTACCCCATAACTTGGTCAGAACCTACTTTTATTGATAATAAGTGGGAGCTAAAGCAAACTAATTTAATTACCGGCAGTATTGAAGTTAGTGAAATAGGGAATGAATTAAAGTCTCTGCGCTTATACTCTGCTTTTGGCTCTTGCGGTTATAAGGTCAATTACACCATTTCGTTCCCACAACTGATTAATCTAAAACCTAATTTAATACATGCAGACAACGATTGTGGTAATGGCATTTTAGTTGACGAGTGGCCAGTAATTTCCAATTCAAAATAACATCGCTAGTAATTATATTAAGGTCATATACTAATGTGATAAATGCCCCCAGTATGGGGGATTTATCTTTTTTAAATAGCCGCTTTTATAAACTCATGCAGCACTTTAGCGCCCTGCATAGCAATATAAAATTAGTAAAATACGAAAAACTAGTCGCCCAGCCCGAGCAGCAAATAAAAGAGCTAGTTAGCTTTTGTAATTTAGAATGGCAAGCACAGTGTATAGACTTTCACTTAAACACCGCACCGGTCTCTGCCGCCAGTAAAGTACAAGTACGCCAACCACTTAACAATAAAGCAATCGGCCGTTGGAAAGCATTTAAGCCACATACTAATAAAACAGTGGAGTACCTTTTAAAGCAAGGTATAAATATTGAGTAAACGCTTTATTTTACCGGTAAGAGACGCCAAATAAGAGGCTTTGTGTAAGTGTAGGTCGGATAAGCGAAGCGCCATCCGACACAGTAAAATACCTTGCCAATTATTATCAACATTTTATGTTGTGGAGTGGCGGAGAATGCCAACAGCAGATATTACCTTTCAAAGCCTTTAGTGGGACTGCTAAGCCATGTAAACTCACACACCATTGCAGTCATTGAGGTTTAAGTTAAAGAGCCAATAAAACTAACACTTCACTTTGTCATCCATTGCTCTACTATGTATAACCAAAATCAGGATGAAATAAGGCCATACATTTCTGTTATTATGAAAAATCTATTATCCATTCGTTCTTATAGCACAAAACCAACCCGTCACTCACATCACTTTAATCAATTGGTTTTACCTTTACGTGGTGTCATAAATATATGCGTTGGTGATTTCAATGGTAAAGTTGCGCCAAGTGAATGTGTTGTAGTTAAAGCCAATGAAGAGCACTTGTTCACTGCAGATACTGAAGCTAGATTTGTAGTTGTGGACATGAAAAACCTACCCCTAAATATTTCATCTTCTCACTGTATTGTTTTTGCAATTAACTCAGCCCTTAAAAGTTACTTAACCTTTATCGAAAACCAATTAGAAAATAAAGTTAATGCTCAATTAGAACAGGCGATGTTTGAAATGTTCAGTTTACTGCTTGCAGAGCAACCTTTATTGTCAAAAGTAGATAACCGTATTGGTACAGCAATATCCTTCATAGAGCAAAATATTGCAGAGCAACTTCACATTAAACGCCTGGCTGAATCTGCTTTTCTAAGCGAAACGCAGTTTAAGAAACTATTTAAGCAACAAGCAAATATGACTGTGATGAAATACGTAACCAAACTTCGTATGGAAAAAGCGCAAGCTTTACTAACACACACAGATTATCCACTATCAATCATTGGTGAAAAAGTAGGCTACAAAGAGCCGTCAGCCTTTAGCCGAAAGTTTTCACAATTCTTTGGCCTACCACCTAATAAATTCAAAAAGTAAACTTAGTCTTTATTGTCAACGATAGCGTCTTAATTGTTAAAAACTCCTTTCATCATTAGCATACAATTTCTGTATTGAAATAATAAAAAACAGGTATCACTATGCAAAGTCATCACGGAAGTTTTAAAGGTGTAATTGCTATCATTATTGCTAGTTTTTTGTGGGGAACAACAGGCACCGCAGCAAGCTATTCCCCTGATGTGAGTTCGTTTGCAATTGGTGCATTCTCTATGGGAATAGGGGGAGTGCTACTTGTTATTACAGCACGAAAAACGTTATTTATAGATTATAAGCTCATGATTTCACAGCCTAAGGTATTACTTTTAGGTGCCGCTTCTGTCGCTATCTATCCATTAGCATTTTATACTTCAATGCGTTTATCAGGTGTTGCAATTGGCACTGTAGTTTCAATTGCTACGGCACCTTTTTTTGCTGCAATCCTTGAAAGCCTAATTAGTAAAAAAAATATATCACTGGAATGGGTACTGAGTTTTGTTATTGGAGCTATAGGTATTACTTTATTAACGTTAGGTAGAGATCAGAGTAATGATCCTTCATACAGTATTAATCAACAGAGCCTGGGTATTCTTTTGGGGTGTATTGCTGGATTAACCTATGCAGGTTATTCATGGGCAGCAAGGAGTTTAATTGAAAGTGGAGTTCATTCGAAATCGTCAATGTCAGGACTGTTTGGTTGTGCTGCTTTATTGTTACTCCCTTCATTATGGTTTACAGGTGATAACTTATTTTCAAGCGCAACCAATGCATTGGTATCTTTGTATATGGCAGTAATTCCAATGTTTTTAGGATACTTATTATTTGGTTTTGGCTTGAATTATATAAATGCAAGTAAAGCGACATTAATTACCTTAATAGAACCATTAGTTGCAACTGTTTTAGCCGTTTTCGTTATTGGTGAAAGGTTTAAGATAATTGGTTGGATAGGTGTGGCTTTGGTATCACTATGCCTATTAATGCAAACCATCAAACCTCAAAAGCAATTAAGAGTACCTATTAAATCTATGTAGCTTAAGAGCATTGACAATGCTTTTAAAAGCTTACCATAGGGTATAATTCATTTATATAAAGTAAAAAACATGAACGCTCGTAACGAACGTTCATAAAATGTAATAACCAAGGAGACGAGTATTGACTTCATACATCATAATTTCTCACAGTCTGCCTCACGCTCACAGCCGAACTTCGCTAAAGTGCCATTTATAGTATTTGAATTTAGGTCTAGATTGATGATCGTAAATGCCAGCATAGCGGTTGTTCAAGTATTTATATTTAGATGACTTATTTGTATCCCCCTAATCTCTGCCATATTAGAAAGTTACTGGTTAAGATTAGGTTTTTGTATCGCTGATAAAGATGCATATCATGTTCATCACTCTTCTTTATCCAGCAACTCCATTAATCCAACCAGTGCAGCGAAAAGTACAGCCCCTACAGGCCAAATTATCCAAGTTACGCCCCAATCCATAGTCCATAAGCTCCAACCAAGAAAGATAGCGATTAGCAAAGGCCAGTAGAATGCAGCGAGTTTTTCAGCACGTTTTACACGTCTACTCTTTACGGTATCTAGAGGCCCATCTTTTAGAATATTGTTATAAGCCTCGTATTTAGCCGCAACAGGAGACACAATGTATATCCCAGCGGCTATGATGAGCATAAGTACAATTAGCATCATTAGAGTTATACTTGGGCCTCTGAAAAGCATACTAGCAAACATAAGAGGTGCAAAACTGATAATGAACATAAATATACCCAACGATAATCTTCGATTATAGGTAGGTCTGAACTTTGTTAATTTTTCATTGAAAACACCATGTACACCATAGGCTAATTCAAATGCTTCATTATCTATTACCGCTATATCGCTTTCATATTGGTTGCCTCTGAGAAAAAAATTTATTCCCATAGAGACCATAACTACAATACACACAACTCCTATCGCTGCTGCGATATTGCCTGTCAGGTTCAATCGATTGGTTTCAGCCATTGCCAAGAAGAAAAACAAAGGTACTACTGAGCATAAACAAAGTATAACTCCTTTAGTGATTAAGGCTGACACTTCCATCTTATTTTCAATATATTTTGCTGCTTGTTCTAAACTAATTTGAATGATATCAGGCTTTTTATTTTCATCATGAGAATCAAAAGCTTCATTCTCATCTCTTAGTAGAAAGTCAGTAGACACGTCAAAAAGCTCCGCCAATATAATTATCCTATTTAAATCAGGTATGCTATTAGTGCTTTCCCACTTAGACACTGACTGCCTAGAAACATTCATCTTTTCAGCCAATTCTTCCTGCGACCAACCAACTTGTTTTCTTAATCTGACAATCTTTTCTGCTAAAATCATAAAGTTCATTCCTTCATTTGTTGTTGAGCGGTAAGCATAGAAAGTCAGGTAGTTGCAGACCAGCAAGTCAAGTTGTTAATTTGTCAACCAGCGGTTGCAATTAAGCTAAACAGCTAAATTTAAACATTTTATTTGGTGCTAGCAAGTTAGTTTTTCATTTTGAGAGTCGAACCAAATTAGACATCCTAAATATAACTAAGCTGTCAATCTATGGCAAAATTTCCCCATCAGGCAGGTCTTCCAGCCCAAAAGCTTTAAAGGTGCCCGTTTGATCCAATTTTGTCACTCGCTTAGGGAAGAGTTTAGTGCTTAATTGCTAAAATCACCTATAGCATAACTAGGGCATCCATAGTTAAACCACCTCAAAAAAAGAATGTTAGTAATGGGTCAATTTTGTTGACTAACGGTTGCTCGATTTAAGTTGTTAATTTACATTATTATTAATAATTTTCAGTAATTTGACATGATTAATTCATTATAAATCTGTGTAAAAATTAAATGCTAGCGTCTTCTATACTCACAAAGTGATCTTGAAACCGAATTCATTACTGACTGCTTTAGGCTCAAATGAGCATCAAGTGATGGAAGTTCAAAGGCAGCAACGAGCTTACACTAGCCCTCAAACATGCAGTATATATTGGTTTGAATTACCAATAATCTGTTTATTCTTTTACAAAAACTAATGTCAGCTTTCGGCTAATAGTTAGCATTAGTAAAGCAGGTTCGAACGTCAGCTATAGAGAAAAATGGATTCCAATTACAAGATGCTTGAGCGGCTGTTAATCGCTCCTAGCCGCCTTTAAAAGTCATTCAAACAAGATTAAATTTTAAAACCCTGTCTTAAAATAGGCATACCCGCCGAAGGGATCTATCGCTAATTCATAATATTTAGTTCAGTCAGTCTGAGCGCACCACTACGTTTATTTACTTTAGTGTCGGTTCAACGGCAAAAAATGTCGATTCAGATAAACATTAATGAAGCAGGTTAAAAAACTCGCTAAATTCCTTATCAACAAAACGCCAAATACCTATTTTGATAAGGAATATAGTGATGAACATTATTACAAAAACAGTTATAGCACTGAGTTTAACAAGCCACTTTAGTGCGCATGCCATTGACCTGCGAGTCGACAACATTCGTGTATACCAAAGTAATTCGCAAAGCTTTTCTGCGCCGAGTTCGCTTTATATTGACGATGGTAAAATTGTAAACGTTGCTAAAGCGACCGACCCACTACAAAACGCCGATAAAACTATTGATGCCAACAACCAATATGCAATACCTGGTTTAATTGATTTACATGTACATTTGGGTTCATCAGGCAGTAACTTTACTGAGTTTCAGTATTTGCCGGTTAAATCGCACTTTAATTCTAATTTGTATTTAGGCGTAACTAACATTGTTGATTTGTTTTCGTTTGAGCAAACCCTAAACGAAGCCGCTCAATTAGAAGAAGCCCAACTAACCCCTAACCTTTTTTATGCAGGTACATTGTTTACCAACCCTGGCGGGCATGGCACGCAGTTTGGTGGCAACGCTTACGAAATTGCCAAAAATGAAGACATAGCAGCGCTATGGAAAAAACATATAAGCACCCAACCCCATGTAACTAAAGCGGTTATTGAAACCTTTGGCGGTGTGGGTAAATCGTTGACTGATAGCCAATTAAGCGATCTTGGTAAGCGCTCTAAAGCGGCTAATTTACCGTATTTTGTGCATGTTTCTACACTAGATGATGGCAAACGCGCTATTAAGGCCGGTGCAACGGCTTTAGCCCACGGTATTAATAGCGAGGCGATAGATGATGAGTTTATTACGCTAATGAAACAGCATAATGTAACCTACATTCCTACCCTTGCGGTGTACCACAACCATAGCGATGAAAAGCATAACCATACTATTAGCTCACAAAACGAGTTACTAAAAACCATTCCCGAAAAGCTTCAAGAGTGCTTGTTTGAAAATGTGCCTGCGCCTTCAAAATGGAAAGAACACGCATGGAGTGAACGTAAAACCGCTTATGCAAATATTCAAAAGTTACATAAAGCTAATATCACTATAGGCACCGGCTCTGATGCCGGAAACCCATACACAATCCATGGAACAGGGTTACATAACGAGTTAGATGCACTTAAAAAAGCGGGCCTAACTAATGGTGAAATAATTAATGCGGCAACGGTTAACGGCGCACAAGCGATCAATAAAGCAGATAGTATTGGTAAGCTTGCTAAAGGCTTTGAGGCAAGCTTTATACTGCTTAAGCAAAACCCACTTGATGATATAAACCATATTCACACAATCTCAGAGGTTTATAAAGCAGGTATACAAGTAGACCGCCCAGCGCTTATTGCTCAAAACAAAGCCATAAAGCCACAAGGCCCCACTTGTAATGAAGTAATTAAAAGCAGCCAAGCGCAGCATGTTATTGATGATTTTACCGGTGATACACCATGGCAAGCCTTAAGCGACTCGGTAATGGGTGGTCAGTCTGTGGCAACGCTTACCACGCATAAAAATAGCTTAACTATAGATACAACCATTACAAAGCCAACAAGCTTTGGCGCGTGGGCAGGCGCTGAAATAAAATTTACATCACCGGCTGATGCTTCAGCATTTAAAGGTGTGCGCTTAACGTATAAAGGGTCTACCACGCCTTTTGCTTTGTCTGTTTATCATAGTGATGTAAAAGATTGGGATCACTTTAGTGTACTTTTAAAGCCGCGCGATGAATGGACCACGCTTGATATTCCCTTCACTACACTTAAACAATTTGGTTTTGGTAGCCCAGTTACGTGGTCGGCAACAGAATTAACTGGGGTTAACTTAATGTGGCGTAAAATGCCAGGCGCAAGCATTGAGTCATTAAAAAACACACTACAAATCAAAGAGCTAACTTACTTTTAAATGAGTAGCAGTCAAAACACAAAATCATTTGGGTTTTGACTGTTTTTTGTTATGGTTTAATCACTTACAAAAAGAAGCACATACTATGCTCAAACATCCATTTTATAAATACAGCTTTTTTACTCTACTTATTGTAGATATTGCTTATGCCCTTGGGCTAATAATCGCGAACTCCGCCCCCTTTACTACTGGTAGTGCACTCGCTGCAACTGTGTGGTTCGTAACTTTTTACTGGGTTCCTGTTTGGAGTGCGGCAGCAGTTATTTTTTACCTTCGCAATAAACACATTAACAAAATAGCATTTGAATGGTTAATTGCAGTTGTATTTATGGCACTTGGTAATGTGCTTACCGATATATTACTCACACAGCTTTTTGATGGGCATAAATCGATGGGAGTATTTGTTGTATTTAACGGCTTACTTTGGGGATCGTGTATTTACTTTACCAGTATTTTTATTGAAAACAAAAAACGCGCAACAGCCGAAAAACACGCACTTAAACAAGCCCAACTTGCTACATTACGATATCAACTAAACCCTCATTTTATGTTTAATAGCTTAAATACAATTTCGGCCTATATTCATACAAACCCTGATTTAGCCGATGAAGTACTGCATGAACTTGCTGATATTTTAAGGTACTCCCTTGATACCGCCGAGCAACAGCAAATACCTTTACAGCAAGAGCTTACAATAATAGAAAAATACTTAAATATTGAAAAAGCACGCTTTGGCGATAAACTTCAGGTTAATTACCATATTCCCAATAGGCTTAAAGACATATCGCTACCACCGCTACTTATTCAGCCAATTATTGAAAACGCCATTAAACACAACGCCAACCAAACTTCTCTAATACTTAATATAACCCTGAGTGAGCTTCCAAACGGCGTTAAAATACAAATTAGCGATAATGGTAAGGGTTTTTCGAGCGATGTAATAAAGCACGGGCATGGCAATGGTGTAGGGATGAAAAACATACTCAAGCGCGTCAAACAACTTGGTAAAAGTAAGGTACTACTGAGCAATAATAATGGTGCAGTGGTTACGTTGGAGCTAGCACTATGAACAGCAAAAACCAGCAACATACTATTACTAAAATGCGCGTATTATTTGCCGATGACGAGCTTCCCGCTCGCGAAAAATTAAGCCATCAATTAAGTTTAATGGGGCATGTTGAATTGGTGGCTATGGCTACAAATGGCAAAGAGGCTATTACATTAATCAATGAGCTGACCCCTGA
This sequence comes from Pseudoalteromonas sp. SG43-3, assembly GCF_014164385.1. Lineage (NCBI taxonomy): Bacteria > Pseudomonadati > Pseudomonadota > Gammaproteobacteria > Alteromonadales > Pseudoalteromonadaceae > Pseudoalteromonas > Pseudoalteromonas sp. SG43-3. The sequence goes on from NZ_JACJFC010000002.1 coordinate 172,253, forward strand.
TGTGGTATTACTTGATATTCAAATGCCTGAAATTAACGGCCTTGAGCTTATTGATTTACTTAACTACCAGCCCATTATTATTTACACAACCGCGTATGACCAATTTGCTATTGAAGCTTTTGAGCACGCCTCAACTGACTACTTACTCAAACCTTTTCCTATTGCTAGGCTAAAAAAAGCTCTCGCCAAAGCGCAGCAGCAATTAGAGCAACAACGTGCACATACCCTAGTCAATCACGAACCCAACGAGCAAACGTTTACATTAACCAAAAACACTATAAATAAGCTCATTAGTAAAAGTGGTGAGCGCATATTTTTACTCTCCCCTAGTAATATTAAATTTATTAAATCGGAGCAGGGCAATAGTTTGGCGTGGAATGGCGATACATTTCATCATTTAAGCGATACACTTGATCAGCTTGAGCATGCTTTAGCAGCACATAACTTTGTACGAATCCACCGCAGTTATTTGGTTAATATTGACCACATTAAAGAAATACAGCGCTGGTTTAATGGCAAACTTATGGTGATTGTAAATGACGATATTAAATCTGAACTAAGCACCAGCAGAGCCGGCGCAGATAAGTTAAAGCAATTGCTGCATATTTAACTTATCCAATATGCTACTGGTCGTTACTCGAATACACACTTAAAATAGGGAATTTATAATCGGCAAACGATACAGTTACCGATTGTGTTTCGTTGCCTTTAAAACCGAGTTTAAATTCCATTGGCATAAATCGGCTGCCGTCAGCAAAAAGTGCAAGTAAGTGCTCCTCGCCTAATTCTCGATTGCCCGACGATAAGTTAGTTAGCGTTATAACAGCCCAGCGTTCGCCCTCTTCATTGCTCATTAATACATAATTAACGATTTTAAAATCCCCTTTTTTAGGGGTTATGTTGCTATCGTTTGCAAACGATAAGTGCATGCTATTTGGTACTGCACGGTCAACATTTAGCGCTTTGATAGAGTCGGCTTGGCTTGCCCACGAAAGCACCAATAAAATGATCACTAAGGCTTTCTTCACTGTGAGTTCCTTTTTATTACCTAGTAAAATACCTAGTAAATTACCTAATAAATTACATAACAATAACTGTTTAAATTATATTCGCATTCCATACCTATTATGTAAACAAACAATCATCACAATTTTATCCAGCGCTTTGGCTGCGCCACTACAGACTAAGCGCTCATTCAGTGTGCTTGCGCTACTTTGAGGTAATAACGAGTGATAAGAGTAAATAATTAAAGCTAACTTAAAGTAAAAAGCGCGATTAAACAGGAGTATAAACGTATGGCAAGCACACATAAAAACTCAACAATGGATTTATCTGATCCCAGTAATAGCATTCAAGTAAGAGGGGCACGCGTTCACAACTTAAAAAATGTAGACGTTGATTTACCTCGTAACGCATTGGTTGTTTTTACAGGAATATCGGGCTCTGGAAAGTCGTCGCTTGCGTTTGGAACGCTGTTTGCTGAGTCGCAGCACCGTTATCTTGATTCAGTATCGCCTTACGCCCGAAGGTTGATAGATCAAGTTGATGAGCCCGATGTTGATTCTATTGAAGGGCTACCGCCTGCCGTTGCTTTGCAGCAGCAACGCGGCGCACCGTCGGTTCGCTCATCCGTTGGCAGCATAACAACTATTTCTAACGCGCTACGTATGCTTTACTCACGCGCAGGTGAATACCCAAAAGACCAAGGTATACTTTATGCTGATGCGTTTTCGCCGAATACGCCACAAGGTGCGTGCCCAGAATGCTCAGGAATAGGCCGAGTGTTTGAAGTAACCGAAAAGCTACTTGTGCCAGACGATACAAAAACTATTCGCCAGCGCGCCATTGAAGCGTGGCCACCAGCATGGCAAGGTAAAAACCTAAGCCGTATACTTACCTCGCTTGGTTATGACATAGACACACCTTGGAACAAACTTTCTAAAAAAGCACGGGATTGGATTTTATTTACCGACGAAACACCTACTGTGCCGGTATACCCAGATTACACCTATGAGCAAACACAGAATGCGATAAAAAATAACGAAGATCCAAGCTACATGGGAACTTTTTCAAGCGCTAAACGCTTTGTTTTACAGTCTTTTGCTACTACCCAAAGCCCGCGTACTAAAAAGCGCGTATCGCAGTTTATGCAAATATCGCAGTGCCCTACTTGCCAAGGTAAAAAATTAAAACAAGCATCGTTAAGTGTTAAATTTGCAGGGCTTGATATTGGCGATCTATCTCAACTTACATTAAACGAGCTTGCTAAAAAACTAAGTAACGCCGCCAATACCAAAGTAAATAAAAATACAAAAAATCCAGAGCAAGCCATTGTTACGCAGCGCATTGCCAGCGATATACTCACCCGTATTGAAGCACTAACCATGCTTGGTTTAGGATACTTGTCGCTTGAGCGTACAACGCCAACGCTCTCACCCGGAGAGCTACAACGGTTGCGACTTGCCACACAAATTCGCTCTAAATTATTTGGGGTAGTTTACGTGTTAGATGAACCTTCAGCGGGTTTACACCCTGCAGACACTCAAGCACTTTTAAAAGCGCTTGATGAGCTAATAGCGGCTGGCAATTCTGTATTTGTTGTTGAACACGATGTTAGCGTTGTTAAACATGCCGATTGGATTGTTGATGTAGGCCCTGATGCCGGTGTGCATGGTGGCAACATTATTTACAGCGGCCCTGTTGAAGGGTTAAGCAAAGTAAAAAATTCGCACACTGCCCGCCACCTTTTTGCTAAAAACGCCAGTCAAGAGTCTACTCAAAACAGCGCGCAAAAAAAGGAGCAAAGTCAGCCAAAAGCGTGGTTAAAATTAGCTGATATTGAGCGTAACAATCTTAAAAAACTCAATGCAGAATTTCCACTGGGTGTTATGACAACCGTTACTGGGGTTTCGGGCTCGGGTAAATCAAGCCTAGTAAGCCAAGCGTTAGTAGAACTTGTTTACGAAGCACTTGGGCAAAAAGTAATACCGGAAGCCCCCACCGACGAAGCCGACTTACTCGAACAAGAACTGCAAACACACACCAGCGGAAAAATCATTGAAGGAATAAATAATATAAGCCGCCTGATTACCGTAAATCAAAAAGCGATTGGCCGTACCCCTCGTTCAAACTTAGCTACCTATACGGGTTTATTTGATCATGTGCGTAAACTATTTGCTTCTACCCAAAAAGCGAAAGAGCGCCGTTACGATGCTGGTCGCTTTTCGTTTAATGTTGCTAAAGGTCGCTGTAAAAACTGTGAAGGCGTTGGCTTTGTGAGTATAGAGCTGCTGTTTTTACCTAGCGTTTATTCACCTTGCCAAGTGTGTCATGGCAAACGTTATAACGAGCAAACACTTGAGGTTACATATCGTGATAAAAACATCAGCGATATTCTAAATTTAACGGTTGAATCGGCATATACCTTTTTTGAAAATGAGCCTGCAATACTGCGATCACTCGATGCACTTATGCAAGTAGGTCTTGGGTATTTACGTTTAGGGCAACCTGCCACTGAGCTTTCGGGCGGTGAAGCGCAGCGTATTAAATTAGCAACGGAGCTGCAACGTACGCAGCGCGGTAACACACTTTATATTCTTGATGAGCCAACTACAGGCCTGCATCCATCGGATGTATCAATGTTAATGTCGCAGTTAAATAAATTAGTTGATGCTGGCAATACCGTCATTATGGTTGAACACGATATGCAAGTAGCCCGCAATAGTGACTGGGTTATTGATGTAGGACCCGGTGCTGGCGAAGAAGGCGGCTTAATTGTAGCGCAAGGGAAACCTACAGAGGTAGCCCAATCTAAAATAAGCCGAACAGCACCTTTTTTGAATCGTGCAATTTAAAGAGCAGGTAAACACTAAATAACAAAAAAGAGCCAATGGCTCTTTTTTGTTATTAGCTTTTTAAAAAGCGTTCTATTTTAGGTTTTACCTTAACCGACATTATCAGCATTATAGTTAAACCTATTGGTAATGCGGCTAATAACCCTTCAGCCCATCCAGTTACAAATACACGCATATCTGCATAGCCAATATTATTAGTAGCGGTAACAAACGCCATCACCGACTCCATGATCAGCGCCATAAAAACACTAATCACTAAATTACGTTTTAGCTCGCTACTACTAGGCAATAACTTATTAACTAGCTTATGCATTAAGGTCATCATTACAAAACCAACAGGCGCCATAACCAATACTGCACTTATAAATGAGGTAAACCAATCTGCATAAAAATGCTCTGTAACACCCACATTCACATAAGTCATAATGCCAGTTAGAGTACCGCCAATTAAGGTAATAATACTTACCATAACCAGTATTTTATAAATTACAGGTGTTTTTTTAGGCTCAACCATTACTGGGTTTGCTGATACGGGTGTACTCATTTTTGGGCATGCCTTAAGCGTTAAATAGATGACAAAATCAACTATAACAAATTAATTGACAATATCAACCACTTTTTGAGCTAACCAAAAATAAGCCAAATTCCAACTAACCCCATTAAGCTACCAGCAATACGGTTCATCCATTTAATATTATCACCACGGCTTAAAAATAAACGTAAGCTTTTACCGCCTGTTGCGTAAGCTAACATACTTAAAAACTCGGTGGTCATTATAACACCAAGCAATACTAAAAGCTGAGGGGCTACAGCATGCTCAACACTTATAAAGGGTGGCAGTAGTGAAATCATAAACGCCCACCCTTTAGGGTTAGCAATTGCGGTTACAAAACCTTGCGTAAATAACGACTTCCTACTTACGTCACTTGGTTTTGAGGTATCGACCGACATTTTTCCTTTGGCTCGCCACATGTTAACGCCAATATAAATTAAGTACGCACCGCCTACCCACTTTAAAATAGCGAACGCATCTGGGTAATTTAGCATTACGCTTGCAACGCCTAATACCGCAGCTATAGCAACACTTGCTACACCTAACAGCTCACCTATCATCATCCATAATGTGCGGCGCACGCCAATGCTCATACCGAGTGTCATGGCAAGGATCATACACATACCTGGCGTTATCGACACAAAAAAGAAGGTAGGAATAAAAACCGCAAGTGCTGCTACATCAATCATTAATTTACTCTCATATTAAAAGCAAAAACGCGGCTATAAGTAGCCGCGCTGTTGCTTACTCATTTTTATTACTATTGACCAGCACTTACCACGGGGTCAGTAATAACCTCTACTGGCTCTGCTGTATCATTTAACAAATACTTATCTAACCACTGTTCTTGTTCCCACAACACATGTAATAAGCTTTTACGCGCACGGTAACCATGTGCTTCATAAGGGAGCATTACTAAGCGAGCGTCTTTACCTAAGCCTTTAAGCGCTGCGTACATGCGCTCACTTTGCATAGGGAAAGTGCCCGAATTAGGGTCTTCTTGGCCGTGGATCATTAGCATTGGCTCGTTAATTTTTTCAGCATGGAAAAACGGCGACATATTAGCGTACACACTTTGTGCTTGCCAAAAATCACGCTCTTCTCCTTGAAAACCAAACGGCGTTAATGTGCGGTTATACGCACCACTGCGGGCAATACCTGTTTTAAATAAATCACTATGAGCCAATAAGTTAGCAACCATAAATGCACCGTATGAGTGCCCTGCTATGGCAATTTTGTTTTTATCGGCAATGCCTTTTTTAACTAATACATCAACAGCTGCTTGCGCACTTGATACTAACTGCTTTCTAAAGTTATCGTTTGGCTCGCTGCCATCAATACCCACTATTGGCATTTTAGGGTCGTCAAACACGGCAATCCCTTTAGCAAGGTAAGGCATTGGGCCCCAATAACCAATGTAGGTAAACGCATAAGGCGATTCGCGAACTTGCGATGCTACGGCTTTATCTTTGTATTCAAGTGGGTAAGCCCACATAAGTACAGGTAACGGGCCTTGTGTTTTATCGTACCCTGGTGGTAAATAAAGCGTACCCGAAAGCTCAACACCGTCGTCGCGTTTATAACGTAATTGCTCTTTAGTTACCCCTTTAAATGCAGGATACGGATGCTCAAATGTCGTTAATTGCGTTAGCGTGTCGTTATCTAAATTGCGTATAAAAAAGTTAGGTTGCTCAGTTTTAGATTCACGAATAGTAATAAATCGCTCACCTTCGTCGTCAAGCAGAGCGCGTACACGCTCGTAGTATGGCGCTTCTGATTGCCATAAACGCTTGCTGCTATTTGTTTTAACATCGTACCTATCTAAAAACGGCACATTACCTTGCTCTGAAGCACCATTACCGCGCAGGTAAATATAACGCCCGCCTACAATTTTAATCACGTTTGCGCCTAAATCGTTGCGCTCGTAAATTGCATTACCTGGATCTTTATACGCGTCGTTGTAACTACGCTCTGAAAACAAAACGCGGTTTCTGTCGGCATTTCGTGGCTGTACTATGTAAGTACGTACTTGGCGATCGCTAAAGCGCCAGTCTGTCAGCATTGCTACGTTTTCGTTGCCCCACTCCATTCCTGCATAACGGCGTTCTACTTTGGCAAATAATTTAGGCTCGCGTTTAAATGGTGCACGCAAGCTGTATACATAATCATGATGCTCAACGTCAGTTTTCATGTCGCCGCCATCTTGCGCCTCGGCCCAAATAACTTCAGCGCCCTGATCGGCTCGCCATTCAAAATTACGGCGGCCTGTGCGTACGCTGTCGTAACCTTGTGGAATGTTATCGGCAAGTGGTTGTTTTGCCAGCTCTGCTAATGCATAGCCGCGCATGCCCCATATTTGCCACGTGCTTGCAAAGCGGCTGTAAGGCACTTGATACGAAAACGGCTCATTAATACCGGCGACTAATATATTGGTAGAATCAGGTGATACCGAAAATGATTTAAATAAAGAAGGGCTACCTATTGCTTGAGTATTACCATCAAGCGTTACGTAAGCCAATTGCCCTTGGCCGTAAAATTTAAATTGTGATTCATCAAACGGGCTTGTTAATAAATTTTGGTAAGTACGTGCAGGCGCTTTTTCGCCAGTACTTTGTTGAATAACAGGCACTACATTTTGGCTGTTATTTTCAAGCCTTGGCTTGCCAAAGTTAACAGCGAGGTTTGCAACAATGGCGCTGCTATCTGGCAGCCATTTATATGGTGATGCAGTTAGTACCGAATTTAATGCAGCGCTAGTTAACTCTTTTGCTTGTTTGGTTTCAACGCTGTAAAGCCATAAATTGGCTTGGGCTGATTGCTCAACAATAAAGGCTAAATATTGACTATTAGATGACCATTTAGGTGAGCGAATAATGCCATTAGGTAAGTTATTAATACTGATAACCGACCCGCTTTGAACATGCTTTAGCTCCACGGCACTAAATTTGGCACTCACACGAGAGCGCGAAAAATTAGCGGGGTTTAGCTTAATACCAGCAAGCTTAAGCTCTTCTTTTGCAAGTTCATCAAGGGTTACTACACGTTTGCGTTCAAAAAGCGCTAACCACTGGCCATCGCTCGATAAGTAACTAGTGGGTGCTAACTTAGCATCAACCAATGCTGCAAGTTCGGGTGATGGGGTTTGATAGCCCTGCTCGGCGTAACTTGTTGGTACTAATGCCGCACAACAAATAAAGGCAACTAACAGCCTAAAAGCGCTCATGTTTTTATCCTTTTGTTATTTTTTACTCTTATAGGCGTATATAAACACGTTTTGCTTTGTTCATAAAGTATTAAGGTAAGTTAAACACCTCTAAAAGATGACTTAATAGTGCTGATTAAGCTAAACTACAGCGCTATTTATTCACCACTGCGGTACTTAAAATACAATGCATAACAAAGCCAAATCAGTCACTATTTTTGATGTTGCAGAGCGTGCTGGTGTATCAAAATCAACCGTATCTTTGGTACTTACCCAAAGCGATAAAGTGGGCAATAAAAGTAAACAAAAAATACTCAAAGCGATAGATGAGCTAGGGTACGTTTATAATCGTGATGCCGCTGCTATGCGCTCAAAACGCTCTAACTTAGTGGCCATAGTAATAAATGATTTAACTAACCCAGCTATGGCACACCTTGCTACCAGCTTAGAACTTTTGTTAAACGACAATGGCTTACAAGCCATGATTGTAAGCAGTAATAATAGCCTTGAGCTACAAGCAAACGCAGTTAAAAACTTAAAAGAATACAACGCGGCTGCATTTATTATTTGCCCCGTTGCTAATACTTGCCCCAAATGGCTTGATGCGCTCAGCGCGCAACACAAAGTAATTACCTTAATGAGTGAAGTGCCCTTTAGCGCAGCTCCGTGTGTATTACCCGACTATAAAAAAGCCAGCCACGTAGCCAGTATGCATTTACTCGCACAAGGCGTGACAAACATAGCATTTATAGGCAGTGAACTTACTTTAAGTGATTCACAAGCACTGCAAAGTGGCTTTAATACCGCATGCGCGCAGCACAGCATTACACCATTAGCACCCATTGACTGCGCAGTAAACACAGCCCTTAGCGCTAAAAATGCATTTATGGAAGCATATAAACACAAACCCACATTAAACGCAGTGGTGTGTTCAAACGATATTATTGCTCAAGGTGTTATTGCCGCTATTAACTCATTAACTCATCACTCTATTAAAGTAGTGAGTTGCCACCATATTCCTAATAGCGCGGTTATAAATAATCACTTAACCACCGTGGCTATAAGTACAACCGATATAGCCAAGCGGTGCCTTTTAATACTGCAAGAGCTACTACAAAATACAGCCCCGCCAGTAAAAACACTGGTAAATGTAAACTTACAAATTAGAGATTCTAGCCAATGAAAAAAGTGCTGGTAATTGGCTACGTATGGCCAGAGCCAAATTCGTCTGCTGCGGGAACGCACATGATGTCGTTATTAAATGCATTTAGAGCGCAAAACTGGGACGTTGAATTTGCAACGCCCGCGCAGCGCACAGATCACATGGTAAACCTTGACGACTTCGGCATAACCAGCCAAAGCATTGCATTAAACTGCGACAGCTTTGACGAATACGTTAAAGCCTATAATCCAGATATAGTCATGTTTGACCGTTTTATGATGGAAGAACAATTTGGCTGGCGCGTCGATAAGCATTGCCCACACGCAATTAAAATTTTAGATACCGAAGATTTACAGTGCCTACGTAATGCTCGCCACGAAGCGTTTAAAGGTGAGCGCGAGTTTACAACCAGCGATTTACATTCAGACATAGCAAAACGCGAAATTGCCGCTATTTTACGCTGCGACCTGAGCTTAATTATTTCAAGTTATGAAATGAGCCTGCTAAACAGCGTATTTAAAATAGAGCCAAGCTTATTACACCATTTACCGTTTATGGTTGACTTAAGCTCACTGCCTACAAGTACAAAAACGTTTGAGCAGCGCCAGCACTTTATGACTATAGGTAACTTTAGACACGCGCCAAACTGGGATGCTGTACTTTATTTACAAAAAATATGGCCACTTATTCGCAAGCAACTCCCAAAAGCAGAACTACATATTTATGGCTCTTACCCACCACCAAAAGCCACGGCACTAAATAACCCTAAAACAGGGTTTTTAATAAAAGGCTGGGCCGATAATGCGTTTGATGTAATGCAAAGCGCACGCGTATGTTTAGCACCACTTCGTTTTGGTGCAGGCATTAAAGGTAAATTACTTGAAGCCATGATTATGCAAACACCTAGCGTTACCACCTATATTGGTGCAGAGGGCATGCATAACGATTTACCATGGCCTGGTAAAATAGCCAACACCGCCGACGATTTTGCCAATGCTGCTGTTGAAATGTACACCAATCAAAGTGACTTTGAACAAGCGCAGCAAGATGGCAACACGCTCCTTAATACGCTGTACGATAAAGCCCAATTAAGCGCAGCGTTAATTAAAAAAATTGATTCAATAAGTTGCGATTTAAGCGCTCATCGCGAAAAAAACTTCACAGGCCAAATGCTCAAACATCATACAATGCGCAGCACTCAATACATGTCGCAATGGATAGCTGAAAAAAATAAAAAATTAGATTAAAAATGACTAGACACACACCAATTAGTGTTTAAAATCGCGCCCATCAAACGTGGGCAGTTTTAGCTGTATTGTCTATATTTTTAGCTTAGTTATCGCAATATTTGGTCCAAAAAGATTTGAAAACTGCAACCTTTACAGAAAAACGCAAATTTATCGTTAAATTGGGTAAAATGCTTCACAAGTATGGCACCCCAGCCTACCGCCTAGAAGCCCACCTAATGGAAGTGGCTACTTACTTAGGACTTAAATCGTCATTTGTTATGTCGCCAACCTCTGTAACGTTTGTTATTTGGACCGATGGCCACGAAGATGAGTACACCCACGTTGCACGTGTAGACCCTGGCGATCACGATTTAGGCTCACTTGCCGACACCGACGACCTTGTAAACCAAATGCTTGACGACAAGCTAAGTTTACAAGAAGTTGATGCGCAGCTAGACGCAATTTTTGTGATGCCAAACCCATATAATAAATTAACAACGGGCGTTGCCTTTGCAACTTCTGGTGGTGCGTTTGCTATGTTAATGGGTACTAGCTGGACTGATGTTATTTGGTCATCGCTGCTTACTTTAGTCGTTTATGTGTTTGTGCTTTGGTCTGGTCGCTCAAAACGCGTAGCTCACATGCTTGAGCCATTAGTTGCCATAATATCAGCAGTACTTGCATGTGCAGTAAGCGTGTATATAACGCCTGAAATAAATATACGCTTGGTAGTACTTTCGGCCATTATTGTATTTATACCCGGTTTAGCACTTGCGCTTGGTTTAGCAGAGCTTGCAGCGCGGCATTTAGTGTCGGGCACAGCAAGGGTAATGGACTCGTTTATGCTGTTGTTTAAACTGTATTTTGGTGGTTTCATTGGTATAGGTATTGGCTTTGCACTCTTTGGGCAAGCCGACTTTGTACAACCTGAGCCATTACCAAAATGGACCGCATGGCTGGCTATATTTTTACTTTGTAGCAGCTTAATCGTGATTTTTAGAACCAAACTTAAGCATGCGGTTTGGTCTATTGCATCAGGCTTTATAGCGTATGGCACCAGTATTGGCTCGGCTATGTATCTTGATTACACGTTAGGTACGTTTGTGGGTGCTTTATCGGTGGGTATATTTAGTAACTTGTTTAACCGCGTTGCTAATGCGCCAGCCTCTATTGTGGCCATGCAAGGCTTAATTGTATTAGTACCAGGTAGCAAAACCTATATTGGCTTAAACTCACTAATTGAAGGCCAAGACTTTATATACGCAGAACACATAGGCCAACAAACGTTTTTAATATTTATGTCGCTTGTTGCAGGACTAATATTTGCAAACGTCGCCCTACCGCCTAAAAAGAGTTTGTAAGTGATACTGAGCGCTCGCTTTACTTTGATTGAGTAAAGCGAGTGAAACATTAAGCTCAATCAACTACCAAGTAGCAATACTGCCAATGCTAAGTGTTTTAGCTCTTTACATCGCACTTGAGTGAGCTCAAAAGCATCGTAGTGATTCCAACACTATACTAAAAAACCTTACATTTTAATCATATCCGACTTCTAATTTACACTTCCCTATTGAGCCAAAATACTCAACAGGGAAGTAACTCAACTAACGTGACCAGTTAGTTTTGGCAAGCTCTATAATCTCATTACCTTTGCCATTTATCAGCGCTTTCATCATGTAAACACTAAAGCCTTTTGCTTGCTCTAATTTAATTTGCGGCGGCATTGAAAGCTCTTGTTTTGCGGTATCGACTTCTAAAACAACAGGTCCTGAGTGGTTCATCATCTCATTCATTGCCGATGGTAATTTTTCAGGGTCGTCCACATGAATCCCTTTTAAGCCACAGGCCTCTGCAATTTTAGCAAAACTTGGGTTTTCTAAATCGGTATCGCTTGATAAAAACCCACTGGCTTTCATTTCCATAGCCACAAAACTAAGTGAGTGATTATTATAAACAACAATCTTTATTGGTAAATTAAGCTGCTTAAGTGAGATTAAATCGCCCATTAACATCGAAAAGCCACCATCACCACACATTGCAATGACTTGGCGGTCTCTATCTACAGATTGAACCCCCATTGCCTGCGACATGGCATTTGCCATAGAGCCATGATTAAACGATCCAATTAAGCGGCGCTTTCCATTCATTGACAAATAACGCGCAGCCCACACTGTTGGCGTACCTACATCACAAGTAAAAACAGCATCGTCAGCCGCTTGCTCGTTGAGTAAACGCGTTAGGTATTGCGGGTGAATTAAATTTTGCGAGGTTTTGCCACTGGCTAGTTCATCGAGATCTTGTCGAGACTCTTTGTAGTGTTCAACACTCTTTTCTAAGTGCGAACTGCTCCGTTCACCTTTAATATAATCAAGCAGAGTGGTCACTGAATTTTTTGTATCCCCTAACACGCCAGAGTCAATTTGTACGTGTCGCCCGAGTGACACGGCCTGATTATCGATTTGCAATATGGTGGTATTTTCGGGATAAAATGCACGATAAGGAAAACTAGTACCAATCATAAGTAACGTATCGGCTTCTTGCATTGCATGATACCCCGACGCAAAACCAATAAATCCGGTCATGCCAACATCGTAAGGGTTATCGTACTCAATAAATTCTTTACCACGCATAGCATGCACTATCGGTGCTTGTAATTTTTCGGCTAGCGCAACAATTTCGTCGTGGGCATCCTTACAACCAGCGCCGCATAACAAGGTTACTTTTTTACTTTTATTAAGATGAGTCGCCATTGCTTCAATATCAGATAAAGCGGGGGTATAAGTTGCTGGTTTTGGCACGTTCCATTTTGGCTTAATAGCTTTAGGCATATCTTTTAATGCAATGTCGCCAGGTAGCACAAGTACACTAACGCCTTTGTTTAATATTGCTTGTCGCATTGCGGTTTCTAGCAGGTACGGCATTTGCTCAGGGCTCGACACCATTTCACAATACACACTGCATTCTTTAAATAATTCTTGCGGATGGGTTTCTTGAAAATAACTACTACCAATTTCAGATGAAGGAATATGTGCGGCAATTGCTAATACTGGTACATTATTTCGCTGACAATCAAATAAGCCATTAATTAAATGAAGATTACCTGGCCCGCAAGAGCCCGCACATACCGCAAGCTCGCCTGATAAATGCGCTTCGCCACCGGCTGCAAATGCGGCAACTTCTTCATGTCGCGTTCCTAGCCATTCAATTGTTCCCATTTTTCGCAGACTTTCACTAATGCCGTTAAGTGAATCGCCAGTTACTCCCCAAATACGTTTTACGCCCGCTTGTTCGAGGGTTTTAGTGATAAAACTTGCGATATTTTGACTCATAATATAGAACTCCTAAATATTCAGTTATTCTGTAAATTGATTTTTCGTCTCTGATCTATCAGGTAAGTCATCGTTTCGAAATGCGCTCAATTATTGAGAATCGATAAGCTTAAATATTTTGATAATGATAGATATATTACTACTGAGACTTTACTAACAAACGATACTCCTAGGTTTGCTACGCCTCATACTGATACATAAAACATGAATGTCCGCTTTAAAATGTTTATGAATATGCGGGTGCGAGATTTTTAGTGGCTTAACTATGAATATGTTATTATGCGCTCAATTATTTTACTGAATGCTTTTCTCATACTTCTATGTCAAATTCTGCTTCTTGCTTTACATTATTTTCTCAAAATATTGATGCTCTCGCGCTTCCTGAAAAGTTTACTTTCCCTTTTTATTACGAGCCGCAACCATTAGCTGTAGCAGCCACTAAACAATTACAGCAACAACTTGAAACGTTAGCGCATTTAAAAGCAGAAAATGCAGGTAAAATGTTTGGGGTTTTAGTGGTGCAAAATGCTAAGCAACAATTAGGCTTTTTAAGCGCTTATTCGGGGCAAATTGAAGGTGATAAAGGCAATATTAGCTTTGTGCCGCCTGTTTCTAGCATGCAGCTGCAAGACGATAGCTATTTGGCTCAAAGTAAAATAATTAACGATATTAATGCTCAAATTGAGCAATTAGAAAATAGCGAACAACTGCATGAAGTTAATAGCAAACTTGATGATGCAACACAGAGCTACCAGCAAGCGCTATTAGCTCAACAGGCAGTAATGCAAGCCGGTCGTCAGCAACGAAAAACACAACGTACCGAAGGTGAATTAGAGCTTAGCGAAAGTGATTTTGAGCAGTTAAAAAATAAGCTTGCAGGGCAAAGCATCGTAGAAAAAAAGCAACTGCTGGCACTTAAAGCCTATTGGCAAAATATAATCGAGTCACTGCAGCAAACACACATCAATATTTCTGATGAAATTGCTCATTTAAAAAAGCGCCGTAAAACGCTTTCTAAAAGCTTACAAAAAAAGTTATTTGCTCAGTACCAGTTTTTAAATGCAAATGGTGAAACTACAGACTTAAATGCCATATTCGCAGCATTACCTGAGCACACTCCTCCTTCGGGTGCTGGCGATTGTGCAGCGCCTAAATTATTACAATACGCCTATAAACATGACTTAAAGCCACTTGCTATGGCTGAGTTTTGGTGGGGAGCAGCGCCTAAATCAGCAATTAGGCAGCATAAAAACTACTACCCTTCTTGTTACAGTAAATGCCAACCAATACTTGGGCACATGCTAAAGGGTTTAGATGTTGAAGATAACCCGCTACTTATCAACCCAGCTCAGGGTAAAGATTTAAGTATTGTTTATAAAGATGACGACTTACTTGTGGTAAATAAGCCCGCTGAGTTTTTATCGGTACCTGGCGTTAATATTGATGACTCAGTTTATATGCGAATCAAAACGCAGTTTCCAGAGGCATCAGGGCCACTAATTGTACACAGATTAGATATGTCGACTTCTGGGTTATTGATGATTGCGCTTAATAAACGCGTGCACAAAGCACTGCAAAAGCAGTTTATTGAACGCACCATAGATAAACGTTATGTCGCATTAGTTAATGGTAACGTAGCTGAGGATAGCGGAGTAATTGATTTACCCTTAGTGCTCGACTTTGATGATAAACCGCGCCAAATGGTGTGTTACACACACGGGAAGCCATCACTTACTACCTGGCAGGTTTTAGAGCGTAACAACAATATTACCCGATTACAGTTATACCCTAAAACAGGGCGAACTCATCAATTAAGAGTGCATTGTGCGCACAGCTTAGGTTTAAACATGCCAATTATAGGCGACACACATTACGGGCAAAAAGCCGAACGATTACATTTACATGCAGAATACTTAGCATTTACTCACCCTATTACGCTTAAACGATTAGAGTTTGAAGTAGCCGCTGATTTTTAATAAAACACATAACTACAGCGACTATATTATATAATGTGTTTGTTTTTATTAATTAAATTGATATCGTTTGTGGTCTTATTTTTTCAATGAGAAGTATAAAAAAACTGTTCAAACCCAAGTTTATTAAGCACTGTGAATAAGTATTTCAATAATAAAAATAAATCAGCAAAGGATTAACATGGCTAACAATACACAAATAAAGATTTTAGGTAATACTTTATGGGCAAAGTATATTGTTCTCCTTTTATTTTTACTTTTTAGTAAACTTGCCTCTGCTAACGGCGATTCATTAAATGCAACTTCACATGCGCTAGACTTTGACACGACTCAAACTCTCATCAATAACATAAAACTAAATGAATTAGACTATCTTCAAAATGAAGACAAACTCACTCAAGCGTTTAAAATAAGCAAAGATCAAAATTGGGAAAAGCTTCATCTAGAAGCGGCCGCTTTGTATGCGGAGTTACTTTTTAGACAAGAAAAATACGCAGCATTAAATACTCACTTATCCTATTACTTAAAGAACAAAGAGTTACCAAACCAAAAAAGTGTGTATTTATTATTTCTCGAATCACAACTCAAGTCTCTAGCGAGGGATGCAAACCCAGCTCCAGCACACACGCTAGCCACAAAATTAGAAGAGAGCTTGCAACAGCATTCATCTAAAGAAAAAATTATTATTTTACGAGCACTTGCTTACTATTACACCGATACAGATGCATTGAAAAAGACCCTAAATGTTGCACTAGAGGGGTTAGAATTAGCATTAAAAGATGACGATTCAGCATCTCAAGGATACTTTTTTAGAAAAATAGCCGATGCATACAATTATCTAAACGAAAAAGACAAAGCCGTATATTATGCAAAAAAAGCGGTTGCGGCATATGAGCAAACACAAGATGGGCTTTTTACCTCAAAAGCATATTGGAGTTTAGGCAATGTATTGCTGGAGATTAAAAAACCTAAAAATGCCTTAATATACCTAGACAAAGCATTGCTCTATTTCAAAAAAGTTAATATGCAAAAAGGCTTAACCTTTGCTCAGTACTCAATTGCTAGCATTGAGTACTTACAAGCCAACTACGATAAAGCTTTAACTTTAACTAAAGAGAACATTGAGCTTGCTCGTTCTGCAGGTGTTTATGATATGCAACTCGCATCGCTCATTTTGTTAGCTGACATATATATAAAACTAGATTTACTTGATCAAGCAAATGAAGCAAACGATGAGGTGTTTTTAAACTTAGATAAATTCAGCCGCAGTATTTATAAAGCCGATTTTTTAAGTAAACGCTATGAGCTAAAACGACGCCTTAACCACACTGACGAGGCTTTTGAAGCAATTGAACAAAAGCTCCTTTATACAAAAAAACACTACGAAGCTACCAGTGAAAGTAATATAAAAACACTACAGGTACAGTTTGAAGTAAAAGAAAAAGAAGAAAAAATACAGCAACTAGAGTACGCAAAAGACATTAGTGAACTACAAGCTAAAGAAGAGTACCAACAAAAAATAATTTGGCGACTTAGCGCTGCTATAGCGTTTATTTTAGTGATTGCTTCATTATTTTTATTTTATCGGCAAGCTCGACAACGTCAAAAATATCACGATATTTCATTAACAGATTATCTAACAAATAGCCCTAATCGCAGAGGAATAATGCGCGCCGCAGAAGCAAAGCTCAGTGAAGGTAAAATGACGATAGCAATTGTTGACTTAGACTACTTTAAAAAAGTTAACGACCAATTTGGTCACGATGTTGGAGATTTAGTTCTTATTTCCTTTGTAAAGGCTGCAAAAGAAACACTAAGTGGTGATCATCAGTTTGGCCGCTACGGCGGCGAAGAATGGTTGTTTGCACTAAATTCGGTTGACGAACTAGCTATTCGAGATATATTTGACCAGCTAGCCACTAGGTTTACCGAGCATTGTAGTAATATAAAAGACCTTCCTAGTGATACAAAAATCACTTTTAGTGTGGGAGCCTCTGCAAGTAGCCCTTTAAAAAACACACTAGATGTTCTTATTAAGCATGCAGATAAATTACTTTATAAAGCAAAAGAAAACGGAAGAAACCAAGTCGTTGTTGATTAAATACAGCTAAAAGTACTTGCTCAGTTAATTGACTAAAGTCCATCTAAAACCATCTGTTTAATTTTATGTGCTTTTACAAAATGATCTAATTTATGGGTGTGTATCCACCAAGTAGCAGCTTCCATAAGTAGCTCTGGGTCGTCGTTTTTATTAGCAAAAAATGCATAAAAAGAAAGCCCTACATTTTCGCCTTTAACTGCTATTTTTTTATCGCACACGGTAATTATTTTTGCTCTTAGTTCTTCCCTCATACATACCTTATTTAATTATATTTTTACTATTAAAATACGCCATTTAAAAAGCTAACGATTAGCTGTAAAAGGCTTCTATCAACCAAGCCATGATTCTCAAGCTCTTTATTAGGCGTATTTACTTTTGCAGCTTTGCATTCATTATCTAGTGTCTCATTTTTAAGTGTATCGGTTTCGTATGCAATATCTGCTTGTTCCATACATTTTGCCGAGCCTGCGTAAGGCTTCGCCGCACAAGCGCTTAGTAATAAAAAAAGTGGAATTGCTATCAATAATTGCTTCATAACTAATCCTATTTTTACGCAACTTATTTACTTTAAATTACAGTTGCAAGTTAGCCTATTTACTTTTCTACCACCATTACAAAAAATTCAAAAAAGAACGTACCGATGGCATCAAAAAAAGTGTTATTTTTTTCATCCTTTTTAACTTGTGCGCTAATGCATTGATTGTAAACTTGTGAGCTTGTTTGAGCGCCATTTCGATCAACCATTTCAGCCTCTTCAATGCATAAGTTAGGGTCAGAACGCGGGGCTGTACTACATGCACTCAGTAAAGCGCACAGCAATAATGCGGCGACGGGGCTTTTTATGTTCATCCTTAAACTATCCTATTAAGTTAACGTGCTACCTGCATTTATGTGTGAGAGTAATATATAGGTTGTACCCAAATAACACTGACACTTTATCACTGCAATAAAATAAACAACCAGTAAATATTTGTAAGGTTCTGTAGGGATTTATACTCACTTTTATAATTGAACTGCGCGAAAGCCTGAAATTATTGCATTCATATCACTGTAAAATTTACAGTGATCGCAGCCAAAGAAATAAAGATTAAATTAAATTTATTAAAATACAATAACTTAATATTTGGCATTTAGTTTGCTAGTTAATGATATAAGCAAATAAATTGTAAAAGGACTAGTTATGAATATTTTTGAAGCACTACGTCATGACCATGACAAACAACGAGAATTGGTAGATGCGCTTATTCAAACACACGGCGACACAGAGCAGCGCCACACGCTAATGGATGAGCTAAAAACAGAATTAGAAAATCACGCAAAATTTGAAGAACGTTACTTTTATAACCCACTTATGTTTGATGACTTAACTCATGAAAAAGCGCGCCACAGCGTAGCTGAACATCACGAAATTGATGAATTAATTGAACAACTTGAAGATACCGAAATGAGCTCGTCTGCATGGTTAGTTGCAGCTAAAAAGCTACACCATTTGGTACATCATCATTTAAGTGAAGAAGAACACGAAGTGTTTCAATTAGCGGGTAAAGCACTTACCGAAGGGCAAAAAGAGAGCCTTGCTGAGCAATACAACGACGCTATGCATTAGTTGTAAACACGCAAACCGACTTCCACACACTCCCTGTGTACTTATTGGTTATAAGCCTTATGGCTTATAACCAATTTTTTTGCATGTACTTTATTACTTTACAGTAAATTTCACGTCTTGGTCGCGTAATAAGTAAAGTGCAAAACACGCAGCCCACATTGGCCATGCAGTAAAGAATAATAAGTTATTAAAGCCATCTATGTACTGGTTGTAAGAAGAAAGCGTAGATAAGCCATGCATTACAAAAATGATACCGTACGTTATACGCTTTTTAATACCTGCTAAAAATGCTAAAACAAGCACTAACTGCACCGCACCAATAATGTAAGCCACTATATCTGTAGAGCCACTAATACCGTAAAAATGTTCAAAAATACGTGCGCTATGCCCAGGATTAACAAACTTATCGAATGTCCACATAACCATTACAATAAACACGCCTAAACGCAAAGATAAAAGTGACCACTGCAAACGGTTTTGCACATCAGAATTCATTGAACCTGTCATAAAATTTCCTTAAATGAATATTAATAAACGTAGAAGTAACCTAGACCGTATAAGTTATTTTTTATTTCAAAAATTTTTAATTAAATTCATTAGTTAAGCCATGCAGTACTAAAAGTGAAGCTTATTTAAGTAATTTAAAAATGCTGCATAAAAGTTAACTCTTTTAAAATGTTAGCAGGTTGAAAGTAGTCTATAATTAAAAATTCTATTAAAAGCATATATTTACATTCAGTCTAGTACAATCGCTGTATTAATATTTTATCAACTAATAAAACAATACTACTTAATTACCATCTTTATAATGCATCTGTTTTGTTATGTTCTAAAAAACAAAAAGAATCAAAATTTTACTGAAAGTTATTTTTAATCCTTTCGGTCTTTATCGCCAACAACATTTTAACCGTAGAGAGAAAACGTTTGAAACACGCATATTTAGCACTTTCCCTAGCCACCATATTAAATACACCACTTAATGCTTTTGCAGCCGAAGAATCAAAAACAGCAAAAGAAGGCGCAATTGAGCGTATTGAGGTGGCAGGCCAAGTTATTAGATCTCAAGGTCTTTCGGTTAAAAATGCCACTGTAGACGGCCCTTTTGGCGACAACTTAGCTCTACGAGATATAGCCCGATCAGTAACACCAATTTCAAGCGAGTTAATAGAACAACTCAATATTACGACTTTACAAGACGTACTTGCAGTAAGCCCTAATACCTATTCAGCCAGTGGTTTTGGGGCACCAAGTTTACCTACTATTCGTGGGCAACTAGGTGAGCTTTTCCAAGATGGTACACGCCGCCAAGCAGGTAATAATGGCTTTGGCGTGCCGTTATCGTTCAACTCTATAGAACAAATAGATGTAGTAAAAGGCGCGCCACCGGTATTATTTGGTTCAAGCCAACGCAACGGTGGTTTTGTAAACTTACATTCTAAAAAAGCATCAACTGACGACAGTAAAGGCAAAGCAACGGTATCGGCAGGACGATGGGATCAGTACAGCGTTTTAGTTGATTACAGTGCACCTATAGTAAAAGACAAAGTAGGTTTTAGAGTAAGCGCTGAACACATTGATAACGGCAGTTACTACGACTTTTCGGGCACGAAAAGCGACAGCCTATTTGCAGCACTTAGGGTGTTACCTGATGACAAGAGCAGCTGGGATATTAACTTTGAGTTATACCAAGTTGAATTTACCGATAACGCAGGTATTAACCGCCCTACTCAAGCGCTAATAGATAATGGCCTTTATATTACCGGCCAAGGCGTGCAAGTAAATGGCAGTACAGTTCCAGCGGCAGGTTCTATTGTTTCACCTACTGGGCAAGTAAAAATAGACCGTAGTACAGTACTTACCGACCCTGACAATCAAAACGAAGCCACTACTTATTTACTACACAGTATTTATAAGCGTGAACTTTCAAACAACGCATCAATAAAAAACATTACGTATTTTCAGCACTTACAACGCGAAGAAATTGCACAAAATAGCTTTGTTGAAATTATAGATGGTGCCGATACCGCGCAGAACCGTACCGAACTGACTTACCAATGGAGCAACGAACAGCAAACAATTTTTGCTTTTGATGTGCGTTACAACCGCGTGCTAGGCTACAGCCAATTTACAACAGAAGCCGACCTACCTATTGATTTAACTGGCCCAATTTCAAATCGCCGCATTCCTTTAACTGATTCACAACAAGCGCGTTTAATTGAAATTAGCCCAGGTGTATTTGTATCCCCTGGTGGTCAGTACGATATTAATAACGATGGCAGCGGCGACTTTAACTTATCAGACACTACCGATTCGCGCTCATGGCAAACGGGTTTTGCTATTCAGCAAGATTCAGATTGGACAGATAAGTTTCATACAAGTGTTGGCTACCGCATTGATTTTTATGACGTAGACGCGCACGACCCAATAGCACCAGAGGGTGAAATTGCAGCGAGCGATAGCATTAACGATAAGCTACATTCGGGGCAAGTAAGCTTTAATTACCGATTAAATGGTGATTACACCACTTATGGTGCAGCAAGTTACAACGAAGCCACATCAAATAGCATGGCTGGCGGCACGTCTCTTGGTGGTGACAACACGATTAGCGCGCAAAACTTTTCAACCGAAAATACCTTAGTTGAATTCGGTTTAAAATACGCACCAACCGACAGTGATTGGTACGCCGATGGTGCAGTGTTTAGCCAACGTCGTAGTTTACGTAATCGCGATGGTAGTAATACCGGCATTCGTACTACCGGCTTTGAAAGCCAAGTATTCTATGATGCTTACCCTTATTGGTTAAGTGCCGGCTACAGCTATATTGACGCTCGCTACGATAATTCTGCAAGTAGCCAAGATTCAGCGCAAGTAGCAGATGCATTTGACAACTCACGTCCAGATATTATTGCAGGTACCAGTGTTGGCGCACCTAGCTTTACCGCGTTTGCACCTTCAAACCGCCAAGTTCAGGGCATCCCTGAGCAATCTTTCAGCTTTAACGGAAATTATTCAATTAATTCGAAATGGCAAACGGGTTTTTCAGGTCTATATACAAAGAGTTACCCATTAGACTTTTTGGCGACAGTAAAAATTCGTGATCAGTACACCCTAAACGTAAATACTAGCTATGCTTTTACGCCTAATACCAAGTTACGATTAGATGTGAACAACGTGACGAATCAAAAAAACTGGCGCCCAGTATTTGAAGGCGGTTACTTTGGTGCAACTTTAGCTTTTCCTGAGTTGCCAATTAACGCCAAGTTAACCCTTACGCATAGTTTTTAAGAGAGAGAACATGATTAAAAAAATATTTCTATTATTGATTGCAGCGGCCGCCGTCGGCCTGTTCTTTCATTTTGACTTACACCAACTACTTACGCTTGATGGCTTAAAAGGATCGATGGATCAGTTTAACCAATACAAAGAGCAGTCACCGTTACTCGTTATTGGTGGGTTCTTTTTACTATACGTAGTAGTTACTGCTCTCTCTTTACCAGGCGC
Source organism: Pseudoalteromonas sp. SG43-3 (assembly GCF_014164385.1). Lineage (NCBI taxonomy): Bacteria > Pseudomonadati > Pseudomonadota > Gammaproteobacteria > Alteromonadales > Pseudoalteromonadaceae > Pseudoalteromonas > Pseudoalteromonas sp. SG43-3. The sequence goes on from NZ_JACJFC010000002.1 coordinate 194,763, forward strand.
CGCTATTTTAACACTTGCCGCAGGTGCATTGTTTGGCTTAGTTGAAGGCTTATTGGTTGCATCTTTTGCCTCAACTATTGGCGCAACACTTGCCTTTTTAGTATCGCGTTACTTACTACGTGACACTATTAAACAACGTTTTCCTGAGCGATTAGCCGCCATTGATGCAGGCGTTGAAAAAGAAGGTGGATTTTACTTATTTACGCTTAGATTAGTGCCGGTGTTTCCGTTCTTTTTAATCAACTTACTAATGGGTGTTACTTCAATAAAGTCTTGGACTTACTACTGGGTAAGCCAAGCAGGTATGCTCGCCGGTACATTTGTATTTGTTAACGCAGGTACACAACTGGCGCAAATAGAAAGCTTATCTGGAATTTTATCATTCAACTTAATCTTATCATTCGCTTTATTGGGTATATTCCCATTCATTGCAAAAGGAATCTTAAACGTGTTTAAAAAGCGTCGCGTATACAAAAACTACACTAAGCCTAAAAAATTCGACCGTAACATGATTGTTATTGGCGCAGGCGCAGGTGGTTTGGTAACAAGTTATATAGCCGCTGCTGTTAAAGCAAAAGTAACCCTTATTGAAGCGGGCGAAATGGGCGGTGACTGTTTAAACTATGGTTGTGTTCCAAGTAAAGCAGTCATTAAAAGCGCTAAAATTGCAGAGCAAATTCGCCACGGTGAAAACTACGGTCTAGAAAACGCAACACCGCAGTTTTCGTTCAAAAAAGTAATGGCACGTGTACACAAAGTAATTGCAGATGTAGCACCACACGACAGTGTTGAGCGCTACACCGACTTAGGCGTAGATGTTGTAAAAGGTTACGGTAAATTAATCGACCCGTGGACTGTAGAAATTAAACTTAACGACGGTGGCACGCAAACTCTCACCGCTCGTACTATTGTGATTGCAACTGGCGCACGCCCATTTGTACCGCCACTACCTGGTATTGAAGAAACAGGCTATGTAACAAGCGATACATTGTGGAATAAATTTGCAGAGCTGGATGAGGCACCTAAAAAATTGGTAGTACTAGGTGGCGGTCCAATTGGTAGCGAATTAGCACAAAGCTTTGCACGCTTAGGTTCAAGTGTTACGCAAATTGAAATGAGCGAACGCATCATGATCAAAGAAGACCTTGAAGTGTCTACTTTTGCTCACGAAGCGTTAACCGAAAGTGGCGTTAATATTTTAACATCGCACCAAGCACTTCGCTGTGAAACGCGCGATGGTAAAAAATATATTGTTGTTAAGCATGACGACAAAGAAATAGATATTGAATATGACGAGCTATTATGTGCCGTTGGTAGAAGTGCGCGCCTTAAAGGTTATGGCCTTGAAGAGCTGGGCATAGAAACAAACCGTACTGTTGTAACTAACGAATACTTGGAAACGCTATACCCAAATATTTTTGCAGCAGGCGATATTGTAGGTCCATACCAGTTTACACATGTGGCAGCCCACCAGGGTTGGTATGCAGCGGTAAATGGCTTATTTGGTAACCTTAAAAAGTTTAAAGTAGATTACCGTGTTATTCCGTGGACTACGTTTATTGACCCAGAAGTTGCACGTGTTGGCTTAAACGAGCAAGACGCAAAAGACAAAGGCATAGATTACGAAATTACTCGCTTTGAATTTGAAGAGCTAGACCGCGCAATTACCGACAGCGCTACAAAAGGCTTTATTAAAGTGATTACACCCAAAGGCAAAGACAAAATACTCGGTGTTACCGTGGTGTCTGAACACGCTGGCGATTTGATTGCTGAGTTTGTACTGGCAATGAAACACGGCTTAGGCCTTAATAAAATACTCGGTACTATACACAGCTATCCTACTTGGGCTGAAGGTAATAAGTACGCAGCAGGCGAGTGGAAACGCGCTCATGCACCTGAAAAAGTGCTTAACATGCTTGAAAAATACCATACTTGGCGTCGAGGTTAATTATGTTTAAAACACCTCTAAAAGCATTACTACTTGGTTCGGCTTTAGTTGTAACATCGTTTACAACGTCATTTTCGGCCCAAGCCCAAAATATGCACGATAGCTGGAATGCATTGTTAAATAAGCATGTTGTCGCTATTAACCATAATCACAGTACTGAGGTTGATTACGCTGCCATAAAACGTGAGCATGCACAGCTAAAAACGTATTTAGATTCGTTAACAGCTGTAACGCAAAGCGAATTTGACGCATGGGAAAAGCCTAAGCAACTCGCTTTTTTAATCAATGCTTATAATGCGTGGACTGTTGAACTTATATTGACAAAGTACCCAGATCTTAAATCAATTAAAGACTTAGGGAGCTTTTTTAGCTCACCATGGAGTAAAGAGTTTGTGCCATTACTTGGCAAAACTCGCAGCCTTGATGATATTGAGCATGGTTTAATACGTGGTAGCGGTAAATACAACGACCCACGCATTCACTTTGCGGTAAATTGCGCGAGTATTGGTTGTCCAGCGCTTCGAGAAGAAGCGTATACAGCCACTGATTTAGAAAGCCAATTGCAAGAGCAAACGGTGCGCTTTTTATCTGATATGACACGTAATATGGCTCAAGAAAATACGCTAAGCGTGTCTTCAATATTTAAGTGGTACGGCGATGACTTTGAAAAAGGCTTTAGAGGTGCAAACACGCTACAGCAGTTTTTCTTGCAGTATCCTGATGCCCTTAAACTGATACCCGCTCAGCAAAAAGCACTTAAGAATGATGACATGAAAGTTAAATTTTTAGACTACAACTGGGATTTAAATGTTCGCCATTAAGTTTTGGCAAACACTGACGCGATACAGCTTTTGCTGTGTCGCGTTTTGCGTTTGTGCAATCGTAAATTTAGCTGTTTTTTCGAGCACTGCGTTTGCTAATCCCGCTATTAACTCAAATAGTAAAAGTAATTTAGTAATTAACACACAACAGGGATCTCGCTGGCAACAAGTTCAAACACTTGGTCGCAATCAAGATGTATACTTTTATGCATGGGGCGGCGACGCGCAAATAAATGCCTATATTCAATGGGCAGCTCAGCAAGTTAAAACTAAGTACAACATTAACCTAGTGCATGTAAAATTAAGCGATACCAGCGAAGCAGTAAGCCGTGTACTTGCCGAAAAATCAGCAAACAATAACAACCAAGGCAGCGTAGATTTAATGTGGATCAACGGGGCTAACTTTGCCACCATGAGTGAGCACTCTCTGCTTTTAAAAGAATGGGCTAATAAACTCCCCTACTTTGCATTAACCGATCCGGCTAACAACCCTGCTGTAACCTTTGACTTTGGTTTACCTACCAATGGTATGGAGGCTCCATGGGGGCAAGCGTCACTTACATTTTATTACGACAGCATTGCAATAAATGGTAAGGCAAACAATAAATTGCCGACGACATTAAACGAATTATTAAACTGGAGCGCGCAAAACCCTGGTCGCTTTAGCTACCCAAAGCCGCCTGACTTTTTAGGTATGAGCTTTTTAAAATACGCCTTAGTTGTACTGCATCAGCAAAGCAGCGAAAGTATTAAAGCGCAGCTAAACCAACCAGCTACAACTAAAAATACAGCGCAAGTGTTAAACCCACTGTGGGACTTTTTAGATAAATTACACCCAACTCTTTGGCGTGGTGGCACTCATTTTATGCAAAGTGGTGCTCAAATGCGCCGCCTTGTGGACGATACAGAGCTGAGTTTAGCCTTTACTTTTTCAGCACCAGAAGTACCCGCTGCTGTAAAACGCTATGATTTACCAAACAGCATTCGCAGTTACGCAATGAGTGATGGCAGTTTGAGTAATACCCATTTCGTGGCAATCCCTTACAATGCAAGCCACCAGCAAAGTGCGCAATTAGTGGCTAATTTTTTAATGAGCCCTGAGGCGCAAGCTGAAAAACAAAAAGCGCATATATGGGGCGATAAAAGCGTACTTATTCAATCAACGTTAACACCTGATCAGCAAGCCTTATTTAAAACAGCTAAACCGCATCCAAGTGCACTGCCTTTAAACAGTATTAAACGCACATTGAGCGAACCTCATCCAAGCTGGGTAAACGCCATTATGCAAGGTTGGCAAACCCGTTATGGAGTAAGCCAATGAGCGTCATTTCAAAAAGTGTAGCAGTAAATACCAAAGCAACAACGCAGTGCAGCACCGATATGTTTACGCGCATTGTAAAATTTAGCCCGCGATTTTTACTCGCTTTACTTATATTACCCGTACTTGGTGGCTTAATTAGCGTATTGCTGCCTGCCTTTGGTTATGCGCCCGTACTTGAGCAAACAACGTTTAGCTTGCAAGGTTTTAATGCCCTTTGGCAAACACCTGGCCTTACCCAAATGGTTACCTTAAGCGTTGCAACAGGCTTAATAAGTACTTTGCTTGCATTTATCATTACCCTAATGATTTTAGCTGCGTTTTTTAACAGCCCGTGGCTTAACCAAATTCAGCGTTTATTGAGCCCTATATTAGTTATACCTCATGCCGCAGCCGCTATTGCGGTGGGGTTTTTAATAGCCCCTTCAGGTATGATTTCACGCTTAGCGTCGCCTTGGTTAAGCGGCTGGGAACTTGCACCAAACGGCATGTTTCCGCATGATTCGTTCGGTATTAGTATTATTTTAGGCTTAACACTCAAAGAGCTTCCCTTTTTATTATTAATGGCACTGGGCGTACTTGCTCAACCTGAGCTTGGCAAAAAATTACGCCAACAACATAAGGTTGCGCTTAACTTGGGTTATTGCCCAATGACCGCCTTTTTTAAAGTAATACTGCCAAGTCTTTATCCGCTGCTGCGTTTACCCCTTTTAGCCGTGCTTGCCTATGCAAGTGCCAGTGTAGAAATGCCACTCATTTTAGGCCCAAATACACCACCAACGTTGGCCGTTGCAATAATGCATTGGTTTAACGATGTTGATTTAAACCTGCGCATTAAAGCCTCTGCAGGTGCTTTATTACAACTGGCTGTTACAGGCGGGTTATTAGCGCTCTGGCTTGGCGCAGAAAAGGCCGTAAAAGTGTTATTTAGCGACTCTCTCACTAATGGGGTGCGCGAATACGGCGGATTTTATTGGCAAAAAATAACGGTCGTACTCACCACATTAGTAATTAGCTTCATATTGTTGTCACTTATTGGTTTAGTTATGTGGTCGGTTGCAGGCTTTTGGCGCTTTCCAGATGCAATGCCTGAGCAATTTACACTACTGCATTTTAAAAGTGCGCTAATGCAAATGAGCAGCCCGCTTTTTAATACGCTAGCAATCGGCTTAGTAACCACATTATTTGCCATTATTCTTACTTTATTGTGTTTAGAATCAGAGCAATTGAGTGATAAACCTATTTCTCGTTTTACCAGTTTAATTATTTACTTACCGTTATTAGTACCCAGTATTGCCTTTTTGTTTGGGCTAGTATGGATACAACAACTGGTAAATAACCAAGCCGCATTTTTTAATGTGGTACTTACGCATTTACTGTTTGTGTTGCCTTATGTGTTTTTGTCACTTGCGAGCAGTTATAGGCGCTTAGATCCTCGTTTTGCTCATGTTGCAGCAAGCCTAGGCGCAGCGCCGTGCAAGGTGTTTTTTAAAGTAAAACTACCTCAGTTGTTTGCCCCTATTTTAATTGCAGCCGCAATGGGCTTAGCAATTAGTTTTGGACAATACCTCCCCACGCTTTTAGCTGGTGGCGGGCGCATAACCACAATAACAACCGAAGCCGTTACGCTTGCCAATGGCGCAAGCAGACGCACCAGTGCCGTGTACGCTATTATGCAAATGGCGTTGCCGCTTATTGGATTTATACTGGCATGGGGTTTACCTAAATATTTTTTCAAAAGTGCACGTATTTAAAAGTGCACATATTTAAAGCACCCATGTTTAACACTATCAGGGTTAAGGTTTTTTAATGCAGTCATCGTTACAGATTAAAAATTGTCAGCTTTATCGCCAAAATGAGCTGTTACTTAGCTTAAACGAGCAAGTTAATGGCGGTGAAATTCTGACTATTATGGGCCCATCAGGCAGTGGTAAATCAAGCTTATTAAATTGGCTTACGGGTACTTTACCAAGTAGCTTTAAGGCCAATGGAGAGGTGTGGCTTAATGGTCAAAATATCGATAACACCCCTCCACACTTGCGCCATATTGGAGTGCTTTATCAAGACGCTTTATTGTTTTCGCATTTAACTGTTGCTGGTAACATTGCCTTTGCAATGCCAAAAGGCAATAGAAAACAACGCCTTGAAAAAATAGAACACGCACTTGAGCAAGTAGGTCTTAAAGATATGGGCAATCGTCACCCCGATAACTTATCGGGCGGGCAGCAAGCCCGTGTTGCATTATTACGTATGCTGCTGAGCGAACCTAAAGCCATTTTACTCGACGAACCCTTTAGCAAACTCGACACCCAACTGCGTGTTGATACACGCGAACTCGTGTTTAGCCAAATACGCGATCATAAGCTACCTGCAATTATGGTAACTCATGACCATAGCGACGCCGACGCTGCAAATGGCAAACTCATTACTTTAAGTAGCGCACTTTAAATACATAGCTTTAAACGCATAAGGCAATAAACATGCTAGACAAATTTATCACCCCTGTCATTAAGCCTCTTTTAACACCTGTGGTTATGCTTATGCATAAACGCGGCATAACCGCCGATCAGCTAACCGTAGTTGGCTTTTTAGTTGGCTTATTAGCCGTGCCATTACTGGCGTTTGAAATGTGGTACGGCGCATTAGTGGCCATTGCTTTAAATCGAATTTTAGATGGACTTGATGGCGCATTAGCACGTTATGCAAACCAAAGTTCAAGCGCGGGTGGCTTTTTAGATATCACACTCGACTTTTTATTTTACGCGGCTATTCCGCTTGGCTTTATTTTGGCAAACCCTGAGCAAAACGCGATAGCGGGCTCGTTATTACTTGCCACTTTTATTGGTACGGGCTCAAGCTTTTTAGCTTTTGCGATTGCCGCCGAAAAATTTAAACTCGAAAAACCGCAATTTAAATACAAAAGATTTTACTACTTAAATGGCTTAACCGAAGGCACTGAAACAATAGCGCTATTTATTGCATTTTGTATTTGGCCGCAGCACTTTGCTGTTATGGCGAGCATTTTTGCTATTGCGTGTGGCATAACTATTTTTACCCGTATACATGGCGGTTATCACACGCTTAAGCAACAAGAAGCCGATGCTAACAAAGCAGCTGAAAACGTGCCTAACAGTGCAAATTCTGAGGTAATAGATGACTAATGAAGTATGGTGGCGACTCGGCTGCTTTTTTAGCATTTTAATTATAATGATGCTGCTTGAATGGCAAAAACCTGCTCGCCAAGCACCTATTAAAAGCAGTACACGTTGGTTTGCTAATTTTGGATTAGTGTTTGCTTCATCAGTTATTGCGCGCTTAGTGGTCCCTATTGGGTTAACCGCTGTTGCACTTTACAATCAAGAGCACGGCATTGGCTTATTTAATCAAATAGCCCTACCAAGCAGTTTAATTATTATATTGAGCATACTTTTACTCGATATATTAATTTATTGGCAGCATAGATTATTTCATCAAGTGCCTATTTTATGGCGCTTGCACCGTGTACACCACGCCGATGCACATGTTGATACAAGTACGGGCTTGCGCTTTCACCCTATCGAAATTGTGCTGAGCATACTTATAAAACTCATTGCAGTAACAGCTCTTGGCGTACCTGCCATTGCGGTACTTATATTTGAAATAGCACTTAATGGTTTAGCATTATTTAATCATGCAAATATACGCCTACCTAATGCCATTGAAAAACCACTGCGTTTAATACTAATGACGCAAATTTTGCATCGAATTCACCATAGCCAAGTGGTTAGTGAAACCAACTCAAACTATGGTTTCAGTGTAATTTGGTGGGATAAATTATTTGGTAGTTACAAAGGTAAAGCTAAAAAAACCGACGCAGATATAAATATTGGTTTAAAAGAATACCCAAGCCAAAACCAAAATGCGTCCCTTTTGGGGTTACTTACAATGCCTTTTAAAAACAAGTAAAAACAAGCATATTTTATCTCATACAATACCAATCCACTTAAAATTGCTTTTATGTAGATTGGTATAAACAAAATACTCCTTAAATACTATAAATATACCTGTAACTAACCTTTTAATTGTTAAGTCCTTTCCTACTTTTTTGACGTAAAAAATATTCCGCTCACGCTCTCATCAAAAAACACAAACAACATAACTAATTGTATAAACTGCAATTTATATACAATCTAAAATTGGTAAACTGGTCTTACCGTAAACTAATTGTAAATAAAATAAACAAATATGTTGACCATTTGCGTACTCCACAATATCATTTGTAAGCGCTTACAAAACACAATCTAAAATGTAAGCGCTTACAGTATGAAGAACAAAGCTCAAAAAACAATTAATCTGACAATAATCTGTTGAAACCGGGGTTCAGTTATGAACATTGAAACAACGCACATTACACGTATACTTGCCGCTATCTCTTTAGTTACGTTAGCTGGCTGTGGTGGTGACTCTGCCACTAAATCAAATTTTGAAAATGTAGATGCCTCTGAGCCAGTATCAGATTGGCAAATGGTTTGGAGCGACGAGTTTGAAGGCTCAGCCATTGATACAAACAAATGGAACTATGAATTAAACTGCGATGGCGGTGGTAACAACGAGAAACAGTGTTACACCGACAGTGAGCAAAATGCATTTATTGCAGACGGTGTGTTAAACATTGTTGCCCTACCCGCTGAAGAGGGTGCAGAAAAACCTTACACTTCAGCGCGCTTAAATACGCGTTACAACGCCGACTTTACATATGGTCGCTTTGAAGTGCGCGCCAAACTTCCATCAGGACAAGGTAGCTGGCCAGCATTTTGGATGCTGCCAACTGATGAAGTTTACGGCACTTGGCCTCGTTCTGGCGAAATAGATGTTTTAGAATCAGTAAACCTTAAAACACCAGATGAAGACGGCGGTATAGAGTCTAGTATCCACGGCACACTTCATTACGGACGCGCGTGGCCAGATAACAGCTATACAGGTAAAGAATACAAATTCCCTGAAGATACTAATCCAGCAGATGATTTCCACACGTATGCTGTTGAATGGCAAGAAGGTGAAATTCGCTGGTACGTAGACGGTTACCTTTATGCAACTCAGCGTCAATCAGAAGTTCGTACTAATGCAAGTGGTGAGGCTGTAGGCCTAAAACATCGTGGTTGGTTTGCAGAATACTTTGAACAAGGTTCTGGCGAACTTACAACGCATTGGGATAGCGCACCATTTGATAAAGACTTTCACTTATTGCTAAACCTAGCAGTAGGCGGTGACTGGCCTGAAAACGTAAATGATTTAGGTGTAGACGCTAGCGCATTTGAAAACGGCCAAACCTTTGCTATTGATTACGTACGTGTTTATCAATGTGCATCAAACCCTGAAACAGGTAAAGGCTGTGAAACTATTCGCCCAGGTTACAATAGCCTAGATGATGCTTTGCTTGAAGGCGATGCACCAATTCCTAGCCCACCTTCGACAGGCATTGCAACACCGCTAACTATTTTTGGTGAGTCATTTAATCCAAATTGGCCTGCATGGGATTGTTGTGGTGGTTCTACTCCCGCTATTGTTGCAGATGAAACCCAAGGTGATGTAGTTGAATTTGTAGTAGGTGCAGAACCCACTGTAATGGGCTTTATTAGCCGTGAGATTTTTATTACTGACGAAGCAGGAAAAGCCAGCCCGTTTGATGCATCTCCAATGCTGGATGAAGGTTACGTTCGCTTTAAAATGAAAGTAACAAATGCACCAGGCACAGCTGATGCAGCTTGGCTTGTAAAACTTGAAAGTAATGAAGGTTCTAGCGCAGTAGAAATGCCGATCACAGACAGTGTTGAAGGCGTAAGCCCTGTTGTTGGCCAATGGCAAACTTATACATTTTTACTAAAAGATTTAGATGCTGCAGATTTAGATATCAGTGCAATTGATGTGATCATGGTGTTTCCAACATGGGGCGCAGGTGAAGGCGCTGTTTATTTAATTGACGATGTTGAGATTACTCAAGATAACTTAGGCGTATCACCTGAACTTACTATTTTTACTGATGAGCAAAATCTAGCATGGCCAATGTGGGATTGTTGTGGTGGCTCAACCCCTGTTGAAGCTATGGATGATGAAGAACATGGTCTAACTGCAGAGTTTAGCATTGGTGCAGAGCCTACTGTGATGGGCTTTAATAGCCGCACATCGTCAGGAGGCGCAGGCGAATCGTTTGACGCTAGTAGCATTTTAGATGAAGGCGTTATTCAATTTGATTTAAAAGTAACCTCTACTCCTAGCGACCCAGCTACACCGTGGTTGTTTAAAGTTGAGTCAAATGGCGGCGACTCTGCAGTAGAGCTTGAGTTAACGGCAAGTGTTGAAGGCGTAGCGCCAGTTACTGGCGAGTGGCAAACATATACATTTAAATTGTCTGATCTTGCAGCTGCTGGCTTAGATGTAAGTACTATAGATGTACTGATGATTTTCCCAGCGTGGGGTGCAGGTGAAGGCTCTGTTTACCGTGTAGATAACGTTAAGATTTATAATCCAAATGCAGCGCCAGCTGCAACGGGTGAGCTTACTGTATTTAAAGATGCAGCTGCCGATCAGTGGAGTATTTGGGATTGTTGTGGTGGCTCTACACCAACAACAGAAACCGATGATGACGCGCATGGCGCAGTAGCGCAATTTAGCATTGGTTCTACTGCTACAGTAATGGGCTTTATAGCTGATGAAGACGTATCGTTTGATGCCTCTGCAATACTTGAAAATGGTGTAGTTCAATTTGATATGAAAGTTGTATCAGCCCCTTCAGATATTGACGCTCAGTGGCTATTTAAAATTGAATCAATTGGTACATCGAGTGCCGTAGAGCTTGCTTTATCAAGCAGTGTTGAAGGCCAGGCACCTGTAACGGGCGAATGGCAAACATACACCTTCCCTCTTCAGCAATTGTTTGATGCAGGCTTAGACATTAGCGCATTAAACGTAATTATGGTTTTTCCTAGCTGGGACATGGGCGATGGCGCGCTTTACCGTATAGACAACGTGATTATTGCAAATCCATAAAACACACACCAATAGGCGCTTAGCGCCTATTGCTACACAACAACATTTTATAAAGCAGAGCTATTATGAACACATTCAATTTTAAAAAGAGCCAACTTGCGGCTTCTGTGTCTCTCATCATTGCTGCGAGCACATTAAACACAGCTATTGCGGCAGAAGCACAAACAAGCGTTTCATCTGATGTAGAAGTTATTGAAGTAAAAGGTATTCGTGGTTCACTTATTCGTTCTATGGATATGAAACGCGACTCTTCTGGTATTGTAGATGCCATTTCGTCTGAAGAAATGGGTAAATTCCCAGATACCAACTTAGCAGAATCATTACAACGTATTACCGGTGTATCGGTTAGTCGCGCAAACGGTGAAGGTAGCCAAATTACAGTACGTGGTTTTGGCCCTGAGTTTAACTTAATAACCTTAAATGGCCGCCAAATGCCGGGCACAGGTTATACACGTTCGTACAACCTTGAAAACGTTGCCTCTGAGGGCGTAAGTGCCCTTGAAGTTTTTAAAACAGCACGTGCAGACGTGCCAAGCGGTGGCTTAGGTGCAACAGTTAATATTTCTACTGCGCGCCCTTTTCAAAAGCCGGGTCAAAACTTTTCAGCAACCGTTAAAGCAAATCACGACTCGTCAAACGAAGCTGGTGATGACGTAACACCAGAGTTTTCTACTGTTTACAGTAATACTTTTGTAGATGACACTTTTGGCTTTGGTTTTTCGTTTTCGCACCAAGAGCGTGACTTTCAAAAACAAAGTGCAAATATTCAAGGCTGGCAGGCAAACGTAGACTTACCTGAATTAGATAGCAGCAACGTCGTTGATAACCGCACAGACCCTGCAGGTAACTACTATTTCCCTAAAGACATGAACTACTCTATTGAAGATGTAGAACGTGAACGTACAAACGGACAAGTTACCTTTCAATATGCACCGGTAGATGGCTTTGTAGCAACACTTGATTACACTGCAAGTAAAGCAGTTACAGGTTCTCAAAGTATTGGTTGGGGTATTTGGAACGACTTTGGTAGCAATATTAATGGCTACGAGCTTGATGAAAATGGTACGGCTGTTTATGCTGATATTAGCGGTAACGATGCCTCGTTTACAGCCAACAAAGGCACTACAGAAGTAAAAGCGCGCTCACTTGGTTTAAACCTAGATTGGGAAATTAGCGCCACGTGGCACGTAGAGCTTGATTACCACGACTCTAAAAACGAAACCGATAACGGCGCCGACAATGGGCTGGGAAGTGCCGGCCAAGTAATTTTAGGTTCTGATCAGCTAGCTAATAAAATTTATGATTACCGCACAGGCGAAGTACCCAGTGCACAAGTTAATTGGTTAAATGGCACAAGTGAATTAACGCCTGGCGAAATTGATTCAAACTTTAGTCAATTTACTCACTCACCGGGTGAATCAAACATTGAACAATTACAGCTACATACAACATGGTATAACGAAAGTTATGACATTGGTTTAGTTAAAGTTAAATTTGGCGCATCACGTACAGAACAAAACACCGGTGGTTACACCGCGTGGAGTGGTTTAGTAGGTGGTCCAGGCTTTAACCCATCATATACAGAAATATTCCCAGACGGCATGTTTACCCGTCACGATACATCGGGCCTTTTAGATCAATTTGAAGGGGGCGGCAGTGACTTACAACCTGGTTACTACTATACCTACGATTTTGACGAAGCTGTTGCGCGCCAAATTGCTTACTTAACAGCAGATGTAACAGGCGGCGATGCATACGCCGCAAATGCATATATGGATGGTATTGACAGCGAAAGCTACGTAGAAGAAATCACTAATAGCTTTTATGTTCAATCAAGCTGGGAATTTGACGTAAGTAACTACTACGTAAAAGTAAATGCAGGCCTACGCTATGAGCAAACAGATGTAACCAGTACTGTACGTCAACGCGTTGAAGATCAAGTTAATTGGATCAGCGCTTCTGAGTGGATCATGCAATACGCTGCGGGCGGCGATGATAACTTCTTAGAACAACAAGGTGATTACGATGTTTTACTACCTTCAATCGACGTAAGTGTTGATTTAACTGAAGACGTAGTAGCTCGCGTATCTTGGGGTAAAACAATGTCGCGTGCACCACTAGGTAATTTAGCCGGTGGCCGTAGTTTAACAGGCAGCCCAAAACCGGGTTCTCGTACAGGTAGCCAAGGTAATACAAACTTATTGCCGTTTGAATCAACAAACCTTGATTTATCACTTGAGTATTACTACGCAGAAGGTAGCTACGCGTCTGTTGGATACTTTAAAAAAGATGTTGATAACTTTATTCAAACCACCATTACGCAAACCACTATTGATGGCTTGCACGATATTTTAAACGGCCCTCGTTACTTACAAGCCGTAAGCGATATTGAATCACGTGGTGAGCAAGCAACAACCGACGCTATTTTTGCACAAATGATTGCCAGCGGTTACGGCAATGCAAATGGCGTTATTGAACCAAACAGCGACGATCCGCTAATTACATGGAATATTAGCCAACCACAAAACACCGACAGTAAATCGGTAGATGGTTTTGAAGTAGCTGTTCAGCACTTAATTGGTGAAACCGGTTTTGGTGTAGGTGTTAACGCGACATTTGTAGATGGCGACGTTGAATTTGATAGCGAAAGCCTTGATCAACAAGCACCGCTTACAGGCTTAAGTGACTCAGCTAACTTCCAAGGCTTTTACGAAAAAGATGGCCTATCTGTTAAAATTACTTACGCATGGCGCGACTCATACCTAATTGGTGTTGGCCAAGCACAAGGTTCAGCTGATGCGCCTCCGCAATATGCTAAAGCGTATGGCCAGTGGGATATGAGCGTAAACTACGATGTAAACGAAAACGTAACCGTATTTTTTGATGGCATAAACTTAAATAATGCCACCGAAGAAGGCTACGGCCGTTACGAAGAGCAGTTTTTATTTGCTAATCAGTACGGCCCACGCTACTCAATTGGTGCCCGTTACACGTTTTAAACTATTCCCTAGTTAGAATAGTTAAGCCGCTTGTTTCAACAAGCGGCTTTTTTTATAACGTTTTTATTTGCTCAAGCAATACATCAGTTGTCCAATCAATGCCGTTATATGCCACATCGGGTTGGTAAAAGTCTCCTGCCCCATGTAGCGCATAATACAGTGATTGTATTTTGTTTTAACCAAGCCTAATTGCAATTACCACAAAACAACTAGTCTATTTTTTAGGCAAAAATCTAATGCATATTTTACTAAACTGCAAAGTTAAGATGGGTGCTTCGTTTATTTTTACCTAAATGCCAGCTCTAGAGATTGCTTAATGCTTGAGTAGACGAATCCATTCATCGGGGTTTGCTAAAATAAAGTCATAAGTATCTTCATTATCTAAAGTGATTGTTATGGCATCGCTTGTTAGTGGTAAAATGCCTGCGCCTGTCCCTGCTGACTTTTCAATTTTTACGATTGCGCTTCGTGTAAAAGTATAAGGCCCTAAACCAGCACTTTCATTGTATGGCTCAAAACGTACTTCACCTTGCGTTACATAAAATTTACCATCGGCTTTTGCAACACCACTTTGATACGTAGCGGTAGATGATTTGAGTATTTTATTGTTCATTCGGCGTTCCTGCTAATTAATGTACGTCAATAAAATGTATTCACTTTAGTAAGTTATATAGCTTTATGCTTTAAGGCAATTAGTTTGTACCTAAAAAGCAAATTATGATGACACCTACTTTATTTAACCCATTAGAATCTGGGCATCAAAAAACGCAAAGTTTGGATGGGTTTATTGTTAATTCTTCTACATCTTGTTAATTCTTCTACAGCCTCAACGCCAAGCTCACCGGTAAATTGGGAGCGTAGCGAGTAATTTATCCGCGTGCAGCTTTTTGTTAGGCATAGTCGGGGCAAGCTCCCTATTTTAAGCAGCACTTCTTGTGTTTTTTCCCAGTACCACATGGGCACTTTTCATTACGCCCAATCTTCTTAGATTTTCTAGTTACTGTGTTAAAATTAACCTTACTTTTTCCTTTCAATGACTGAGGCTTAGGAAGACCCTTAGTCGCCTTGTCCATTTCATCAGACTGTTCCCATTTAAACTCTTTACTAACACCAAATCTCAACCTTTGGGAACTGGTGCCAATGCATACACCGAACCATTGGTCAGCCTTCTGCTCATATTTCCTGACCTCACAATGACGATCTAACCGCTTCGCAGCCTCGGAATCTGAGTCATTGTTGCAGTGAATAGTAAGCCCCGTACTTCCTTCACTTATGCCAAGTGTTAAATCATGATGTTTACCATCTTTTTTCCCCAATTCAACTAACTTCGATATTCCGTCATTAATCATTTCGATTGTGTCGCCACTAAGTGTCAACAGCATAAAACCGAAATCTACAGTGCCTGAATGTTCACGCAATTCAATGTCTTTAACCAATCTGTCGAAGTGCGTTCCTTCGTACTTTGTTAATATCCCATCTGGAGTCTCACTGCCAGGAATGCCATCTCGTCTCGTCATCATTGCAAGATCTAAGTCAGCGCAAATGTCATCTCCTAGCTGCATCATTGTGTATTCACCATCCATCCAGAGATTTTGTTTTAGATGGTATGACAAGATCGTTAGCTCGTGAGTGGATAATATTTTATCGCCATACAGCGTTCTTCTGTTGACGTAGCTTAGGAAGTGCAAAGGAGACCTTAGCATCTCTGTTGCAA
Source organism: Pseudoalteromonas sp. SG43-3 (assembly GCF_014164385.1). Taxonomy (NCBI): domain Bacteria; kingdom Pseudomonadati; phylum Pseudomonadota; class Gammaproteobacteria; order Alteromonadales; family Pseudoalteromonadaceae; genus Pseudoalteromonas; species Pseudoalteromonas sp. SG43-3. The sequence continues at coordinate 210,589 of NZ_JACJFC010000002.1, forward strand.
CATCCAAGAAGAAAACATCCATCACAAATGCTGGTTTAATCAAATCGGTAGGATTTTGCTTGAGGAACTGCCTAGCTTGAAATGACAAAGCGGGATAATGATCAGATACCACGCAGAAGGGGTAGATTTCTTTAAATTCTCTTCTGATGGTTATTTCATTACCCTTTTCGTCTAAGAGCTTATAGTTATTGTCAGATAAATAATTTGAACATGAAAAGGCTTGGTCATATGCATCTTGAACGGCTTTTTTAAAGTCATCTTTTAGAGATAAGTCGTTCCCTTTGCGGGCAGCTATAGTCAGTTTCTTTGACTTTGCCTGCAATACTATTGCTCTATTTGCAAACACTACAAGAACGTCTATTTCACCAACTTTATTGCGCTTCGCATCAACAATATCAACATTCTGAAAAACTCGTTTTTCTCCGAAAACTCGCACAAGCCTTCTGCTTGAAAATTCTTCTGTAAATTCGCCGCGATGTCCCATCGCAATACTTCTGTACGCCGCATCCGAATTGAACCAAAAAAACGGCGTTTCGTATAACGCTTCTACCAAACTGTAATTTTGAAACAGTAAGTATTTATCTTCTTCAAGCTTTATTATTGGATAGGCATTTATTGGATTAAAGTCATCTAAGGATATGAAGTCGTTTTGTTCAATTGGCGAAACAAAAGATTCAATAACACACCTACAAGCCTCAACATCCAATCCGGACTTAGCGGCTATTTCTCTCAAGGAAAAGGTATAAGCTTCAAAGAAAGTCCATTCGTTTGGATGTTTATTTGCTAAACCAACAAGAGCATCATTAATCTTGTCGTTCTGCAACACCTGAATTGCTGATACAACAGACATGACTTGCTCAAGTGAATAGCCTTTGTTTTCAATTAGCCATGCGTTATCTTTTCTGTACTTATCTTCAGCTAGATCTCTATACTGAAAGTGGTATGCTGATTCACCCCCATAAAAAATTGACTCTCTTAATACAGCGCCAGAATTGAAAGGGTTAAAGTCAGCATCACCAATTTTATTTGGGTCAAATATCTCTTGCATTGGTGGCATCATGGAATGATGCAACTCCTGAAGTAAAGCATCTGTTCCGCTAATATATTCTTGCATCACTTCTGGCGAAGGTATTGTTGCATCTATATTCTTTTTACTTGCCAGTCCAATTAGTGTAGATATTTCTGTTCTTACCAAACGCTCCATTGAGAATTGTTGCAATACATCTTCAGGCTTCACTTCATCAGCGTATCTGATGGTGTTATCTCGAAAACAGAAATATGCGATTGCGTGGATGTAACCGGTAGATTGGCAAAGAACTTCTAGTTCTTTAAATATTTCGCTTTCCTTTCTGGCTATTTTATTTTCCGGCATCCAGTGCTCTCCAGATTGTATTGCCTAACACCCACATAAGGGGCAGTAACGCATGGGCTAGAATCCGAGCGAAGCGACAGAGCCCATGCGTTACTGTCCCAGCGAGCCTGCGAGCGGCTTAAAGTGATTGTTATATTTTTTTACCAAGCTTCTCTGAGCGGCTTTTTTTAACCTGTTTTTTTGAGTCCGTCTTTCCTTTGATAAATTCTTCAATACGCTCTATTTCATTTTTTTGAGCGATATCTTGCTGCTTTATCGAGTAAGATTTAGCTTCATCCTTGGTGCTAAACGATTTCATAACTTTTCCATCTACATCGATAACATCATAGATGATTTTATTTCCATCTTTTCTAGACTCAATCGGATAGAGAAGCTCACTGTTTTCAGAATTCAAATTTGTTTCCTTAAAATATAACAACTTTGTCTACGACATTTGTCGTTTTATAAACCGACAAATGTCCCTATATTACAATGCATTTATCTTAGCCAGCAAATAACCACCTGTAAACAATTAGTTAACTACAAAGAAATCTCCGTTAATGCTGTAACACACCAAAATGGGGGAGAGCAGTAATATCCGACAATGCATAAATCACTGCACATTTTTAGAGCAACTTTTATAAAAAGTTAATATCGTAAAATCGTTTTTAACGCAGGTAATGAGTTATTAAAACGCTTAGGTTTTAACGTTTTGAACCCGGCTGGTATTGTACTTATATATTACAACACGCTTAAAGTAGCGTTGTGAGCAATGTGAATAAAAGCGCTGCAAATATGCAGCGCCCTCATTACTTAATGGTTGTTGTGTTTAAGTTTGAATTGCTTTATTAGAAAAAGCCGAGCGGGTCTTCGCTGTAGCTCACTAATAAATTTTTAGTTTGTTGGTAGTGATCAAGTGCCAGTTTGTGCGTTTCGCGCCCTATTCCTGATTTTTTATAACCACCGAATGCAGCATGTGCTGGGTACATGTGATAGCAGTTGGTCCACACTCGCCCTGCTTCTATTTTACGACCCATGCGATAAGCACGGTTCATGTTTCTACTCCACACCCCTGCGCCTAAGCCAAATTCTGAGCTGTTGGCAAGTTCAAGTGCTTCGGCTTCATCTTTAAAGGTCGACATAGAAATAACAGGGCCAAAAATCTCTTCTTGGAATACACGCATGTCGTTTGTACCTTTAAGCAGTGTAGGTTGTATGTAATAACCGCCGTTTAAATCGTCATTTAGCTGCTCTACGTTGCCGCCGGTGAGTACTTCAGCGCCTTCTTTTTTGCCTATGTCTATGTAACTAAGTATTTTATCAAACTGTGCTTTTGAAGCTTGAGCGCCCACCATGGTTTCGCTGTCGAGTGGATTGCCGCGTTTAATTTGTTGGGTACGTTCGAGTATCCGCTCAATAAACTGCTCGTATATATCTTCTTGAATAAATAATCTTGATGGACAGGTACATACTTCGCCCTGGTTAAAGTAAGCAAGTACGGCGCCTTCTATAGCTTTTGATAAAAAAGCATCGTCTTTTTCCATTACATCATTAAAAAATATATTGGGCGATTTACCACCGAGCTCGACCGTTGAAGGAATAATATTTTCAGCAGCGCATTTCAAAATATGTGAGCCCACAGGCGTTGAACCCGTAAATGCAATTTTAGCGATACGCTTGCTTGTTGCCAGTGCTTCACCCGCTTCTTTACCAAAGCCGTTTACTATATTTAATACGCCCGCAGGGAGTAAATCGCCAATTATCTCCATTAAAACTAAAATAGAAGCTGGTGTTTGCTCAGCCGGTTTTAAAATTACACAGTTACCTGCAGCAAGTGCTGGCGCTAGTTTCCAGGCGGCCATTAAAATAGGGAAATTCCACGGAATAATTTGCCCAACCACACCTAGTGGCTCGTGAAAATGATACGCAACGGTGGTTGCGTCTATTTCACCTATAGTGCCGTCTTGCGATCGTAGGCACCCTGCAAAGTAGCGAAAGTGATCTGCCGCTAGCGGAATATCAGCAGCGAGTGTTTCACGAATTGCTTTACCGTTATCCCATGTTTCGGCAACAGCTAGTAACTCTAGGTTTTGCTCAATTCGGTCGGCTATTTTTAGCAGTATGTTACTTCGGTCGGTCACCGACGTTGTGCCCCATTGCTCTCGCACTGCATGCGCTTTATCGAGAGCCAGCTCTATGTCGTCTTTGTCTGAACGCGGTATTTGGCAAAATACCTTACCGTTTACTGGGCTTATATTATCAAAGTATTGGCCATTTACTGGCTTCACCCACTCTCCGCCAATGTAGTTCCCGTATTGTTGTTTAAAGTTTACGAGTGCGCCATCGCTACCTGGATTTGCATATATCATGTGTGTGCTCTCTTTATTGTTGTTAGCTAAAGGTCGAACATTTATATAAAACAAAATGCTTTATATTTAATCAATGTTGATTGACATTAAACTAACAAGTACCTAAAAACTTGATTAGCTGTCCACAAAAGTTGTCTGTGAGTCCAAACTAATAAAACCTAAAGGATTGATATGCACACATCTCAGTTAAACAAAAAACGCCAACAACTTGATGTATTAATAGAAAATAAAGTCACATTCGCTGCAGATAGCAGTGAGTTGAGTATTTACGACACGTATCAAAGCGCGCAAAAGGTAGCACTGCACTCAAACGAGCTGCTGTTTTGTGCCATGCTAAGCGGCAAAAAGGTAATGCACGTAGAAAGGAGCCAATACCATAAAGTATTTTTACCACACGAGTCGTTTGTATTAGCGCCAGAGCAAGGTGTTTTAATTGATTTTCCACAAGCATCAATGCACGCCCCAACCACCTGTTTAGCCATTGAAATTAGCACAGATAAAATAACGAGCGTGGCGAATGCACTAAACATGCAGCAAAATTTTGCACACGATGGCTTATTTGAATATGTACCTCAGTTAGTGCATACCCAACATAATATTCAAACGCAGCAATTATTAGAGCGCATGGTGCATTTATTTAGTGAGCAAGGCGCACAGCGACATTACTTGATTGATTTGTCGTTGAACGAATTGATCACCCGTTTATTACAACAACAAAGCCGCGAGCTATTGCTAGCTAGCTGCGATAAGCCACGCCTTAAAACAAAAGTGAGCGATGCCCTGCTTTATATTGAAGAACACTTAAGTGAAACGCTCGACATAAATACCTTATGCAAAATAGCATGTATGAGCCGAAGTAAGTTTTATCATCAATTTAAACTCGCATTTGGCACTACCCCAGCCCTTTGGCAGCAACAGTTAAGACTAAAAAAAGCGCGTACTCAATTACTACAAGGCCATGCAATTAGCCAAGTGTGCTTTGATGTTGGATTTAATAGCGCGAGCCACTTTAGTCGCCTATTTAAACAAACCTTTGGCATTGCGCCTAAAGAATGCCGACATTAGCCCTAAAATCTTATTTTTTTACTTTGCTAACGCCCTGAATATGTTAGTTTATTAACATGAGTATTGAGTAAAGAATTGGTATGAGTAAGCAAACCCGCTGGACCCTAAAAAGTATTGCTAAAGAGTTAGGTGTTTCTAACGCGACAGTATCTAATGCGTTTAATCGCCCTGATCAGCTATCGGCTAAACGCCGAGACGATATTCTTGCAGCGTGTAAAACTTTGGGCTATTACGGGCCTAATAAGGCCGCGCAATCATTGCGTAACGGCACATTTAATATTGTCGCTTTAGTGCTGCCCGATAGTGTGGAATACATGGTGTCGGACCCTGTAGCTAGCAGCTTTATGCGCGGTGTTACCTCGGTGCTTGAAAAAAATGGCATTAATGTTTTATTGTTTTCAGGTAATAGCGATAACCTTAACAACGTGGTCGACTTTGTAGATGGCTTTATTTGTTATGGCCGCCCTCGTAATAACGCGTTAGTAGAGCAGTTAAAAACAGTGTCTAAACATGTAGTGACAATTGATTTTGATATTGCTCGCAATGCCTCTGTAAATATTAATAACGAGCAAGCAAGTTACGAAATTGCTAAACACGTACTACATAATCAAAACGATAAAGTGGCTATATTAGGGCTTAGGTTACTTGATGAAAACGTATTATGCCGCGTGTATGAGCATCACGAATTTGAAACCGGACAATCTATTTCGCATCAACGTTTACGTGGTTATCAACGCGCTTTAAGCGAGGCAAATATTACGGTGGCTGACGATCGTATTTGGAACATTCCTGAAAGCAGCGAGCGTTTTGCTAATATTGCTGCTAAAGAGGTTTTAAGTGCCTCCCCTCGCCCTAACGTTATTATTTGTATGAGTGATTTAATTGCCCTTGCCACAATGCGAGAAGCAATAAAACAAGGCATAAAAATAGGTGAAGAACTGCGTATTGTGGGCTTTGATGGTATTGATGAAGCAGCCCGGTTTGTGCCTCGCCTCACCACCATTCATCAAAACAGCCAAGAAAAAGGCGTTATAGCCGCTGAATTATTTATTTCTAAAGAAGAAAAAACTCAGGAAGTCAGTTACGAATTAGAGATTGGTGCGAGTAGTTAGCTTACAAACCTTGTAATAGTTTTATGTGTTAAAAAGCCAAGCTACTTAAGCTTGGCTTTTGCTTTACATGGCGTTTGTAAATTACTTTTATAACATTAAGCTAAAAATGAATTTAAGTTAATCGTTGTTTCTTCATCACCATTTACCTGCGTAATAAGTGCATGGCGTAATTTAAAATCAACAGTAAGTGAAATAGTTTGCTCATCTAGTTGCCACGATAAACAACACATACTGCCTTCACCTTGGGCGCTAAATTCACCTGCAAATGCAGGGTGTGAATTGCGAATTTTAATTAATTCAATTAAACCTTTTACTACAGGCTTATTTAAGGCTTTGTCGATTATATTTGCATCTAAATATGGGCGGTTAATATCACGGCCAACATTTGTATTAGCTAATAGCTCCATATCATTTTCACAGGCAAATAAGCCGCCGTAATACACTTGTGGTACACCTGGAGCAAAAAATTGAATTGCACGCGACAGTAAGTAATCAAAGTCTTTAGCACCTAATGCGTTGTAGTACGTACAGTTAACTTGATATAAGTCGACATTACTCGCTGCAGCGCCCGTAGCTTGGCGGCTTTGGTTGTTGCTGTTGGCGTGCATAGTTTCTACTAGGTTATCAATCTGCTGTGCATTTAATAGCCCTGGTTTGTCGCCCATTGGACCTGCGTCAATAATGCCAATACCGTCGTGTGTATCAAGTACGGTTAAGCAATTACGTGGCGAAATTTGTAACCATTTGAGTAGTGCATCTACATCGTTGTTAAATAAGCTGTGTAAAATAAGCGGTGGTAACGCAAAGTCGTAAACCATATTTACGCGTTTTGCCACTTCTACCTGAGTTTGATAATGGCTATGAATTTCTGCAATGGTTTCCATGCCTAAATCGTTTGCTTGCTTAGATAAGTTATCTAGGTAGCCAAACGTTTCATCAAGCATAAAGCAGTTAGTGCCAGCTTGCTTAATGGCGTAACCCGCCGCATCTAAACGAATAATATTTACATTGTTAGCCGAAAATTTAGTAAGTACGTTATTTAAATACGCAACACCGGCTTCTACTTTTACGTTTATATCAATTTGGTTATCGGTAAAAGTGGTCCAAAAGTCGTACGTTTGGCCGTCGCCGCACTGCATTGGCGTAAAGCAACTACCTGGGCGTGGGCGGTAAATTGCTTTTTGCTCAGCTTCGCTCATACCATTTGGAAATACATCATCTTTGGTTAAAAACAAATCCCAAAATTCTGATTGCTTACCTTTAGCTAATACATCTTGAAACTGAAAAGACTGCGCCGATACATGGTTAACAATTAGGTCAGCCATTAAGTCGAGATCTTTACCTAATACTTGTATGTCTTCCCAAGTGCCTATTCTAGAATCAACTTCACTATGATCAATAGGGTCAAAGCCAGCATCGCTGCCATCAATAGGATTGTAAAATGGCAATAAGTGCACACCACCAAATACGCCTTTTAAAGGGCCGTTTAAAAGTGTGGTTAGCGCGCCTATATTTTGGCCAGTGATTCGATCAGCATATGTGATCAATTGAACTTTATTCTTCATCATTGTGTGATTACCGTGTTGAAACTTAATCGATTAAGATATATCTTTAACTAGCGAGTAAGAATTTACAAGTAATTTTTAATAATTTTACATACAAATTTCGTGTCTCACGTAATACTACAGTAAGCAACTGACTGACTTACGAAGTATTAATAGAGAATTTAACGAGGAATAAACACATGACAAAATCACACACTCACGTAAGCAGCGACCCACTGCAACAAATACGCTGGCTTACATACATGATGTTTTTTATGTTTGCCATGACCTCTGACGCAGTCGGCATGATAATCCCCGAACTTATAAAAGATTTCGGTTTGAGCATGACTCAAGCTAGTGCATTTCATTACGCTCCTATGGCACTCATTGCCTTTAGTGGATTATTTTTAGGCTTTTTAGCTGACAGCCTTGGCCGTAAAAAAACCATTATGCTAGGTCTATTAATATTTTCCGCGAGTTGTTTTTTATTTGCATTTAGCACCAGTTTTACTTTCTTTTTAGTATTGCTTTGCTGCATAGGCCTGGCCATTGGTTTATTTAAAACCGGCGCACTGGCATTGCTTGGCGATATTTCACATAGTAACGACGACCATACTAAAACTATGAACAAGGTTGAGGGCTTTTTTGGCATTGGCGCTATTGTAGGCCCTGCCCTAGTTGGTGTTTTATTAGTGCAAAACGTTAGTTGGACATACCTGTATATTACCGCGGGCGTAATGTGTTTAATCCTTGCTTTATTAGCATGGCGCGCAGACTACCCTGACGTAGTTAAAACAACTGAAAAGCCAGCCTCTTTGGCCACGACCATGAAAATGGTAAAAAACCCTTATGCACTTGGCTTTTCTTTAGCTATTGCACTTTATGTAGCGACTGAAGTGGCTATTTATGTATGGATGCCAACGCTATTAAAGGACTACACAGGCTCTTGGCCACTCCTTGCCACTTATGCACTTACTATATTTTTTATACTACGTGCTGCAGGTCGTTTTATTGCCGTATGGTTACTAAATCGTTATAGCTGGCAAGGTGTTATGGCTTATTTAAGCTTAGGTATTGCGCTTTGTTATGTGGGTACACTTATTGGTGGCGTTGACTGGGCTGTAGGGTTACTACCTCTTTCAGGTTTATTTATGTCTATGGTTTATCCAACTTTAAACTCTAAAGGTATATCGTGTTTTCCTGCTGAGCGCCATGGAGCCGTAGCCGGCGTTATATTATTTTTTACCGCATTATCGGCTGCTTTAGCTCCTTTATTTATGGGTATGATCAGCGATTACTTTGGCCATGTGCGCTATGGCTTTTACTTAGCAACAGGGTTTGCCGTGATTTTATTTGTAGCTATGTTGTTCAATTATTTACGCGACCCATCAATGAGTGCTTTACAAGAAAATAACCCAACAGCTTAATAAATTTGTATCTCAATACAATAAAAAATACTTTTAAAATCAACATATGAATAATAAAAGAGCAAATTAAACACAAAATAATTTGCTTATTGTAAAATATTTGTTATTTTTACTTAATCGATTAAGTGAAAATAACAAATCCTACTGGGATCAACACAACGAGGCGTTCACATGACAACACACAATACACCTTTATATTTACTCAGCGCTTTAGCACTTGCCGTAAGTCAAGGCGTTAACGCACAAGAAACAGACCAAGCAAAACCTGAAGCATCACAAAACAAAGGTCTTGAAACAATAGTTGTAACCGGCGTACCACGTCGAACAACAATCATGGCTTCAAGCGTTTCAGTTAGTAGCGTATCACTTGAACAAGTTCAGGTGTCTACTCCTCGCTCAACAGCCGAGGCTTTTAGAATCATTCCTGGTATCCGAGCAGAATCGACAGGTGGCGAAGGTAATGCAAATATTGCTGTTCGTGGCCTGCCAGTTGCTTCAGGCGGTGCAAAATTTTTACAATTACAAGAAGATGGTTTACCTGTACTGCAATACGGTGATATCGCTTTTGGTAATTCAGATATTTTTATGCGATTAGATAACACTGTGCAAACTATCGAATCGATTCGTGGTGGCTCAGCATCTACTGCCGCAAGTAATGCACCTGGTGGCATTATTAACTTTATCTCTAAAAATGGCGAAAACGAATCTGGCAGTGTATCTACAACACTTGGCTTAGATTACGACAGCGTTCGTACAGACTTTGAATACGGCACTTACTTAACCGATAGCGTGCGTTTTCATGTTGGTGGCTTTGTTCGACAAGGCGAAGGCCCGCGCGAAACAGGTTACACGTCTAATAAAGGTGGCCAAATAAAAGCTAATCTTACTAAAGATTTCGACAACGGTTACGTTCGCCTTTATTACAAACACTTAGACGATAAGAGTGTTGGCTACCTTCCTATGCCAATGTACTCAAATGGTGACTCTATTGCTGGCTTTGATGCGCAATCAGACACACCTCACTCAGCGTTATTTACTAAAACAGTACGTTTAAATGGTGAAAACCAAATCAGTAGCGGCGATATTCGCGATGGTATGAATCCAAAGGTTGACTCTGTTGGTTTTGAAGCTGTATTTGATTTAGATAACGATTGGCGTATCGAAAACCGTTTTCGTAAATCATCAATAAGCGGCAACTTTAACTCGCTTATTCCTGCAGAGGTTGGCAGCGCATCATCTATTGCACAGAGCATTGGTGGTGTAGGCGCAACACTCAGTAACGCAAACACGGGCGCTGCATTTAACGACGACCTTGCTATGCGAATTCATACGTTTGACGTAACAATGAACGACTTCGATTCATTAGTTAACGACTTTAAACTAACTAAATCGTTTGATGATGACACCAGCATTACCTTTGGTTATTACGCGTCAACACAAAACATTGCTATGTCGTGGTTATGGAATTCATACCTTATGGAGCTTAAAGGCGACAATGCTGCATTATTAAATGTTACTGCAGCTGACGGTACTGAATTTTCAGAAAATGGTTTATATGCATATGGCACACCTTACTGGGGAAACTGTTGCCAACGTGATTACGACACAGAGTACGACACCCGTGCACCATACGTTGCATTCTCTACTAAATTAGGCGACGTAAGCATTGATGCAAGTGCCCGTTACGACAGTGGCGAAGCTCGCGGTAACTATGCAGGTGCCGTAACATCAACTGTAGATATGAACCGCGACGGAGAAATATCAATCCCTGAGCAAAACGTTGCAGGTATTGATATTGCCAACGCAAGTCCAGTAAACTATGACTGGAACTATTCTTCTTATTCAATTGGTGCTAATTATCAAATTGACCCAAGCCTTGCTACGTTTGCACGTATTAGTAAAGGTGGGCGTGCAAATGCTGACCGTCTTTTATTTGGTAAAGTACGCGCCGACGGCTCTGTTGCAAAAGAAGACGCTGTTGATGAAGTAAACCAGTTTGAGTTTGGTGTTAAAAAGCGCTTTGATTCATTATCAGTGTTTGCTACTGCGTTTTTTGCCGAAACTGAAGAGCAAAATTTTGAAGCAACATCACAAACGTTTTTTGACCGTGAATACGAAGCAAAAGGGATTGAAATAGAATCTACTTACTTTATTGATGCATGGGATTTTCGCGGTAATTTAACTTGGACCGATGCAGAAATAGCAAAAGATGCGCTTAACCCAGATGTTGTAGGTAATACGCCACGTCGTCAAGCCGATTTAATTTACTCATTAATGGCACGTTACAACTATGAAAAAGGCGCTGCAGGGGTAAGTTTCATTGGTACTACCGATGCATACGCTCAAGATAATAACGATCTACAATTTGACGGCTACACACAGGTAAATGGCTTTGTAAGCTATGACTTATCTGAAAACCTTAATATTGCGCTTAATGTGAATAACCTCTTCGATACAGTAGGTATTACAGAAGCCGAAGAAGGTTCAGTACCTGAAAATAACATTATTCGTGCCCGTACTATTAACGGCCGCACAACGTCGGTAACTTTAAAATACGCTTTTAACTAAATGTGTGTATTGCGCTGCGGTGAGTAGTCACTGTAGCGCCTTTTAAAGTATGAATAAATAACACCCTTCACGTTTTTTAGCCTAGCCTTGCTAGGCTTTTTAGGATATTCCAAATGACTAAACTCCTGTGCTTAGGCGAGCTATTAATTGATATGCTGCCACAAGATGCTAATAACTCAGCCTATTTACCTATACCAGGTGGCGCGCCTGCCAATGTAGCTGTTGGCTACGCAAAACTCGGCGCAGAGGCTGCATTTTGTGGTGGTAAAGGGGACGATCATTTTGCCAATCAATTAAGTAATGCATTAGCGCAATACAATGTAAATACAGACTATTTATTTACCATTGCAGGCTCACAAACCGCCATGGTTATAGTAAGCCTTGATGAAACCGGCGAGCGTAGTTTTGGCTTTTATCGCCATAACACAGCCGATGTACTATTAACGCAGGCGCATTTAGCGCATATAAATTGGCAAGAAATAAGCACACTACACTTTTGTTCAAACACATTAACCGAATCAGCAATTGCCAACACAACGGTTAAAGCGCTAGAACTTGCAAAAGCGAATAATAAGCTCGTCAGTTTTGATGTGAATTTACGCTACAGCTTGTGGGAAAACACAAACGATATAGCAAGCAATGTAAAAGCCTGTTACACCTATTGTGACATAGTAAAACTCTCGCGTGACGAACTTAATTTTTTAGCTCAGCATAGCGATACAACGAGCGATGATTACATTCAAATGCTATTAAATACCGGAGTAAAACTGGTGTTTTTAACCGATGGACCAGAGCCTGCCACGGTTTACCACAGCGCATTTACACTTAACGAATCGGCACCAAAAATAAACGCCGTAGATACAACAAGCGCAGGTGATGCATTTATAGCGGGGGTTTTATACTACTTAAATAACTTAGGAAGTGATTTACCACTAGCAGATAAACTAAATGATAAAGCGAGCGTAAAAGGCGCTCTGCACTTTGCTCTTAAATGTGGCTCTAAAGCGTGTTTAGCTAAAGGGGCATTTCCGGCATTACCTGTGCTGGCTGATGTACTTTAATAGACCTAATGTTTTTTAAGTTCAAATATATGCAGTAACGCGTAGTTACTGCATAGCATCAAACACCATTTTACTATCCACTATTTGTTCAAAGTGCGTTATTTTTTGATTTTTAAGCTGCCAAATATGCGCGACCCTAGCTTGCATTTTTTTACCCGTTTTAATATAAGTACCAGAGTACGTGCCATACACTACAACAGTATCATCTTGGGATAAGTAGTTTTGTGGCGTAAACGTGTAGTTATACCACTCGCTTGCAAGCTTTTGAAAAACATGTTCAGTAATGTCATTCATACCATGGTATGTACCAGCATAAGCAAAACCGTCAGCCTCTTTCCAAGTAATAGTATCACTTGCATGAGCAACTAAATTTTGCCCATTCTCTTGTGATGTTTTGCCTTCATACGTACTTTTAATTATGTCTATGTTGTTCATTTTTGCACACCCTTGCACTATAAAAAGGAAGCTCAATAAAGCTGTAATATAAACAGCTTTATTATTTAGAAATTTCATCACACTATACTAGCGCAACTGATTGCTGTAAGTAGGTAACCCACTGCTCAGTTTTTCCATAATAATGGGCTATATCGGCTTTTTGCCACTTACCTGTGTTAAATTCAAATGCTGCACTAGGAAAGCCTTGCCCATGAATATCGTGCAATAAGCCTCGGCTTTGTGCTATATGTTGATCTGTTGCACCGCCTTCTAGCGCATTAAAGTGGGTTTCAAATAAGGCCTTGTTTAAACCCAGCTCCAATGCAATATCAGTCAGTACATGCAGCTGCATAATGTTTTTACCCTGAGCATAATAAGCATGTTGAATACTATTAAGCATTTCCCCACCTGATATACCAAGCTCTTGCGCTGCCAATATAGCGGTAATAGCCGGAGCCGAGTTGAGTATAATATCGTTGGTTTTTAAAAGCCCATCAGTATAGTTACTACCAAATACCTGACCGGTTTTCTTCGCTATGACACTGTCGTTTTTAAGTGCAAATTCACGCCATGCAGGAGTCACAGGTTTGACATTATCACCTGTTAGCATACCTCCACTGTGTACTTTTACAATTAAACCATCAATATTTTCAGCAGCGGTGATCAAGGGCACGCTGCCGTAAGTCCAACCACATAAAGGGTCAACAATTATATGTAACGTTACGTTTTTCATTAATATTTCCTATCTAAATAATTGCTTAACGCAAGGGCACTTAGTGCCATTGCATCTCACCCATAACCACTTTTGAGCCCAACTCTAAGATGCTTCTTGCACCTAAATCAGGGTAAGCTTGAGTCATTATCTCTACAAATTCAGTTGAGTTTTTTGCATTTTTTGCAGCGCTATCCGCTTTATTTAAGTATCCTTTCATGAATGACACACCAGAAAGGTCTTGTTTACTGCCCTGTAAAAAATGACCTGGAATAACAGTCTGTGGTTTTAAATTCTCGATGTTATCTAATGTTGACTGCCAAGTTTGACGCTCTGCAGCAGTACTCGAATCGGCCAACCACACATGCATTTGATCAAATACTACAACCCCACCCAGCACTGTTTTTATAGAAGGGATCCAAAGGTAAGTATGCTTTGGATCATGCTGTAAATTTTTAATAATAATTTCTTTCCCATCTATAGTTAGGCTATTTGATAGCATTACTTCTGGCAAAATAAGTTCTTTAGGTGCATTGCTCTTTAAAATAGGCCCCCAATAATTTAACTTTCCTTGCATTGAGCGTTTAATATTCTCTACTGTTGATTTAGTCGCTAATAACTTTGCTTTTGGAAAAGCAGCTTTAATTACATCTAAACCAAAGTAAAAATCAGGGTCGCTGTGACTAATATAAACAGCTGTTAATGTTTTACCGCTCGCTTTTATTTTTTCAACCAATGCTTGTGCATCATTACGCTGAAATTGGGCATCCACTAATAACACTTCGTTATCACCACTTATAATGCTTGATGAAACAGCAAAAATACTTTTGTCTTGTGGGTTATATACATCAACAACTAATTCACTTTGCGCTAATACCGGTTGCATTAATGTGCTTGCTAATAAAGCTGTTGCTGCTAATACGTGTTTAACTTTTTTCATTCTCAGTAGCCTGTTTGTTATTTCGTTAAGATGAGGCTATTGTATGTTGCAATTTAAGAATTAAAAACTAGGCAGAATGCAACTATCTGTTGCATAAATCGAACATATAGGCAAAGTGAATGGATAGAATTATTGCAGCTGATGTATTTATAAAAATTGTAGAGCAGAAAAGTCTAGCCGGTGCTGCCCGTGCTTTAGATATGTCTAGATCTATGGTTACACGGTATTTGAATCAAATGGAAAAGGGGGCAAATACCCAACTACTCCATCGGTCAACAAGAAAAATAACACTCACGTCAGAGGGTGAAAAAGTACTTAATCATAGCCGAGAGCTCATTGCCATCGCCCAAAACATCAGTGCGCCAATAGAAAGTAATAACAGATTAAACGGGCAAATTAGGTTGTCGTGCTCGCCTTTTTTAGCACATGATGTACTACCAAATATGTTGCAACAATTCTTGCACGCTCATCCCGAAGTCAGTATTGATGTACAAATTAGTAATCACGTTACAAATTTGGTAGAAGAGCGAATAGATTTAGCAGTTAGAATTACCAATGACTTAGATCCTAATATAATTGCTCGCCCACTTGGGAAATGCCATTCAGTATTATGTGCAAGCCCAGAATATTTAGAAAAAAACTCTAAGCCTATAACTACGGATGATTTGAGTCGCCATAACTGTTTAAACTATTCACGGTTTGAAAAAAGTATGTGGCATTTTTCACACCCTGAAAAACCCGTATCTGTAGCGATTGCTGGTAACTTCAGTGCTAATGATTCGAGCTTACTGTTAAAAGCTGCTCTTAATAATCAAGGAATAACTCTACAACCTAAGTTTGCTGCGCAGAAATATATAAATAATGGAAAGTTAATACATTTACTACCACACCTTAAACCACAAACTTTGAGCATATACGGTATTTACCGCTCTAGGAAACATCAGTCACTTGCACTTCGTTCATTTATTGATAGCTTAGTAACGTATTTTGATAAAATTGATACTTAACAATAAGCGAAAACTATTAAACGTTCGCTATAAGTCCTTTATTTAAGAGTTGAAATAGCGCTTTGTAAGCGCTATTTTTTTGAAAGAAGAGATTTATTATTCGTCTAGCCAATCTATAGCTGCGGTAGCATTTTCAAAGTATTGAACCTCACCCGATATAAACCAGTTACCGATTTTGGCCATTCGAGCTTGCCACTCTTTATTACCGTAAATAGCTACTTTTTTAAATTCTTCAGAGTGTTTAACACCTAGCTTGAGGTCGTCCCACGCTGCACGTAATTCCCAACCTTCAAGTTCACTACCGTCTATTAATGCATTCACCACTGGATGCTTAACTTCGCCAAGAGCTGAGTTTATCATTGGGGTAATTATTTTGTAGTCGTCGTGAGTAAGCGTACCAACGGCTTTAAGTTTTAAAAAAAACTCTCTTCCTGCACGTTCAAGACCAATCGATAAACCATGTGTTGTGTGTACCATTACTGCTCTCCTTAAATAGGCTGAGTGGTAAAAGTACACCTTCTAAAATTAATTAGTCCTGAACTAAATCAATAAATAGTCCTGAGCTAGATCATTAAATAGTCTCAAATAAACGACTCAATTACGCATTTTGTACGCGAGATATCTGGTTTTCTACGTCAGTCAAATGACCCGTTTTAAGCCATACTTTTGCACCATTACTTCCCGCTTTAACGTTAACGGAGCTATTAATAGGCACTCTTAACCAACTGTTTTTTATAAGGGTATCTGCTTGCTCATCAAATGAGCCTTCAAGTACTAGCAGCTCAGCTCCGCCTTTTGCGTTTATAACCATGCAGGCGTTGGGCTTAAAGTGAAACAAGCTTACCTCTTCAAAGTCGTCTTTGTATAAAGGGGTTACGGCAACATTTTTAAAACTAGGATGCACCGTACTTTGCATCAAGTTTGTTTGTAAACGCACGTGCGTTCGGTCATCTGGTTGAAACTGCCATAACTTTACAAATATAACGCAGCCATTTTCAGACCCCGGCTTATGCTTTGATTGCGGTGGATTACGGATATAAGAACCTGCCGCAAAGTCACCATGCTCATCTTGAAATACCCCTTCAAGCACAACAAACTCTTCACCGCCTGTATGTACATGCGGCGAAAATTCACTCCCAGGTGCATAACGAACAATGGTCGTTGCGCGAGCAACTTCGTCGCCCACTCTATCGAGCGCTCGCCTATCAACGCCCGCCATTGGCGATGCAACCCACGGAAGTGATTCGCTATGTACCACAACTCGTTTACTAAAATCGGCAGCTATTTTCATATTTGGCTCCTAAGCGTAACTTCACTTAAATTTTAAACTAATAACCTAATTAAGCTGCAACACTTGGGCGTTTTGCTACTTTTTCTTGCCATGCAACTAAATGGGTTAACTCATTCGGGATTGCTATTTGTGCAAATCCAGCAAATACCATCCCAGCATACAATGTAATATCAGCAATACTAAACTGCTCGCCGCCAACAAACGCCGATTGCGCTAGTACATCATTAAAATAGCTAAACCCTTGGCGCGCTTTTTCGCCTTGTTTTTCACCCCAAGCCACATTTTGATATGTTTCAAGCTCAGGACCTAAGCCATCAGTTGCATGATGAAAGTAAGTTGCCACAGCGTCAAGAACCATAGATTCTGCACGCTTTTGCATCATGTTAATTACTGCACGCTCTTTTGCGGTTTCACCCATTAAAGATGGGCCTTCAAATGCGGTATCAATATACTCAGTAATAGCGGTACTTTCTGATATAAACGTGCCGTCATCTAGCTCTAATACGGGTACACCTGCTAATGGATTTTTAGCTAAAAAGGCTTTTGTTCTGTGTTCACCATTTAATAAATCAACAGGTACAAACTCAACATTTGAAGTGGCATTTTTTTCAGCTAAAGCGATACGAACACGAAGTGGATTTGGAAAGTTTTCTACATCATAAATTTTCATAGCAATCTCTATCTTTATTGTTTAAAAGTGAGCCAATGGCGGAATCTACCTATCGATAGGTAATTTATAATATTAAACTAAATTTAAGTCAACGTTTAAATTTTTCTGATTTATAGGATTTAACTTAATTCATAATAAAATTAGGGGGTTGCTTAAAAGTAAAAACGCTTGTAAATAACTACCTACTGGTCGATAATTTTGCTGTACCAATTGCATTAAATAAGTGATCCATTATTGCGCTAGGAAAATAGCGCAATAACAAGGCGAAAATTATGATATGCAGTTATTCTGTATGAATATTTTTAACGCAGTTAGTGAGTTATTTAATGCGATACAATGATCATGTTTTTAATAAAACTGGTATTACTGCAGATAGGAAATATTAAAAATGAGTAAAAAAGAAGCTTTATTAAAAGCCGCTGAAAACAAGGTGCGACTTGGCGGGTACAGTAATTTTAGTTTTAGAGAGCTAGCCTGCGAAGTCGGCATTAAAAGCGCCAGTGTGCACTATCACTTTGCGACTAAGGCCGATTTAGGTGCTGAGCTTGCTCATCAATATACTAATTCTTTTTTAGCTGCGTTAGGCGAGCCAAGCGAGCTTAAAGCAAGCGGTAAAAATCCTATTGATGTGTACACTCAGCTTTTTAGACGTGCATTAGTAACCGATAAAAAAATGTGTTTATGTGGGTTACTAGGAGCCGAAAGCGATAGCCTTCCAGATAAAGTACGCCTTGAAGTAAAACGCTTTTTTAATCAAAACCTAACATGGCTTAGCGCTGCACACTTAACTAATGGTGAGCCTAACCCCGCTCAAGCAGCTATTCAAACAGTGAGCCTGCTTGAGGGCGCTATGATGATAAGCAAAACGCTCGACGATAATAGTTACTTTGAACTTGCAACTCAGTAATACCTAAATTTAGTACACAAAAAAAGCGAGCTATTGATTATCAATAGCTCGCTTTTTTAATGCTTGAAATAACTTATGTGATTATTAAACCGCTGTTGGTTTAACTTTATGCTTAGAGTGCACAATTGCTAAAACAATTAAGCCAATCACTGTTACTACAGCGCCAATAGGTTTACCTAAATCGCTTGATAAGTTAAGACCAATTGCTGCAGTGCCAATATAAGAAACCGTTACCGCTGTTGCTATAACAGCAGGAACACTGGCAATCCAATGGAATGTACCACGGTCAAACAAGTACTTAGTGGCAAGCCATAATACGCTTGTAGAAAGCAGCATGTTTGAAAATGCAAAGTAGCGCCAAATTAATGAGAAATCGAGCTTCGTCATAAAGTACGCTATAGCAAGTATAGGCACCGCCACTAGTAAGCGATTACGTAAGCTTTGTGGAATATTAAACGCATCAACAACAGTTAAACGTAATGAGCGGAACGCTGTATCACCAGAAGTAATTGGGAATACGGCTACTGCAATAATTGCCATTATACCGCCAAATACGCCTAAGTAACTGTTAGCTACATGGTTAACAACTAAGCCTGGACCACCTTGGTCAAGCAATGCTTTTAAGCCTGCGTAACCATCTGGGAACGCTGCAATACCAGCAAGTGCCCATACACAACCTACAATACCTTCACACATCATAGCGCCGTAATAAACTGGACGTACGTATTTTTCGTTAGTTAAACAGCGCGCAATAATAGGCGCTTGAGTAGAGTGAAAACCACTAATAGCACCACAGGTAATTGTTATAAATAACAATGGCCATGTTGGTAATCCATCTGGGTTTGGCTCTAAAAAGTCATGTGCGTGATCAGCTTCAAAGTAAGCTAAAAAGTCACTTGGTACAGGTAAGTGCGGCGCATTAATAAGTAATGAAATAGCAATTGCCACTGTCATTACAATCATTAGCGCACCAAAAATTGGGTAAAACTTAGTGATAATTTTATCAATTGGTAGCAAGGTAGCTAAAAAGTAATACGCTAAAATAGCAAGTACCCAAAAGGTGTTGTTTGCCAGTATTGTACCTTCAAAAAAATCAAGGTTACTTAGCAAACCTGCAGGGCTCATAATAAATACTACACCTACAAAAAACAGTAGCATGGCAGTAAATACAAGCATAAAGCCTTTAAATACGACGTTGTAATAATGGCCTGCGATTTCTGGTAGGCTTTTACCGTCTTCTTTTATACTCATTACACCTGAGAAGAAGTCGTGTACAGCGCCACCTAAAACATTACCAAGTACAATCCATACTAGTGCAACTGGTCCGTATAAAGCACCTAAAATTGGGCCAAATATTGGACCTACGCCAGCAATGTTTAAAAACTGAATTAAAAATGCTCGTACAGGGTGAATAGCTACGTAATCAACACCTTCGCTAAAGCGTTTTTGTGGTGTGTCAGCAGTTGAATCCAAACCGGCTTGTTTTTCAACAAATGGGCTGTAAAACTTATAGCCCAGTATTAAAATAGTGAGGCAGATAAAAAAGATGATCATAAAGCACGTTTCTCTTTTTGTATTTTAGTTATAGAGCGCATTGTGTGTCGCCCCGCCTTTTCAATCCGTGAATAATCGACGAACGATAACAAAGCTTTAACCCTCAAACAATAAGACGTTTAGCTAATACAATAATCGATATAAGCCACTATTTACGCAACCTGCGCACTTAACACTCACTTATCGCCTATGTCTTATTTTAGGCACAAAAAAAGCGGTTAAACTTTTACGTATAACCGCTTTCACACACAATGTTTTTTTAAAGTGGGTTCATAAACTCACTAATTTGTTGATGCGTTAAAGTAGGTGTTGCACCAGAACTTTCGGCGACCATTGCTCCAACGGCACATGCAAAGTCAACGGCATATTGCGCGTCGTCGTTGCTACAAAGCTGATAAATTAACGAACCTAAAAACGAATCCCCTGCGCCAACAGTGTCAATTACGCTAATTAAATAACCTGAATTATAAAAATTTTCGCCTTTGATTGTTAATAAAGCACCGTGGCTGCCTTTAGTTACACATAAGTAATCGGTATTTGTTTGCTGTGCTATAAACGCTAAATTTTGTTCAAGCGAATGAAACTTACAACCCATCGCTTTTGCTATTTCGTATAGCTCTTCATCGTTTAATTTAATAAAGTCTGCTTTATTCATTAAATCTACAAGTGTTTCTAGCTTGTAATGCGGTGCACGTAGGTTTACGTCAAATACTTTAAAGTTTGCTACATCAACGAGTTGATTTAACGTTGCTAAAGACGCTTCGCTTCGCCCAATTAGGCTGCCAAATACAAATACATCGCTACTTTTAACTTTACTAAGTAACTCATCGGTAAGCGCTATATTATCCCACGCAGTATCTGCCACTATTTCATAACTTGCAGAGCCACCACTGTCGAGCGTTACCTCAACCGTGCTAGTTTTTTTATCACTATTGATAGCAATGTATTCGCAGCTTACGCCTTTGCTAGTAATTTCGCCAAGTAACTCAGCGCCTAACTCGTCGTTACCAACAGCGCTGATCATATCGGCTTTAATGCCTAGTGAGTTAATACGTACACACATGTTAAGTGGCGCGCCACCTAAGCGCTTACCTGAATCAAAACAATCCCACAGCACTTCGCCAAAGCAGCTAACACTTACGTTTTCGCCTGATTTATGATTAATTAAAATGCTCATAATTAGTTACTCTTTTGATCAAGTACAGCCTGCATAATGGCTTTAATTTTACTATTAGGTGCATACAACGCAGCAATCGACTTTTTATATTCAGCAGTAAACGTTTCGTTATGCTCAAGCTTGCCAAACAAGCTCGTTAACTTTAAAAATGCAATCGGGCTAGTTTGAGTCTCTTGCGCGTAAGAATTAAGCTCTTTGTGCATCGCATCTTGAATTTCAAGCTTTTCGCCGTTTTCACTTAAACCTTTATCGCTGTATAAACACCAAGTTGCAATAACAAGCGTTGCCAGTGACACATCGCGACCTTGTACTAGGTTTTCGTTAATTGTGGCAATTAAAAACTTAGGCAGTTTAGCTGAGCTTTCACTACAGATACGCGCTAGGCTGTCTTTAATATTAGGATTAGCAAAACGCTCTATTAACGTATCTTTGTAACTTTCAAGGTCAATGCCTTCAAGTGGTTCAAGATTTGGGGTTACTTCTTTATCCATAAAAGCACGTAGGTATGTGGCAAATAATTCATCCGATACCGTTTCGTCAATAGTGCCATAGCCATGGATTGAACCTAATAAACCAAGCACAGAATGCCCTGCATTAAGTAAACGTATTTTCATGGTTTCATAAGGCGTTACATCAGTAACAAACTGTGCACCAACAACATCCCAATTTGGACGAGAGTCACTAAATGTGTCCTCTATTACCCATTGTGTAAACGACTCACAGGTAATTGGCCACTCGTCGCTAACACCATATGCATCAACCACGTAATCAATATCACTCTTTTTAGATACCGGTGTAATACGGTCAACCATCGCATTTGGAAACGATACGTTTTGCTCAATCCACTCACTTAGGTTTTTGTCTTGCTCTGTAGCAAAGGCTAAAAGCATTTTGCGTGTTACGTTACCGTTGTGCTGAATGTTATCGCACGACTGCACTGTAAATGCGCCTAAACCTTGCTCTTTACGCAGTTTTAACGCAGCAGTAATGTAACCAAACGCTGTAATTGGGTCGTTCGGGTTATTAATGTCGTTAATAATATCTGGATTACTGTAATCAAACTCACCCGTTGCAGGGTTAAAGTTGTAGCCGCCTTCGGTAATAGTAAGCGACACAATTTTAGTATCGCTGTGCGCTAACTTATTAATTACCGCTTGTTTGTCCTCTGGAGCAAACAAAAAGTCGATCATTGAGCCAATTACTTTGTTATCTATTGTACCGTCTGGGTGTCTAACAGTAAGCGTATAAAGGTAATCTTGCTGCTTTAAAATATCACGCAGACCACGGTTACCCTCTAAAAGACCAACACCACATATGCCCCATTGCTCAGAGCCTGGGGTTTTTAAAAGCTCGTTAACATATACCGCTTGATGAGCACGATGAAAACCGCCCACGCCAATATGAACAATACCGGCTTTAACTGCGCTACGGTCGTAGGTTGGTGTATCAACATGGCTTGGTAATTGAGCCAAGCTTTGTTGGTTTAGCCCTGTAACTAGAGCGTCAGTGTGTTGATGTTGCGTCATGGTGCGACCTTACTAAACAAAAATAAAATATAAATTACGATACTGTATTACGATGCTGTGTTGAGTACTTTATGGCGTTTTAACGACCAGTACGCAGTAACAAAATAAATAACAGTACAAATAAAACAGGCTATTTCGAATTGCGATTTATTAGCGCTGTACATACTCATAGTTTCACTGAAAAACATCACTTGGCTGGCAAATATGAAAATAATAACCAGTGAAACCGTAGAAACTGCGTTAAGTACTTTTGTAAATACAGAGCTGTCAATTACTGGCTTTGGAATGTCTTTAGCCTCAGCTGCTTGATATTCTTTAATATCACGTTGCTCTTGTTTTTCTGCTGCAATTTCTTGTGTGTAGTCGTCACCAGCGCCGTATTTTTTAGCTAAAAGCGTGTAAACAACAATGGTGAAAATCCATGTAGGAATAAACAAGTAGTAAAACGACATTACATCAATTGCGTTTAAGCCAAAGCCAAACACAAGTGCTAACGCCCAAGATGCTATAGCCGGTACGCTGCGGGTAATATTTTTATATTTAGCCCAGTAACGTGTTAGGCCAATTTTAGGAAATAACACATGCTCAGCAAACACAATGCCGCCTACTGGTACAACTAATAAGCCTGCGTATGTAAGTAGCGGAAGCATTTGAGAAAATACAAACGGGAAACACGCAATAATTACGGTTACAACACCTACAATAGCGGTGGTGCGTTCACGTGATTGATTAACAAATATAGATTGCGCTGCAAGGCCTGCACGGTAAAGGTTTGCGTTAGCTGTAGTCCAACCGGCAATAATTACAATAACAAAACCAGTCCAACCTAATGCATGGTATGCAACATCGCCCGGATCAAGTGATGAAATAGTTGTTTTAAGTAATACCGCAACACCTGCGCCCATAATACCGGCAGAGATCCACGCTAAGTAATGACCAAAAAACATGCCCACACCAGAAAACAAACCATAGCTTTTGCGTTTAGCAAATCTAAAAATAGCCATGTCGATTAAACCAAAGTGAGTTATTGAGTTAGCAGCCCATGCAAAGCCAATCACTTCTAATAGGCCAATGCCCTTTTCACCATCGGCATTGGTGCCCGTCCATATGGAGGAGTCACCTATGGTCATAAAGTCGCTAAAGCTAGTTAAAGAGGTAGAACCTAATACGTGATTTGAAAGCTCTGGGAATAACGCAAACGAGCCTGCAATAAATATAACAAATAGCCACGGCGCACACAGCTTTGAAAAGTCAGCAACCGTAGAAAAGCCATACATCGCAACAAATACAACAATGGAGCCAACAGCTAAAACAATGGCTACAAACCAAAAGCTATTTGGATACCAATCAAGTTGCGCAGGTATATCAAACAAAAACCGCACGGCGGTGGAGGATACCGTGATCATCGCGGCCGATATAACACTAAAAATAACCACGTTAGCCCAGTTATAGAGCTTGGTCATTGAGTTACCAGCAATTTTGTTTAAGTAGTTATATAAACTTAAGCGGGTTTCTACTGCAATGGGTGCAGTAATCAGCCACCAAGAACACATTGCTAACAGGTTACCTATTAATAAACCCAGTAGAATGTCGATGGTTGAAGCGCCTAATGCAACAAACGTTGCACCAATAACAAATTCAGTAGCCGCAACATGTTCGCCGGCGTATAGCCCTGCAAAATGCTTCCAGCCGTGAAGCTTATTATTAGCAACAGGAAGTTGCTCTTCGTTTACATCTTTAAATGTTTGTGTGTGTGGACTCGTTGCCATGGTATTTCCTATTGTTAACAGCAAAGCATTTGATACCAATCTGCATAACTATTTGAATAATTTAACAAGTTAAATCACTCTATATTTAAGCAGATTGGCATAGTACCTACATACTTTGCCTTTTATAATTTGGCTTATAAACGCATGATCTTTTGCCATGTTTTGTTTTATTTTTAGTAAAGCAAAACCATCTACATTTATATTTTGCGTTTGCTTGCCTGTCAGTGTGTAAGGCGAGCAAATCGCGTTTAAAACTTTGTTTATTTAAAAAGCTGCGTGTTTACTGCTTTTTAAGTGCAGGGTATGCACTAAAAAAATCTTGCCAATGCGTTAAATGATCAACATTTGGGTAAGCACTGTGTACATGATTAACAGAGCCTTGCATATGTTGCCCACCGCTGTAATGCAGTACTTGCATATTGGCGTCAATTCCTGCATTTACGCCGGCTTTACTGTCTTCAATTACTAAGCAATGCTCTGGCTTTACACCCATTTGCTTAGCTGCATGTAAAAATAAATCAGGCGCCGGTTTACCACGCTTAACTTCGCTGCTGGTAAAAACCGTATCGCTAAAGTACTTACTTAAACTCACTACGCTCAACGCTTTTGCGGTGCGTGCTGGGCTACTGCTTGTAGCTATACAAATAGGCACAGCTAAATTGTTAAGTACGTCTTCTATACCATCAGTCGTGGTTAGTCCGGTTTCAAATTCGTTTAATAGTGCCTCGCGGTAGTCACCTTCAAAGCTTTCAGGAAGAGTGACATTAAATGCATCCGCTATTTTTTGGCTTACTGTTTTAAAGTTGCAGCCTAAAAAGTGTTGCTGTACATAAGCGCGGTCAATCTCAACGCCTTTTTCAACAAGCATATTAATGAGTACTTGTGCGCTTAAAATTTCGCTATCAATAACAACGCCATCACAATCAAATATCACTAGCTCAATATTAGTATTCATCTTGTCACCTTATTAACACTGTTTGGTTTAGCTAATTTAAGTATAACGAGTTAAGCGCGATTAATATTGTGCAACTTTTTAGTGCAACTCAGTAATGGGCATAAGCTCACTGGTTGAGCATATTCCCTTTATTGTGCGAATATGTCAACACACTGTAAGTATAAAACGCACCAGCTTGGTGAAAATACCGCCAGATAAAACTAAAAACCTTTGTATTTAATAAATTTTATAAAAGCATATTGCGACTAAGGTCGTAGTAAAAAAATTACATTAATGTAAAAAGTGTATCTGCAAATTCATCTCATCTGTTTTACAAATTACATCAATCTAATTAATCAGTTTTACCGAAGTTAATAAAATTAATACTATCGTTAACAGATTAACAGCCTGCACCACTGCCGGCACTTTTAAATAGATGAGGTCGACAATGAATACTCAAATAAACAAAACAAAATTAACACTAACTGCACTGGCACTTGCAATGGCATTACCGGCAAGCGCAGCAACAACTCTTACTAAAGATAACGGCGCAGCTGTTGGCGATAACCAAAATTCAATTACTGCTGGCGAACGTGGCAGTGTATTACTAGAAGACGTGCAACTAATTCAAAAACTGCAACGCTTTGCACGTGAGCGTATTCCTGAGCGTGTTGTGCATGCTCGTGGTACTGGCGCACACGGTGTGTTTGTAGCATCAAAAGAGCTAGATGATTTAACAATTGCAGCACCGTTTGCAAAAGCTGGTAAAGAAACAGACGTATTTGTTCGTTTTTCATCGGTAATTCACTCAAAAGGCAGCCCAGAAACACTGCGTGACCCACGTGGCTTTGCAACTAAGTTTTACACAGACCAAGGTAACTGGGATTTAGTAGGTAACAACTTACCGGTGTTCTTTATTCGCGATGCGATTAAATTTCCAGACATGGTTCACTCTTTAAAACCATCTCCGGTTGATAATATTCAAGATCCTAACCGCGTATTTGACTTTTTCTCGCACGAACCAGGTTCTACACAAATGCTAACGTGGGTTTACAGCGACTACGGTACACCAGCAAGTCTTCGTAAAATGGACGGTTGGGGTGTACATGCATACAAAATGATTAACAAATCGGGCGATGTTAAATACGTTAAGTTTCATTGGGTAAGCCAACAAGGTATTGATAACCTTGACGCAAAAGAAGTAGCTAAAGTGCAAAGCCAAGACTTCCAACACTTAACACGCGACCTTTACAGCGAAATTGGCAAAGGCAATTTCCCTAAATGGGATCTGTACATTAAAACGCTTGATCCATCGCAGCTTGATGACTTTGATTACAACCCGTTAGATGCAACAAAAATGTGGTTAGACATTAAAGAAACTAAAGTAGGAACAATGACCCTAAACCGTATGCCAACTAACTTCTTCCAATCTACGGAACAAGTAGCAATGGCACCGGCAAACATTATTCCAGGTATTGAGCCATCAGAAGACAGACTATTACAAGGTCGTATGTTTTCTTACGCTGATACACAAATGTACCGCCTAGGTGCTAACCACCAGCAACTGCCAATTAACCGTGCAAAAGTTGAAGTGGTTAACTACAACCAAGACGGCGCAATGAATATTG
Source organism: Pseudoalteromonas sp. SG43-3 (assembly GCF_014164385.1). Lineage (NCBI taxonomy): Bacteria > Pseudomonadati > Pseudomonadota > Gammaproteobacteria > Alteromonadales > Pseudoalteromonadaceae > Pseudoalteromonas > Pseudoalteromonas sp. SG43-3. The sequence goes on from NZ_JACJFC010000002.1 coordinate 237,636, forward strand.
GTAACACTACAAGCAATGTGAACTACCAGCCAAGCCAAGAAAACGTAGCTGAAAACCCAATTGCACGTAGAAGTAACACAGAGCTAAAAGGCTTTGTACAACAAGCTGCGATTAAAAAGCAGCAAAACTTCGCGCAAGCTGGTGTTATATACCGTGGTTTTAGCAAGCAAGAACGTACAAACCTAATTAATAACCTAGCAGGCGATTTAGGCAAAGTGCAAAACAGCAGTGTTAAACACAAAATGCTTAGCCACTTTTACAAAGCTGATAGTGAGTACGGTACACGCTTAACTAAAGCTGTAAACGGCGACCTTAAAATGGTTAAACAACTAGCCGCTAACTTATAGGCAACTAGTTAAAAGCAATTAGTCCCAACTAAATAGCTATTTAAACCACAATCATGAGGAAGGAATAAACCCTTCCTCTTTTATAAGAGACAATTGTTATGCGTAATTTATTAATTATAGTCGCTCTATTTCTGAGCTTTACCAGTAGCGTTTACGCTCAAAATACATCAGATACACAAACACCCAGTACTCAATCTGAAACCCAACATTCTGCAAAAACTCAATACGATAGTTTATTTGCTTATTACTTTGCCGCAGCACGCACAAACGACACAGCTGTAATAGAGCAATTTGTAGATGCCGGTATTCCTATCGACAGCTACAACAATAAAGGCTACACCGCGTTAATGATTGCTACTTACCATGGTAATAAAAACACGGTTAACACACTTTTACACTTAGGCGCTAATGCCTGTCTAGAAGATAACCGTGGCAACACAGCGCTAATGGCCGCTATTTTTAGAGGTGAATTTAGTATAGCTAAAACACTCGTATCACTTGATTGCGACAACGCGCATCAAAACAAAGCCGGTCAAACAGCAGAGCAATTTGCACAAACATTTGGTCAACAAAAAGTTATAGAGTTACTAGCGCAGGTAAATAATGCAAAATAATCTGCACGCAACAAAAAGCCCTAAAATAATAGGGCTTATTTTTAATAAAATTAGTCTTATGTTGCAGACGCTATTTGAGGTTGTTTAGGCTTTTCTCGCGTTACAAAGTAGCAAATTAGCGAGCCCACTGTTACCAGTACAACCCCCTGCCAAAACGAAGCACTCAGCGTAATAGATAAATACAACGCCGAAATAATAGTAGAAAACACCGGTGTAAAGTACGAAAGTGTTCCCAAAAGCATTAAGTTACCGCCAATAATAGCTTGATTCCACAGTGCATAACCGCTCCCCACTACTACACCAGCTAATAGCAACGTTATGCTTGAGCCCAGTGAAAACGTTAATGGCGCTTCATTACTAAAACCATATTGCGCCCACAAACTCATTGCCGTGACAGTAAAAAATAACGTAATAGCATTTTTACCATTACTCAGCTTTTGCGTAACTACGCAATAAATAGCCCATATAAACGCTGCAGCTAATGCCATTAAATAAGTAGCAGGATTATCAGCAAAGTTAGTAACAAGCGTATCGACCGACATTTTTTGATCGCCCGTAATACACCAAGCAACGCCTAAAAAAGCAATGATCATGCTTGGGTAAACCCAGAAACTTACTTTTTTACGACCAATAATAATAGAGAGCAGTATAGTCAGCGTGGGCCATAAATAATTAATAACCGCCATTTCCATTGCCTGATGACGGCTATTTGCCATACCAATAGAAAGCGCCAAGCAAATTTCGTACGATACAAATAATAAAGTACCTATTACCAAGTAACGTTTCGAAAAACCACTAAACTTGGGCACTCCCATAACCAAAATTAAAAATATCGCACTGACAGAATACATAGCCGCCGCACCACCAATGGGGCTAAACAACTCAGAAATATCCCGTAGTAATGCAACTAAGCAACTCCACAGTAATATGGCCGCGACTCCATAAAGCGTGTATTTATTTTTGCTTATAAAATCCATTTGCCAATCCAAAAGTACTACTCGTAAATTTGAAACTAAACTAACAGTAATTATTTAATTAAACAATAAGGGTCTGTTGTTCTTTCAAGGTTGAATTTGCAGCAGTCTGTTTGGTATTTAGGCAAGGCAGAGCCTATATAGTGTGGTTATTCCCCATTAATGGGCGATAACGTAGCATTAATGCCAAACAGGCGCTGCCCAAAGGGTTCTTCCTAGGGGCTACTTACTCTTTGTTGCTCGGTTTTTACTTAGCCCACTAGGTTACAAATCTCGCGCCGCGATTAAATAGCCCCTAGTTTGAACAAATTTTAATCCGCAAAGATCAACAGACCCTAAAGTTAATAGCTTAAACCTCTCATTTGTTTTTAGCATTCACCCTTTTTAGTAATTGACCTTTTGGTCAGTAAAGCTACAATCAATCAATACGTTAAACACGCAAACTTTATAATGACCACACAAATAAAGCCAAATAAAAAAGAAGTCACACGCGAGAAAAACCAAAAACTAATTTTAGATGCCGCCGAGCAATTGTTTTCGCAATTAGGTTACGACGGAGCAAGTATGAGCATGGTTGCTAAAGAAGCGCAGGTGCCAAAAGCTAATATTTTGTATTACTTTAAAAGTAAGGATGGTCTGTACGAGTCTGTGATTGACCGCATAATAGCTAATTGGAACTTAGGGCTCGATAACGTCACAATTAACGACGATCCAGCTACCGTGCTTTATAACTATATTAAAAGCAAAGTAATACTGGCCGTAAATCAGCCAATGCAATCTCGCTTATTTGCCAGTGAAATACTGCGCGGTGCACCCTATTTACAAAACTACTTTAGAACCAATACCCGCCCTTGGGTTAAACAAAAGGTTGATGTACTTCAAGCATGGATGGACGCTGATAAAATGGATAAGGTTGATCCCTACCATTTGCTCTTTACTATTTGGTCTACCACGCAATATTACGCCGACTTTCAGGCTGAGGTTTTACTCGTAATGAACAAATTAGAGTACGACGAAACCGATGTGGCACAAATTACGCAATCAATTGCCCACATAATTTTAAAAGGTATTGGTCTTAAAATACCTGAGCAAAGTGAGACTTAACCCATGACATCCTTTACTACACCCGATTTATTTGACGATCATCGCGATAACGTGCAAGTAGCAGACAGCGGCCTTTATCACTTTGGTAAAAAAACCACGTTTTATGGCAAAGTAGTTACCGTTACCTGCCCAGAAGACAACTCTTTTGCCGCCGATATATTGCATGAAAATGGTGAAGGTAAAGTATTGGTTATAAACGGGTTTGCGAGCAAACGCTTTGCGTTTATAGGCGATATTATGGCTGAGCGTGCCCTAAATAATGGCTGGGAAGGCGTAATAATAAATGGCTGTTGCCGAGATATAGAAATACTCGCCACGATGAACTTACCTGTAATGGCGCTAGGCTCTACACCGCGTAGTACCTTAAAGCGCGGCTTTGGTGATAAAAACCAAGCTGTTACCATGCTTAGCACCACTATTGAACCTAACAATTGGGTTTACGCCGATATTAACGGTTTAATCATCAGTAAAACGCCCCTTATTTAGCACTCAAAACCATATAAATAGAGACCAACTTGGTGCACCTACGCACCAAGTTGGTTTGTTTTAGCTCATTTTAATCTCACTATTTCTACAGCCCACATTTGCAAATCTCATACAATCCAACAAAACCTGACCAGTTGGACAGGATTTTAATTTATGGCATTCCTCTTGCTTAGTCTAAGTACTATAAAATCAAAACTACCGATTAAAAAGCGGAGCTTTAGCAATTGCATTAAATAAGTGATCTATTATAACGCGAAGAAAATGACGCAGTGAGTGCGCTATTTAATCCGATAAAATGATCATGATTTAATAAAATTGGTATTCATAATAATAATAACCAGCCCGCTTTTTAATCACTCTTAACTTAATAAGTAAGTACTTGGTCAGTTTTATAATAATGAGCTGCAAATGAGTGATAAAAAAAACAACAAAGGTATATTTTGCAATCACGGTCCTACCCTGTGGCAAACAAGCCAGTCTGGCGTGCTTGCAAACAATCGCTTAGCTGTAAAAGATGTATTTGCAGTAAAGGGCGAGCGTAACAGCGCAGGCAACCCACACTGGTTTAAAACAGCTAAACCGGCTCAAAATACGGCAAGCTCGGTTAATAAGCTCATGACCGCTGGTTGTAACTTTATAGGCTTTACCCATACTGACGAGCTGGCTTATAGCTTAGAGGGTAATAATATACATTATGGCGCTGCGCAAAATCCTAAATTAAAAGGGCATGCTTGCGGTGGTTCGAGTATGGGGTCTGCTGCTGCAGTTGCTGCTAACTTAGCTGATATTGGCTTAGGCACCGACACCGGCGGCTCAATTAGAATACCCGCCAGCTATTGTGGTTTATATGGCATAAGGCCAAGCCATAACGTGATTGAAAAAGACGGCCTAATACCGTTGGCTCCGCCTTTTGATACCATAGGTTGGCTTACCCAAAGCGCCGAGCTATTAAGCGATGTAGGTAATGTACTGCTACCAAATCAAGCTATTAATAACGTTGATACCTTAGTTATTTGCGAGCCGTTATTTGAACTCGTTGACCCTGTTTTACAAGCCCCACTTAAACAATTGCTTGAAAAAACCAAGCCTAATTTTAAGCACCATAAAGAATTTGAACTACCTAACAGCAGCTTATTAAATGAACTTGCTGATAGTTTTAGAGTACTGCAAGGGCGAGCAATCGCAAAAACGCATAAAGACTGGCTTCAATTGCCGGGGCAACTTCCCCAGTTTGCTCCAGCAATTGCGGCACGTTTTAATATGGCGCTTGCCCTAACTGTTCAAGAAGAACAAGAAGCACTAAAAGTACAAACCCAATGGCAAACACTAATAGCTAAAAACCTAAATACAAACAGCTGTTTATTTTTGCCAACCACCCCCACAACCGCACCTAAATTAGGCGCCGACACAAGCGCCTTACGCATGCAAATTATTACGCTTTCGGCAATTGCAGGGCTTAGTGGCTCAGCGCAAGTGCATTTACCGCTGGCTGATTTAGCAAATGATCATCCGTATGGTTTTTCATTAATGATGAGCCACGGTAACGATAAAAGCCTACTTGCTTGCGTTAAGCACCTAGCTGCACACTTTAAACAGGACACACCGGCATGACCACACACAACATTGCATTTACCGCGTCTCATTTTTCGGCCACTGAGGCGGGTATAAATATACTAAAACAAGGCGGTACAGCTACCGAGGCTATGGTAGCGGCTGCCGCTGCTATTAGCGTTGTATATCCACATATGAACTCAATTGGTGGCGACAGCTTTTGGCTTATCGATAACCCAAACCAAAAAACGCCTACCGCTATTGACGCCTGCGGCCGTGCAGCAACTAATACAACGCCCTATAACTCGCTCGCGCAAATACCAGAGCGCGGCGGGTTAAGCGCACTGACTCAAGCGGGTACAATTCGCGGTTGGCAAAAGGCGCTTGAACTAGATGAGCACGCAGCACTACCACTGTCACAAATTTTAGCACCCGCTATTGAGCTTGCGCGCGAGGGCTTTACAGTTACAAAAAGCTTGCAAGCAGGCTGCGAAAAGCTAGCCACTGCTAACAATACCAATGACGCGTTTAAAAACCTCTACATACCCAATGGCAAGCCCTTACAAGAAGGCCAGCATTTTAAAAACCCTAAACTTGCAGCAACGTTTGAATACCTAGCAAAGCATGGTTTAAACGCATTTTATGAAGGCGCACTTGCCAACTCATTTGCCGCCGACTTAGCAAAAGCAGGCAGCACAATTACCGCAGGTGACATTGCAAATACTAAAGCCGAGGTAGTTACTGCGCTAAATGCAAACCTCAGTGGTATTAATTGCTACAACTTACCCGCGCCAACACAAGGCGTGCATTCACTACAAATAATTGGTGCCGTAAATAAGTTAAAGCATTTAGCTAAAACCGATGCCGACTGGACACATTTAATTGTTGAAGCAACTAAACAAAGCTTTACCCATCGCCCTACCCTTTGGGCTGACCCTGAAGAATTAGGAGACGATTATAAAAACGCACTAACCGATAATCGCTTAAGCGAACTTGCTAATAATATTGATATGAGTAAAGCCAAAAAATGGCCATTTAACGCAGAGCCTGGCGATACTGTATGGATGGCAGCCAGAGATAAAAACGGGCAATTAGTCAGCTTTATCCAAAGTATTTACTGGGAATTTGGCAGCGGAATATTAATGAGTGAAGGCGGCTTTGTGTGGAATAACCGTGGTTTAAGCTTTAGTTTAAACAATGAAGATATTGATGCGAGTAATAATACCAACGCCCTTGCGCCAAATAAAAAGCCCGCTCATACACTTAACCCAGCACTGGCAAAGTTTAGCGATGGTCGTCGACTTGCTTACGGAACAATGGGCGGTGAAGGGCAGCCACAAACTCAAGCCGCTGTTTTTGCAGGCTACGCGTGGCGAAATAAATCAATAAAACAAGCAATTAGCGACCCTCGTTGGTTACTTGGACGCACATGGGGCGATACGAGTACAAATTTAAAAATTGAAAAAGAGTTAGTTTTTCATATAGAACATGAATTAAATCAACGTGACCACGATTGGGTAAGCGTTGATAATAATAACGAAATGATGGGGCACGCTGGGGCTATTTTAGATACACCTACAAGCCTTGAAGCTGCAACAGATCCTCGTTCAGATGGACGTGCAACAGTAACTACAGCAGGAACACAATGTCAGAAATAATAAATCAATGGCCAATTATAGTAGCCTTAATAGCAACCGGTATTTTTGCCGGTATTTTAGCAGGACTTTTTGGTGTAGGCGGCGGTATTGTTATCGTCCCTGTGCTGTATTTTTTACTGCAAGGTTTTGGCGTAAGCCCAGAGTCGGCAATGATGATAGCCACCGCTACATCACTTGCAACCATAGTACCTACTTCGCTTTCATCTATTCGCTCGCATCATAGCAAAGGGAATATTGACCTTGCGCTAATAAAATACTGGGCACCATTTATTTTAGTTATGGCCGTTGTAGGCAGCTACTTAGCGCACTCAATACGCGGTAATGCACTGGTACTTATGTTTGCCTGTATTGCTATTTTAGTCAGTTTAAACATGCTATTTAGAGCCGGCGCACCCGCGCTTGTAAAACAACTGCCAGGAAAATTTGGTCAAGGCGTTATGGCAAGTCTTGTAGGTGGTTTGTCGGTAATGATTGGCATAGGTGGCGGCACTATTGGCGTACCTATGCTAAACGCATTTAATGTACGCGCCCATGTTGCAGTAGGTACTGCGGCCGTTTTTGGTTTATTGATTGCACTACCAGGCGTTATTACCTTATTAAGTATTGGCACAACGCCAACCGATGCTCCCCTAGGTACGTGGGGGTTGGTTAACCTCCCTGCCTTTTTTCTTATTATTCCGTTGACTATTTTATTTGCGCCTATTGGCGTAAAAATTGGTAGCAAGCTGGATCAAAAACAACTAAAACGCGCCTTTGCCGTTGTCTTAATGATAACCGGCATACGCATGCTTATTCAGACTCTGGGAGCCTAAAATATGTTTAATAACACGCAAGTTCAAACCTTAAACCCACCACAGCGTTTATTAATGGGACCAGGCCCAATTAATGCCGACCCTCGTGTTTTACGTGCTATGTCGGCGCAGCTTATAGGCCAATACGACCCAGTAATGACCGGTTTTATGAACGAAACCATGGCACGTTACCGCGAAATTTTTAAAACCAAAAACGAATGGACCATGCTAATAGATGGCACATCGCGCGCAGGGATTGAAGCCGTATTATGCTCAATTTTACGCCCAGGCGATAAAGTCCTTGTGCCAATTATGGGGCGCTTTGGCCACCTACTTGCTGAAATAGCAGAACGCGTTGGCGCAAAGGTGCACACAATAGAAGTACCGTGGGGCGAAGTGTTTACGCCAGAACAAATCGAAAAAGCCATTGTTGATGTAAAACCCCATGTACTTGCTATGGTACAAGGCGATACATCCACCACCATGAACCAACCTCTTGAGCATATTGGCGATATTTGCCAAAAGCACGATGTACTATTTTATTGTGATGCTACCGCCTCCATTGTGGGTAACGAACTTCCTGCCGATGAATGGAAACTCGATGCACTTTCTGTAGGTCTGCAAAAGTGTTTAGGCGGACCTTCTGGATCAGCGCCATTAACACTGAGCGACAAATGCGCTGATTGGATCCAAAAACGTAAAAAAGTAGAGGCGGGTATTCGTACAGCGGAGCATACCGACGGCACCGAGCCCTTTGTACGCTCAAACTACTTTGATTTAGGTATGATCATGAATTACTGGGGGGAAGAGCGCCTTAATCATCATACCGAAGCCACCAGCATGCTGTATTGCGCCTCAGAATGCGCCCGCATTGTTATTGAAGAAGGCGTGGATAACTGCGTAGCGCGCCACAAATTACATGGCGATGCCATGCTAACAGGCATTCAAGCACTGGGCTTAAATGTATTTGGCGATTTAACGCATAAAATGAACAACGTACTGGGTGTGTATATACCCGAGGGCATTAATGCCGATCACGTACGCGGGCAAATGCTAACCGATTTTGGAATAGAAATTGGCACCTCGTTTGGCCCGCTGCATGGCAAAATTTGGCGTATTGGCACCATGGGTTACAACGCCCGTAAAGATGCCGTATTACAAACATTGGCAAGCCTAGATGCCTGCTTACATGCCAACGGTTACAAAGGCCCTAAAGGCGAAGCCGCCATTGCCGCCCTTGCTCACTATAAATAAAAAAAGGATTTAGCATGACGATTGTAAGCCCACAACACAGCCCTTTATTAGACAAAGAACTTGCTGATGAATACGCAACACGCGCTTTATCTCGCTGTAAAACCCTCAGCGCACTATCGCAAATGCAAGGCGGTATTCACCGCGTGTACTTATCAAAAGAGCACAAAGAGTGTAACGCCGTTACTGCATCGTGGATGGTTGAGGCAGGCATGCAATCGTGGCAAGACGAAGTGGGCAACCTTTGGGGGCGACTAAAATCATCAAACCCCCATGCTAAACGTTTAATTATAGGATCGCACCTCGACACCGTTCCAAATGCAGGTGCGTTTGATGGTATTTTAGGTGTACTACTGGGGATAGAAATTGCAGCGCTTGCACATAAGTTAAAGCTCGACCTGCCCTTTCATTTAGATGTAGTGGGCTTTTGCGATGAAGAAGGCACCCGCTTTGCCACCACTTTAATTGGCTCAAAAGCCCTCGCTAACGAATTTGACCCACAGTGGCTAAACATTGAAGACACAAACGGCATAACTATGCGCCAAGCCATGCTCGACTTTGGCCTAAACCCTAACGACTACGCAAAGGCCGCACTAAACAAAAACGAATTACTAGGTTACTGGGAAACTCATATTGAACAAGGTCCTGTACTCGAATCGGTTAATCAGGCGTTAGGGGTTGTAACTGCAATCGCAGGAGCAAAACGCGCCATGCTTACCCTAACAGGGCAAAGCGGTCATGCGGGTACAACGCCAATGAACTTGAGGCAGGATTCACTAGCAGGCTGCGCTGAATTAGTAACCGAAATTGAAAAACTAGCAAAAAGTGCGAGTAATGGCGAAGTAGCCACCGTAGGGCAAATACAGTCTCGCCCTGGGGCTACAAACGTGATTGCAGGCAAAACAACCATAAGCCTAGACGCACGCGCACAAAGCGACACCGATCTCGCTAACTTACTAAGCGTCATACAAAACAGCGCTCAATCTATAGCAAGCAAACGCAATTTAACGCTTGATTGGCAATGGACGCATGCCGCCGATGCCGTAGCGTGCGACACCACTATTCAGCATTTGTTTTCAAGCGCATGTAAACTCAATAACCAAGCATCGCCTTCACTTGCCTCAGGCGCAGGGCACGATGCAATGGCAATCGCTCCAATTTGCCCCGTTGGCATGTTGTTTATACGCAGCCCTGGCGGTATAAGCCATCACCCAGCAGAAGCGGTTATCGACAGCGATGTAACAAAGGCACTCAGTGTAATGTACAGCGCGCTTTTACTTTATGTGAAAGAGTGTGAGTGATTTAAGGTAATCGAGTAAACCAAGTATATTAACTTGGTATGCTTAGGGGCTTAAACCTCCTCAAAGTCATTTGGAGGTTATTACTGAAGGCAGGTAAATGCAGGAATATACGTTATTTAAAGTAGCTTTATCGGGCTGTCCTTTGCTCTTTTAGGCTAAGGCGTTTATGTGAGCTATATACATGTTGAATGTTTGTACCATTAACCAAATATGCATCCATTTCGACGGTAATTAAACCCGATAATGGCTTGATTTCTAGAACACCCAACTCACCTAAATTTGCAGATAGTAAAGTATTATTCCTAATAGCTAACAAAGTTTTGTCAGTATCTCGTAAGTCACCATTCACATATAATTTAGCACCACTAAACCAAGTGTTAATTATTTTAACTTTGATTGACTTAATAGTAAATTCAAAGGATTTTCTCATCAGATCTCCATACCCAGAAATGTAATTATTATACTTTGTGTTCTTATGTGCTTGGCGCACAAACACTTTTTTTTAATACCCGTTTAGTCGATGCTGGGTAATTTTTTAGTGCAGCCAAAGGGCGAATTGGCCGCTGAACCAAATTACCTGAGCAGTTTGGGCACACGTTATTTAATAACGTTTGAGCACAGCCAGAACAAAATGTGCATTCAAATGAACAAATAAAAGCCTCTGTGGACTTTGCAGGTAGATTCTTATCACAACATTCACAATTAGGTCTTAAATCTAGCATTTAGCGCTCCCTTTTATCCACCCAATGCTGAGTAAATATCTATTACCTTTTATAACTTTTGATACCTGATGCTCACTTACATCAGGGCGGAATAGCTTAACCCGCTTTGTTTCAAATATCGGATTACTACAAATAAACTCACCACCCAAATCTGCTTTTTTAAGCACTATATTCAACCGATAGTGTTTACCAGATTCAACTTTGTCTGTGTGTGGTGCTATTTCACTTCCTTGTGGGAATTTAAGCAAATATGTATCAAATTTAATTGGCCACGTAGCACCACAAATCAACATTTTATCGTAGCCTGATTTTTGTCGGCCTCGCTCCCAACAAAATAATTTACTCAAAAAAAACATACAATCCCTCGAAACAGCTAATAAGCTGCAGGTTAACTCGTTTTTTTATATTTATTGATAAACAAACCATAGCCGAGTTCATATTTTGATTCAATCGATTACTATATTTTACGTGGGATATAAAAGGGAGTTTTAATGGTGTTTTGATTGGCGTTTTAATAGACATTATGGTGGCTATAATTGACAGAAAATCAAAATATAGCCACCCGTTTTACTTTAATGCTTATTTAAGGTCTTATTTAATCGTTACCTTTGCATCACTTACCCATGTTTCAGTTATAGCTTCATCATTTTTATCAACTAAATACGCGCGTATGTTCACCGGATTGTTGTTAGCTTGTTTGTAGTCAAACGCTAATCGCCATTGGTTTGTACCAACTACCGGATAAACTCCAATAGGTTCTAATATTTCACCGTTGCTGGCTTCAACAATCGGCTTTATACCACTTTTGTTATCTAAGCCTTTAAATACTGGACCTTCAAAATCAATCACCATCTTGTTAACGCCTTCAGGAATAGGCTGGCCGGGAATTCCGCCTAAGCCTTGGCGAGTATTTACAACGCTTGCAAGCGTTTTTGATTTTGGATCGAGTGGACGCCATTCAATATCATAAGAAAAGGTAAACTCGTCGCCTTTGCGCGTCTCTTTTTCGGGCACCCAGTAGGCAACAATATTGTCGAACGTTTCATCTTTTGTAGGAATTTCGATTAACTGAACTGCGCCTTTGCCCCAATCGCCAGTAGGTTTAATCCACGCTGATGAACGCTTATTGTAAAATACGCCGTCGTCTTGGTAGTTATTAAAGTCACGATCTCTTTGGATTAAACCAAACCCTTTTGGGTTCTCATCAATAAAGCTATTGGTTGACACCGACTGAGGATTATTTAATGGGCGCCAAACGTATTGACCCGATCCTGTGTGAATCGCAAGGCCATCGCTATCGTGAATTTCTGGGCGCCAATCTTTAGCTTCTGTTTTATCTTTTTGTGAGTACCAATACATACTGGTTAACGGTGCTACGCCTAAGCGTTCAACATCGGCGCGCATATACAAATTAGCCGTTACAGAGGTAATATGGCCTTTGGCTTCTTTGTTATCTTTACTTAAACCAAATCGATAAGCACCAGTGATAGAAGGCCCTTCAAGCAATGCCCAAACAGACACACTTTCACCTTTTTTCTCTGCGGGGCCAATCCAAAATGCAGAAAAGCGCGGAAATTCTTCTGGCTGATTCATACCCGTATTAATTGCAATACCTCGAGCCGACAGTCCATATTGCCCCTCTGGCCCGTCGGTACGAAAATAAGACGCGCCTAAAAAAGATATCCAATCGGGTTTCATATCTGGGCGCATTATTCTAAAGCCTGCAAATCCAAACCCTTCTGGGAGATCGTGAGCTGGGCTGTCATCAGGCATATCAAAAATATCATTACTAAAAGGTACATTTTGAACCTGATTTTTATCGTCTCTGATGTAAATACTTACTGGCTCAGGAAAATATCGACCAGGGTAAAATAATTGTACGGGCGCCTTTTTTCCACTTGGGTATAAGGTTTCATCTTCTTTAAAGCGTATTTTCCAGTGTTCGTCATACGTAATTTTATCGATTAACTCCGGCGCTGGCACCTTAGTTGGCGTATAGGGCTTTTCGGCTGAGGCTTTTGCTAGGGCTTTTAAGTCTTCGAATGAAAACTCCGTTTTATCTACTGCTTCTGTCGCGTAAGACGACATCGAAGTGCTAAAAATAATTGCGATAAATAACTTTAATTTCATAAAAAGAATATCCAATAAATTGAGTCAAATAAAAATGGGAATGCTGCACGAGCGTATGTTTAACTTAAAGTTCTGTATGGATATTACGTGACGTAATATGAACTAGCGTTTACTAAAGTATCGTTATTTGACTACAGAACCTCCCATAATTAATTTGTTTTTACGAGAATTGGTTTTAAGGGATTCGCGCGCGTTTGATGATATCGCTGAAGTGAAAATAAGTGGGATAGCCCAATTTATTATTAGATCGCTGGTATTCAAATGGATAAGGGTTGTATTTAGGTGGTGGAAAACGAAGAGGCTCACCCCTTTTAAAACTTGCAATTAATGGCTGAGTTTTATTTGGCCCTCACTTCAGGGCATGTTTTTATGTTTTTGAAGTTAATTTTTCAATAGCATCTTTAGCTTCTTTCAAACTTACACCATGAACAGATCTATAATATTTTATTGCTCTAACTTTATGACCTGATTTTAAAGCAACAATAACATCACCTTCGGTTACGCTGCCATGCTTAGGTATTGAGTTACCAAATATTAATATAAATAAAACTGCAATAACCGCTAAAACACCCCAAATATATTCAATTTCCATAAATATCCTCGATGTTCGAAAAATAATGAGCCTGTAGGTTAACTCGTTTTTTATTTATTTTTATTGATAAACAAACCATAGCTGAGTTCCTCTTTTGTTTGTAATAATGTTCACCAAGAGCAAAATGTATTTTTATTTTATCTTATTTTAATTATTCTTATTGGCTACTGGTTAAATAGCCTTTCGCATTTTATTTAATAACTCGTAGCATGCTTTATACAACAGTATTTCCATGTCTTCGTTATGGTACAAAGGACCCCAACGAAAAAAGCCTCTTAAGCTAAATTTTTTAGCTATGAATTCGCGCCACGTAACAGATTTAGAAACGCTGAACGTTTTAATCGTCTTATTGTGTTTAATATTATACAAACGCGATACTAACTTAACTTTTGGTCGCCAAAATAGCGGAATAATAGCTGTATCAAAATCTATAGTGAATGCATCACCACCATGCAAAGTAACTATAACAACATCTAAACCAATATCTGACTTTTTAGGCTCTTTAATAGACGAAATACTGTGAAGACAAAAAATATCTTCAAGCTTCTTGTGCATATGATCTTGTAGTGAATCGCCCGTTATATAAAAAAACGACTCTACCTTAGAAAAATGGCTGTTATTAGCTACAGCTAACGATCCCAAATAAACATTTGGCTTTTCAGAGCTAAACCAATCGAATAGCAAATTTAAATTCCTTTTTTACTTATGCCGAATAAATAGGCCGTAAGGTTGTTATCTAAGGTTAGGGCGAAAAAGCAAAAACCAGCTGTTTTTGCTCTGCTTTACGATTTGTTTATTTACGCTCAACTATTTTCGACGTAATTGAATACCAAGTAATGTACCTAATAAAACAGCAATAACATGCAGCAAAGCTGAAATTAAATATATCAGAGGATCCATTGATATTTCTAATAAAATGTATAGTAAGGCACCGACACTTAGATCAATAAACCAATAAACCGCCGCAACTAAAAAGGCTTGTTTATACGGACTCACTGTTTGCTTATAGCCTAGGTAACAATAAACGATTAAAGAGGTTACAAACCCGAGGACGTAATAAGTAAAAGTTAATGAGGTACTTTGAGTCATTTCATCAAAGCCAACAATCTTTGTTGCTATTGTTGATAAAGCAACTAGCAATAAATACAAGCCTACTGAAAAGAGTACAATCCTAGAATATTTCACGATAATCCTTTAGCAATACAACGAGGCTGTAGAATAGCTCTAACAGTCAGATTCAATTAATTAGTTTCTTTAATCTTAACGAGCCTGTAGATTAACTCGTTTTTTATTTTTTTGATAAACAAACCATAGCTGAGTTCCTATTTTGGTTCAATCGTTACTGTATTTCACGTGGAATATAAAAAATTGTTAGCTGTTGCTTTAATTGACGTTTTGGAAGGTATTACTGGAAATTTGGTGTGCTAACTGTTTGTTATTATCCTAACTTGGCGTATTTCAGAGTACTCGGACTGAATTAACCCAAAGCATTTAAGATCGTGAAACTGATTTTTCCAGTAACCACTTTGACGCCTTATACCTTCCTCTTTGAACCCAACTTTTAAAAGGAGTGACTCAGATGCAGAGTTTCCAAGAACAGTATCGCCTTGAATACGATTAAGTTTACCGCAAGATAGGTCACCTGAAAATGCGGCTTTAACTATTCGATGAACTGCTTCAGTGGAAAAACCCTTACCCCAATATTTAGGCAGTAAATCATATCCAATAACAGCATTTTTCATTTTAGGGCTCCAAGTATTAAAGCCGCAAGTACCTATAAGTTGATCTGTTTCTTTTAGGCGAATAGCCCAACGAATACCTGAGTTTTCTTTAAAACGAGCGTTAAAAAACTCAATTAAATGGCTGGCTTGTGACAGTTCAGTAAACGCCTCTAAATCATAATATTCTACAACTGAATTGTCCGAGAACAACTCAAACAAACTATTTGAATCTTCTTTTGATAATTGATCTAACCTTAAGCGATTTGTCTCTAAAGTCGGAAATGACAACCTAAATCCTCCGTGAAATATAACAAGCCTGTAGATCAACTCGTTTTTTATTTGTTTTTATTGGTAAACAAACCATAGCTGAGTTCCTATTTAGGTTCAATCTATTACTGTATTTCACGTGGAATATAAAAAATTGTTAACTGTTGTTTTAATTGATGTTTTGGAGGCTATTACTGGATAATTTAGTGTGAGTGTCTTTTTACTCTTTCTTTCATTGTAGCTCAGCTTTTTGCGTGATTCATTTTTATAAAACTCACTTAACCCGCTGCTTTAATTTATTATTTATGTAAAAGTTAGAATGAATTTCATCCTAATTCTTTAGCTTTTGTTTAACTCTATTTTTGAAACGTAAAATACAATACCAGCAACAAGGCCTACTATAGAAAATAAAAACAATTGTAAAAAGCTATATCCATAACCTATTAACGTAATTGAACCATTTTCGACCAATACCTTACCATTAATAATTGAGCTATCTAAACCTGAAGGGAAAACAAAAAAGAAAGAAACTAAGCAAGTAGATATAACTGAAGATTTGAGCACTGTATTTAGCGAATAACCACAACTTTTAGTGATAAATTTATAAATTGGAAATGCTGTTACTGGAACTAAAATTAGAACAACTATTATCGTCCAAATAAATATACCAAAAGGAATAATAGTAAATTTCATTTCAATTGCCATTGGCGCTAAAAATGCAACAACTAAAGAGGCTAAAATAAAGCTAAATATTGTTCTCAACTCGAAACCCTCTTAGAAAGCTAACGCCTGCCATAACCAGATTTGTGGCGCTCTTGCACAAATCCGGTTAATGGTTTTGTTATGTAAGGTCACCGTCAAGTCCAAATTTTTTCCTGTTCAAAACTAGCGCTGCCAGCAGAGTTACACCTAACACTGTACCAACAGGGAACATGAAGAGTAACAATGTTGAATAGATTATTAGTGCCCAAAAAAGCCACTCAGTTCGATAGTTTAAGCCCACAACGGAAAATGTTAAAAAGCAAAGTGCAACTAAAAATAAGATGAACCCTGTTACTGTAGACAAAGCTGTTGATGACATTTCTTCTTGTGATATTTTAGGTTCATTACTTCCAAACAGCGTTATCTCTTGAAATGAAGAGGACATAATTAAATACGAATCAACAATTCCCCAAAGAGGTGCCCAGAAAAGCAATAATCCCAAAACTGCGACGTATTTCCCTATAGTTTCCTTGTTCATCATCTCTCCTCACGTAGTTATATAAAGAGCCTGTTAACAGGCAGAAAATAGTTAGTTAAATTAGCAACAAAGGAACAAAGCCAACTATTTTTATCCTTGTTTAACAGCCTGTTATGCATTGTTTACACTACAGTCAATTGTTGCGTTAATCTTTGGTGGGTAGACAGAACCAAACTGACTATGCGAGCCATAAGTACCCATTTTATATTTTTTTACGTATATATCACTAGATTTGCATAACTCTTTTCCTTTGAGCTCTACCAATTCGACCATATCTGTTTCATTAAGATCGGTATGACCAAGAACCTCAATTGAATACGTCCCATCAGAGTTTTTGCTTACATCGCTATATTGGACTATGACACCTTTATAAGTTTTCATACCAACACAACCAGAGATTATTAATATGATTAAAGGTAGATACTTTTTCATGCTTATCCTTAAACACCTAACAGCTTATTGAGCACCACTTTGGGGATTTATAGCACCCCAAAACGGCGTATATTACAGTGTTCAATAATTCCACTAAACAACTTCAGTGTAAACAAGTAATTAAATATGTTACAAAAAACCCTTTGTAATTTTTCGCCAAAACGGTGTTTAATAATGTTATTGGACAAAACAAAAATAGAGCTTTATTTATGATAAAAACGAATGAGTGAGGCATTTACTTCAAAATTCACATGGTCAAAGTATGGGTTTTTCTCATGCGCTTTAAGTACGCTGATTGTAGTTAGCACAATGAGTTTCAACTCGCTATTTACATTAACAACTATGCATTCGTCTCTATTAGCATTGCGTTTTGTGTCAGTTGCTATCCCGCATACACCATCACCATTTTTTAATATAAGCTTAATGCTTAAATGGTGCATACAAGCAATTTCGATGTAGTCGTATTGGTTGCAACTGATCATAACGCTCTCTTTATTTAGTCGGCTTAAAAATCATTAAAAAAGCAATAACAACAAGGTTGGCTATATACCACAAATCTTTAATTACAAATTGCCCTAAACGCTCCAATAAAGTGGAAGAACTAAATGCACCGGTGGCGGTAATTAAGAATGTTTGGGTCATCATAAATACACTTAAACACGCTAAGCCACTTATAATAATTAGCTTTTTATTATTTAAAAATAGCCCTAAGCCCAATAACACAGCAAATAATACATCAAACCCGCCAATCATGTTAGACGCGCCTTGTACGCTAAATACCGTGTATAACCACGACATAAACGGTGAAGTTTCTACTAAACTTACAATGCCTTTTGCTTCAAACTCATAAAACTTCATGCCGCCAATCCACAATAAAACCATGGCAACAGGTATAAAGTTTAAAAGTACGTGTTGTTTGTCGGTAAGTTTGTCTTTATAAAATAAAAACAAATACAAAGGCACTACAGCAAAGTATTTAATTATGCCCTGCCCACTACCAATGATTGGAAAGCCGCCAAGTTGAGCCATCCAACGGTTACTGGCAAACAAGGTAAGTAATGCAACTAAACTTATAATTGCTGCAAGTAAAAGTGCTGGTGTAGGTTTCATTAATTTAAGGCGAGCGAGCACGGTGGCAAACGCTAAGGCAATCATAAATGAGCCACTAATTAAACCTAACGCAGATACAGACATTAGCGAATCAACGCCGTAAAAGCTAAATGTAGCCGTTAACGTATTAGGGTTTGCTCCTAACGCAAACGATAAGCCAAGTAACAAAAAGCTACTCGCTAATAAAAAAGTAATCACGTTGTTGGTTAATTTTAAGTTCATTGTATTTCCAAGTATTCGTTAAGACTTACAAAGACCTTGCTAGTCGATAAAACAATTCAAGCTAACTCTTAAAAATATAAGAGTTGATTAAGCACAACGTAAGCTCTCATCGGGTAACTTAATTATTCATTTAGTTTATGGTTTATTACCTCTTTATTAATAAAATTAAATAAGTTTAATTTTCATATGATGTGCGTCATCTTTTTTATTATTAAATGGAGTAGAATAACGTTGCCTTTTCAATACACTGAATGCATGCATTTCTAAAACTTAGGGACATTTTAATGAAAGGTACTGATATTCGAATTACCTCTGGACTGATTTCTATAGCCATTGTTTTATTACTTTGGTTTGCTGTACCGCCTCCGCAAGGTGTTACAGAAAACGCATGGCATTTGCTCGCTTTATTTATTGGTACTGTAGTTGCCATTATTGGTAAAGCAATGCCTATCGGCGCTATTGCTATTTTAGCTATAACCTCTGTTGCGTTAACTGGCGTAACTAATGACAGTCCATCTGGTGCTATTAAAGATGCATTAAGTGGTTTTTCTAACTCATTAATTTGGCTGATTGGTATTGCTATTATTATTTCTCGGGGGTTAGCTAAAACCGGTTTGGGAAATCGTATTGGCTATAATTTTATTTCTTTTTTTGGTAAAAAAACAGTTGGTATTGGCTATGCACTCGCACTTTCTGAACTTGTTATAGCGCCTGTGACGCCAAGTAATACCGCGCGAGGCGGCGCTATTATTCACCCAATAATGAAGTCTATAGCAACAAGCTTTGGCTCATCCCCTGAGGAAGGCACCTCTCGTAAAATTGGCCACTACCTTGCTTTAGTGAGTTACCATATAAACCCTATTACATCAGCTATGTTTATTACCGCCACGGCTCCTAACCCGCTAATTGTAAAACTTATTGCAGATGCTACTGGTGCAAATATTAGTATTACTTGGAGTACATGGGCGCTCGCAGCGCTTGTTCCTGGTTTGCTATGTATTGCCCTTGTGCCTTTGGTTGTTTATGCCATTTACCCACCTGAAGTTAAAAGTACGCCCGACGCTAAAACCTACGCAGAATCTAAATTAACTGAAATGGGCCCAATGAGTTATGGCGAAAAAATAATGGTGGGTGTTTTTGCTATGCTGCTTGTTTTATGGGCCGGCGTACCTGCAATGATTTTAGGGGCTGACTACGCAGTTAATACAACCGCAGTGGCTTTTTTGGGTCTGTCGGTTTTATTAGTGACTGGTGTATTAAGCTGGGACGATGTACTTAAAGAAAAGTCTGCGTGGGATACCGTTGTTTGGTTTTCAGCATTAGTAATGATGGCCACTTTTTTAAATAAACTAGGTTTGGTAACGTGGTTTTCAACACTTGTTGAGAGCAATATTGCGCAACTGGGCTTTGACTGGATTGTATCGGCTATTATATTGGTAGCTGTGTATTTTTACGCTCATTACTTTTTTGCGAGTACTACTGCACATATTACTGCTATGTTTGCCGCATTTTACGCCGCAGGTTTAGCGCTTGGCGCTCCGCCTTTATTTTTAGGTTTACTGTTAGCTGGCGCCTCATCACTCATGATGTCGTTAACGCATTACGCAACAGGCACATCACCCATAGTGTTTGGCTCAGGCTATGTATCGTTAAAAGACTGGTGGGTAATGGGCCTTATAATGAGCGTTATTAATTTAAGTGTATGGGGAATTATTGGCGGGCTTTGGTGGAAAGCACTTGGGTATTGGTAGTGTTGCCTTTGTTAGTTTGGCTTGCACATTTAATACTGCGCACTTATTTTAGTTAGTTCTACAAATATAAACATTGAGGCTGTTGCAAGGGAGCACTATGGTTTTTAAATTCATAAAGGCAGCATATTCAGACCGAGACTACTTATTAAGCCTCAGAAAGCTGACTATGGTTGAACACTTAGAAAATGCCGGGTTATTTTTAACAGATCAACAGCATGTTTTAAGGCTTAATGATCAATATGACTGCTCCCATCTTATAGTTATAAATGAGGTACCAATTGGTACTTTAAAATACCAAACACACGCTCAATACGTTGAAATAATGCAATTACAAATACATCCATTGCACCAAAATAAAGGGTATGGGAAAGCGGTTATTGAACAAGTTATTACAAATACGCAGTCAAAACCCATTAAACTCACCGTGCTTAAAAACAACCCAGCATTAGGACTTTATAAGCGGCTGGGTTTTACTATAACGGATGAGGATAATTACGAGTACCACATGCAAACGCGAGCTACTCGTAGCTAAAATTAGTCGCTTTGATCTCTGAAGTCTTTTTTTCTGAAAATAGTTAAATGCCAACCCCAATGCAAAGAGCCTAATCTTAAAAAGATAGTCGTGAAAAATGAGCCTAAAATACACCAAATGTAATCTACATTAAGGCTAAATAAAGCAGCATAGACTGCACCACCCGCTAAACACGCAGAGGCGTATGGTTCGCTGCGCATAACAGTTGGTACCTCACGGCAAATTACGTCACGTATTAAACCACCAAATATACCTGTAGTGATACCCATGGTAATTGCGACCACCATACCAGAGCCATTAATGAGTGCTTTTTCTATCCCCATAATATTAAATAACGCCATACCCACAGCGTCTACTAATAAAAAGTAGTAATTATTAACGCGCGGTAAATATCGAATAAATGCAATTGTTGCTATAAC
Source organism: Pseudoalteromonas sp. SG43-3 (assembly GCF_014164385.1). Lineage (NCBI taxonomy): Bacteria > Pseudomonadati > Pseudomonadota > Gammaproteobacteria > Alteromonadales > Pseudoalteromonadaceae > Pseudoalteromonas > Pseudoalteromonas sp. SG43-3. The sequence continues at coordinate 258,851 of NZ_JACJFC010000002.1, forward strand.
GGCCCCATAGGTTGAATATAAATACTCTGGGGTAGCAATCCAAAATACTGGTTTGTTTAAAAGTATATCTCTGAGGGTACCGCCCCCTAGTGCAGTAACGGTTGCAACCACTACGACGCCAAAGCCACTAATGTTTTTTTCATACCCAAGCAATGCCCCTGCAACAGCAAAAAATGCAACACCGAGTAACCCTAGTACCATAAAGTATTCAGCAGTCATGGTAATTCCTTTTTAAAGTTTATTAGGAGCTGTATCAACTTACGTGCCAAAAAACTGAGTAAATATAAATAAACCCACAATTTAAGTGACTGAAATTTATAAGCTTATTTCATTTATTAAAAAACGTTAGCTATGTGATATTTAGTGAAGGATTAACAAGAGTAATTATTTTAATTATGGGTAGTTTTTACACGTGAAAGTACAGAGGGATTTTGTTACAGAGTTGCAGTCGAGCACTTTTAAATTTTAAGCAGAAATTAAATGAACAATAAAGCTATTACCAATATTACAAAAATAATAGGCAATATTGCATGTTGCCAGTTTTGTTCTTTATTTTGATTATAGAGTGTTTGCATTGAGCTTTTATCATTATTGGTAAAACTATGCTGGCACTGCATACAGTTTTGGGCTTTTATGCTCACCCAAGTACCACATTTAATACATGCGTAACGCCTCGACAGTTTATCAAACTCGTTTGTTTTCCTAAATATTCTCATTTATCACCTCATTGATTTTCGCCGCAGTAAGAAACCCAATGAATAATATATGCTCTTTAAATTCATTGTTACTTCTTTACTTTATTCAATAATTTTTACATTTGGAATGTTTTGTAAAAGGTAGGATTTTAAAGATTCAAACGCATCTTTATTGAAAATAAACTCAGTTGTTTTACCATCAACTTGATTATACGGTAGTGCAAATACACCGTGCCTCTTAGTTTTGTCGATGACGACTTTGTTAATATCGTTAATATTAAACACTTGCTTATAAACGTATAATATTTGCCCCTCAACGCGTACAGCCTTTAACGGGCTTTGCTCAACATTACGCGAACGAATAAACACAAAATATAAAATAACGGGAAATAAAAACAGGTTAAGCGCTTGCAAACTAAAAGGTTTATCTATCAATACAATATATGTTGAGTAACAAATTAAAGAGGCCGCTAGTGCTAAAATTAGTTGTGTGTTGTTTTTCATAATCATCCTTGGTTACTAGTCAAAAAAATCGGTAAGGTTTTTTAATTATATTACCAATTTAGTGAAATACGCCATTTTGTAACTTTTGCTAATCAAACTTAAATCCGGGCAAAGCTGCCATAATTAATATCCTGATTAATCTACATAACTCACTTTTGTTCCCGCTAAATGATCATGTAAACATCGTTTATCTTTTCCAAATATAAATAATGGATTAACAAAACCAGCTATAAACTGACCTACCGAAGGGACAAGTGATAATAGTTGCATACAAAGCATGCGTTTAAAGTAAATTGTAGTAAAGCTTGCTTGTGTACCATCTAAATTTTCAATACGGATAGACATTAAAGATTTACCAATTGTTTGTCCGCGTTGGTACATAAGGTAACCATGAAGCACTAACGTGCTTAATATGCCATAACCTAGCAAACCTGCAGATAAAGTAAGTGTTGGTTGGCTTAAATTATCAAACCCTACGAGCATGAATACAGGTATAAAACAAACAACACCTAAAACGCCATCAACAATAGCAGCCACTAGCCTATCTGAGCGCGTTGCTTTTTCTCCTGCTAATTTTGATACAATAATTTCAGATGGGCTCTGTGCTTCTCGCGTTTTAATTAAGTCGTCTATTTCTTTTGCTCGTTCTGGGTAGGCTTCGCGATCTATAGCTCTCGCTGATGAGTAAAGCTCATCTAAAGTGTAGGTAGAAAAATCAATTTCAGAATCCATGCAAAAAATCCATATAGTGTTATTAAAAAGTAATTTAACACAACTAATTTAAGCTATTCAATTATTTAAAATAATCAAATAAAAAAGCTACTAAAAAGTAGCCTTTAATTATTAATTAAATACCATTCAATTTGCTGTTAAAAATGCCATTTAACTAGCAAGTTTGGATTATGTTCGGTTTGCCCATCTACACCAAATTTATTTTTCCAATAAACATACTCAATACCCACATCAAGGCGGCCTGTATCTAAGCCGAGCATAGGGGCAATATTGTATTTAATCTGCGAGGTAAAGTTAAAGCCACCTTCACTTTTACCAAACATTGTGTCGGTGCTATCTACAATATCTAAAAAGCCATCGTATCTAAAGTTACCTTTGTTGTAGCCCCACGTGACTGTTATTTGGTTATTATCTTCACGTTGAATACCTATATCATCTTGAAAACGACGATAATAAGCCACATTAAAATATTGAAAGCCAGGTACATCAAGTGATACACCGCCCCCTAATAAATAGTTATTTTGATCCGTATCTCCCGAGCCATACTCTGTTTGTAGGCCTAAAAACACCTCTTTAACAAAGCTATTTTGTGGCTTGTAAAGAGTAGGGTTTATGTTTAGCTCACCGTACACTTCATCGGGATTACTTAGCCTATCCATAAAGAAGAACGTACTGCCCCAAGTATGTCCCGATGCATGCTCTATAGTAACAACACTTCTATCATCTTCAGTACCTGAAAACGGCTCTAGGTAGTCGGCTCCTGTCATTGCGGTAATACTAAAATCAGACCAAAGCTCTTTAGCCGATACACCTGTAGAGCACATTGCAATTGCAGTTACTAATGCTAATTTTTTTATTGTTTTGATTTTCATTGTTAATCCCTTTTATGATTTTTATTAGTTTAGTTAAGATGATCCGTACTTGCTGAGTAATTTTCTGGTAGTACCAACGTCATTATTATTGCGGTGATACCCGACACCGTCACTGCACTACCAAATATGGCAGTAACTAACTTAGGTGCGTTTGCAAACAACTCCGGTACAAAACTAACACCTAGCCCGAGCCCCAAACTCACCGCAATAATAAGTAAACTTCTGCGATTTATTTTTTCGCTTGCGAGTATTTTTACGCCCGCGGCGGCAACGGTGCCAAACATTACAAGCGTTGCACCGCCCAAAACAGGTTTAGGTATATTTTGTAATACAGCACCAATCACAGGAAACAAACCAAGAATGATTAAAATACTGCCTATCCACAGGCCTATATGCCTGCTGGCAACTCCAGTTAGCTGAATAACGCCGTTGTTTTGACTAAAAGTAGTATTAGGAAAAGTATTAAATAAGGCGGCGATCATCGAGTTAACGCCATCACCTAAAATACCGCCGCGAATACGTGCTAAGTAGCTAGGCCCTCTAACAGGTAACTTAGAAACCGCACAATTGGCAGTAATATCGCCTGTCGATTCAATTGCAGTAATAAGGTATAAAAAACCAAAGGCTATGAGTGCACCAAAATCAACATTAAAGCCGTATTTAAAGGGCAGTGGGATGGCAATTAAATCAAATTCACCTAATTTAAAATTAGCGATACCTAATACAAACGCAAGTAACCAGCCAAGTATCATTGCAACTACCACAGCCGTTAGCCTCACCCATTGGTTTTTACTTGCATTGAGCAGCACCACTAAAGCCACAACCGAAAAACCAACAATTAAGTTGCTCGTTGAAGCAAATTTTTCAGGCATATTAGTAAGTAGCCATTGCCCACCACCTATATCAGTCATACCTACTTTAATTAGGTAAATACCAATAGTAGTGATGACCACACCAGTAACTACTGGCTTAATTATTTTGCCTAATTTACTAATAAAAAAACTAATAAATACTTCAACAAAAGCGGCCAAAAAGCACACTGCAAATATAGTGGCAAGGACCTCGTCGTTATTGCCTCCGGTGGCTTTAACGGTAAAGCCTGTTGCTAAAATAGTCCCTAAAAAGGCAAAGCTTGTACCTTGCACACATATTAATCCTGAACCCACAGGGCCAACACGCCGCGCTTGTATAACCGTGCCCACACCAGATACAAATAATGCCATACTAATTAAATAAGGTATTTCAGCAGCTAAACCAAGCACACCGCCAATAATAAGCGTGGGTGTAATAATACCTACAAAGCTTGCGAGTACGTGCTGTAGTGCGGCAAAAAATGATTCAGTTACGCCTGGTTTGTCATCAACTGCATATATAATATCGTCAGACGAGCTTGTATTTATTGACATATAAACCTCTACGTTTTGCGAGTTAGCCACTGTATTTGTCTAAGTGATTAACTCATTGTTATTGCGTTAACCGCTTATTTAAGCTGCCCTTCAACGCCCTCAACATAAAAATCCATACCCAACAACGTTTTGTCGTCTATTGTTTTACCCGCATCAATAATCAGCTCACCTTGCTGATTTTTTATAGGGCCAGTAAATGGATGAAATTCACCTTTACCAATTTTCTCTGAAATAGCATTTACTTCACTCACTACATCACTTGGAATATCTTTACTTAGCGGCGCCAAGCGAGTCATCCCTGAGCCTATCCCTTTCCATATATCTTGCGATTGCCACTTATCGTCAAGTACTTGCTGTACGCGATCTGCATAAAATTCATCCCAGTGATGAACCGCTGCCGTTAAATGTGCTTTTTTACCGTATCCGCTCATATCTGAGTGATAGCCAATAGCGTAAATACCAGCGGCTTGCGCTGCTTGAAGTGGTGCAGGCGAATCAGTATGTTGAGTAATAATATCAACGCCTTGATCTATTAGGCTATCGGCAGCTTCACGCTCTTTACCCGGATCAAACCAGCTATTAACCCACACTACTTTTACTTTTGCATTCGGCTTTACTGAGCGCAAGCCAAGCGTAAATGCATTTATACCGCGTATTACCTCCGGAATAGGAAACGCAGCAATATAACCAATACTGTCGGTTTTACTCATGTGCCCTGCAATAACACCTGTTAGGTAGCGTCCTTCGTAAATGCGATCAAAGTAAGTGCTTACGTTTTTTGCGCGTTTATAGCCTGTGGCATGCTCAAACTTTACATTAGGAAATCGTTTAGCCACTTTAAGTGTTGGGTTCATGTAGCCAAACGACGTGGTAAATATTAAATCGTGCCCGCTTTTAGCCAGTTGCGTAATAACACGCTCTGCATCCGCCCCTTCTGGTACGCTTTCGACAAAAGTGGTTTCTATTTTGTCGCCAAACTTTTCTTCAAGGTAGTGGCGGCTTACATCGTGTGTATACGTCCAACCGGCCTCACCTATGGGGCTTACATATACAAAGCCAACTTTTACGCTATCTTTTGCAATAGCAGATGCGCTTATGCCTAAGCTCAATGCAACCCCGAGTGCTGTTATAAGTTTTTTCATTGTTATTCTCCGTGTTATATTTTTAATATCCTGTTGAAGCAGGTGATTTACCTTATTGATTTTGTAATTAATTTAATGACCCTTGTGCCAAGGCTTACCTAGCCACATGGGTTCGTACATTTTTAATTTTTGTTTATTTTTGCTGAGCATAATCAGTACTATAAGCGTTGCACCATAAGGCAACATGGCCAGTAAGTTAGACTCCACAGCCCACCCAAAAGCCTGTGCCACTAAGTGCATAATGCTGGCAAAGCCAAATAAATAAGCGCCAAGCATTACGCGCTCAATACGCCAGCTTGCAAACACCACTAAAGCAAGGGCTATCCAACCTCGCCCTGCCGTCATGTTTTGAGTCCAAAGTGGTGTATAAGCCAACGACAAATATGCGCCCGCAATGCCAGCCAGTGCGCCGCCAAACATTACGGCTAAATAACGTGTACGCATTACAGGTAATCCTAAGTTATTACCCACACTTGGGTTTTCGCCAATAGCTCGTACTGCAAGCCCTGCTCTGTGGTATTTAAAAAACAAATACGCACCAAGCACTAAACCCCAACTTAAATACACAATGGCGTCTTGCGAAAATAGCGCTTTGCCTAAAACCGGAATATGCTCAAACCCTGCAATTGCTAAAGTAGGTAACGCGTTAATGGTTTTTCCCTCATAGTCAGCACCTAAAAATGCCGAAAGGCCTGTACCAAAAATAGTCAGCGCTAAACCTGCCGCTACTTGGCTAGCATTTAAATTAAGTGCTACAAAAGCAAAAATAAGTGAGGCCATAACCCCGACCAAAGCTGCTACAGTAAAACCAATAAATAGGTTGTCGCATTGGTACATAGTTATAAACCCTGCCACCGCGCCTAAGAGCATCATGCCTTCTTGCCCTAAATTTAAGGTGCCGCTTTTTTCGCATACCATTTCACCCAGCGCCACCAGCAATAAGGGGGTGCCTGTACGAATAGTGGCGTATAAAATATTAGTAATTACATCTAATTCCATGATTTAAGACTCCTGTGCAATATGTATTGGCTGCGCTTTTTGTTGTTTAAATGGCAGCGAAAATCTAAGGCGATAAGTAATAAGCACATCGCACGAGAGTAAATAAAACAGCATTAACCCCTGAAAAATACCGGTTATAGCGTTAGGTAATCCCATGTTAATTTGCGCAAGCTCACCTCCCATATAAATAAGCCCCATTAATAAACCCGCAAACGTAATTCCTAATGGGTGCAGTCGCCCTAAAAAAGCAACAATAATGGCGGCATAGCCATAACCGGGTGATATTTGCGGAACCAGCTGCCCAATAGGCCCAGCTACTTCGCCCGCTCCAGCAAGCCCCGCCAAGCCCCCGCTAATAACTAGCACTCCGGCAATTAATAATGCTCGCTTGTAACCCGCCATTTTGGCCGCGGATGCATCAAGCCCAAGTACTTGTATTTGAAAGCCTATAAAGGTTTTACTAATAAAAACCCATGTGGCGCATAGCGCTAATAACGCAAACGCCAGGCCTAAGTGCAATCGAGTACCGTCGAATAAAACAGGCAATAACGTGCTATCGCCAAACAATGCACTTTCAGGAAAGTTATAACCGTGAGGATCTTTGAGTGGCCCATGAACAGCCCACAGCAATACATTTACTGCTATGTAGTTGAGCATTATGGTGACTAAAATTTCATTGGTGTTTAAACGCAGCTTCATAAAAGCAGCAAGCCCCGCCCACAACATGCCACCAGCAATACCAGCGAATAATGTAAGTGGCATTGCAAAAGCACTTGTTGAGTCAACAAAGTTAACGGCTACAGCACTTGCACATACACCACCAATAAGCAGTTGCCCTTCTGCGCCTATATTCCAAACCGATGCTCTATAACAAAGCGCTAAGCCATAGGCGCATAGCAAAATAGGAATGGTCATTACAAGTAGCTCTGTTACACCATACCAATCGGCAACAGGTGCTATAAGCAATGTATACAGGGCATTTAGAGGATCATGCCCTAATAAGGCAAACACCACGTAACTGGTTATTAATGTGAGTAAAATAGCTAAAACAGGAGAGAGATAGCTCCACGCTGGTGAGCGTTCAACACGTGGTTCTAACTTAATCATACGAGTGCCCCTTGTGGTGTGTGTACTTTAGGCTGGTTATTAAAAACATCGCTAAAGTCGCCAGCCATCCACTGCCCTAACTGCACAAGCGGTACGGTATCGGTATTTAAAATAGGAGACAGTTTGCCATCACAAATTGCGCCAATGCGGTCGCAAATTTTATAAAGTTCGTCTAAATCTTCTGAAATAACGAGTACCGCACACCCTTCGTCGCGAAGCTTTAAAATAGCTTCATGTATCGCCACCTGTGCACCTATATCTACACCCCAAGTAGGGTGCGACATAACGAGTAGTTTTGGATTTTGCTCTACCTCGCGACCAATAATAAATTTTTGTAAATTACCACCTGAAAGGCTAGCTGCATGAGTGCGAAAACTTGGCGTTTTAACCTTGTATTTTGTAATGATTTTATTAGCAAGCTCAGTAATTTTTTGTTTTACTAAAAAGCCATTTTTAACTAGTCCACTATCAAAACTAGTAAGCAATGCATTTTGTGCCAAATCCATAGTGGGCACGGCTCCTCGCCCAAGCCTATCCTCTGGCACACATGCAAGCCCAAGGCGGCGCCTTTTTAGCGGGCACAGTGCATCAACTACGGTATTTTTAAATTTAATGGCGCTACTACTAGCTTGAATTTGTTCCCCCGAAAGCACTTTTAATAACTCTTCTTGTCCGTTGCCTGCAACACCCGCAATCCCCACTATTTCGCCTTGCTGTACTGCAAAGTTAATGTTTTTAAGGGGTGTTTCAAATAATGCTTGTGCGGCGGTGGTTAGATTATTAACGGTTAAAAAATCCGCAGTACCCAAAGCTCTGCGAGTTTGGTTACTAATTGGCGTGTTGTCGCCTACCATCAGCTTAGCAATTGACTCACTAGTTTCGTTTTTAGGAATAAAATGCCCGCTTACTTTCCCGCCTCTCAAAATGGTCGCACTGTCACATAGCTCAATCACTTCGTGCAGTTTATGGCTAATAAACAGCACAGAGCAGCCTTCTTTTTTAAGTGACTTTAGGGTTTTAAATAATGCATCGACTTCTTGTGGAGTAAGTACTGAAGTGGGTTCGTCTAAAATAAGTAACTGAATATCTAATAATAAGCATCTAACAATTTCTACTCGTTGGCGCTCGCCAGTTGAAAGTGTTGATACCAGTCTATGGGGGTCTAATGGCATACCATAACGTGTTGATGTTTTCGTAATTCGACCCGCAAGCGTGCTGCTATGCCCAGCTAAATCACCTAACGCTAGTTCAATATTTTGGGCGACCGTAAGTGTTTCAAATAACGAAAAGTGCTGAAACACCATTCCAATGCCTAAATCACGCGCATCAGCAGGCTCTTTTATATTCATTATACGGCCATTAAAAAACATGTCCCCTTGGTCAGGTTTAATCACACCATAAAGCATTTTCATTAATGTGCTTTTACCCGCACCGTTTTCACCTAATAAGGCATGCACTTCACCATGCTTAATTTTTAAGGTTACGTCATTATTGGCTATACATCCGGGATACTGCTTTGTCATTCCCTGCATAGTAAGGCGGTATTTATTATTCATTATTAGGGCCTATTTGTACTTAATGAGCAATTTAGCCTACTCAAAACACCAACTGACCAACCGGTCAACAATGGCATGGTAACTGCAATATACTTACCAAGATGAAAAAGTATTTTTCTTACCCGTGCGCAAACAACAAGAAAAAACATACGCCAAGCCTTTATGTATCAGGGCTTTATAAAAATTAAGGGGGTCTGTGTGATTCAATTTTTATTAAATAACACGCCAATTGAAGTACAAGAATGTTCGCCAAGTCTCACCATTTTGGACTGGCTACGCACCAAAAAAGGGAAAGTGGGCACCAAAGAAGGGTGTGCAACTGGCGACTGTGGCGCGTGCACAATTTTAGTGGGTGAAGAGCATATAAATGCAAACGGGCAAACTAGTTGGCAATACAAAACAATGAACAGCTGTTTATTGTTATTAGGTAATGCGCATGCAAAACATATAGTAACGGTAGAGGCTGTGACTACTGGCTTATACCCAAACTTAACCGATTTACACCCCGTACAACGTGCACTGGTGGAGTGCCATGGTTCGCAGTGTGGTTTTTGTACGCCTGGTATAATAATGAGTTTGTTGGCTCTTTATATTAATGAGCCAACGTACCCTGGTAAAAAAGCGGTTATTCATGCACTTGGCGGTAACTTATGCCGTTGTACAGGTTATAGCCCTATATTACTTGCAGCCGAAAAAGCCTATAGCTATGAGCGTAAAGCTGAACCGTACTCAGCAATGGCCGCTCAATTTAAAGCATCACTTAATACGCAATATGATGACGATATTCCATTTTTAAAAAATGGTCCTCGTAAATTTTACTTACCACAAACTGCCCAGCAACTTGTTGAGCTAAAAGCGCTTTATCCTTATGCACATTTAGTTGCTGGTGGCACCGACTTTGCCATTGAGCTTAGCCAAAACATGCTCTTACCAGATGTAATTATCTCCCTTAGCCAAGTAAAGGACCTTTGCACCTTGGCAGATAATAACGGTGAGTTACACATTGGTGCAGCACTACCTTATAGCCAATTTGTTGAAGTATTTTATAACCATTACCCAGAGTCAAAAGAGCTATTTGAACGCTTAGGATCAAGCCAAGTACGTAACAGCGGCACGCTTGGTGGCAGCATAGGGAATGCCTCTCCTATTGGCGATCCCGCTCCCCTTTTAATCGCTCTTAATGCATCAATGGATTTATTAAGCAGCGCTGGTACGCGCACTATTAAAGTTGCCGACTACTTCATTGATTACAAAAAAACGGTTCTTAAAAGCGATGAAGTAATTAGTAAGTTCACCATTCCAAAGCGCCCAGAGTCGCTAAAACTGGCATGTCATAAAATATCAAAACGCTTTGAAGACGATATATCTACCGTTTGTTTGGTGCTTGCTATAGAGCATTCACAAAACATGATTACTCAAGCCCGCTGCGCTATGGGCGGTATGGCTGCTATTCCTAAGCGCGCGCAGCATATTGAGCAAAAGCTGATATCTCAATCATTACAAGTAAGTAGTTTTATAGACGCAGCAACGGCTATTAACGATGACTTTACGCCCATGAGCGATGTAAGAAGCAGTGCGCATTACCGCACCACGGTAAGCAAAAACTTATTACAACGCATTGGTATTGAGTTTTGTGAGCCACAAGCACGCAACAATAACAACATTGCCATTACGAGGATCTCACATGCGTCACTTTGAAATGGATAAACTAAAAGCGCAAGGTGGTAGCGTTGGAGAATCTAAATATCACGAAAGCGCTATTAAACAAGTTTGTGGCAGTGCAAATTTTGCCGACGATAACCCTGAGCCTTACGGTTGCCTGCATGCCTACCCAGTGCTCGCCCCTGTTACAAGCGGCTTTATTAAATCAATAGATACCAGTCTCGCACTGGCAGTTGAAGGCGTTAAACGTATTTTATCGGCCGAAGATGTTCCGGGTAAATTAGATATTGGCCCGGTATTTCCTGGTGATGTACTGCTGACCAGCCATGAAATTCAATACCACGGGCAACCTGTATTAATTGTCGTTGCCGACACCTATGAAATAGCGCGCCGCGCGGCACGCTTGGTGGTTATAGAGTGCGAGCAAACTACGCCAATACTTGATATTAAAGAAGCCATTAGCAAAGAGCATTGGGTAAGGCCGCCCCATTCACTTAACCGTGGTAACAGCGAAAACGCCATTAATGACGCAACCCACCAGCTTAAAGGCGAAATAAGCATAGGCGGGCAAGAACACTTTTATTTAGAAGGCCAAATTGCGCTGGCGCAACCTGATAATGACGGGGGCATTCATGTTCAGTGCTCTACGCAACACCCTACTGAGGTGCAACACTTAGTCGCTAAAATTTTAAAAAAGCCATTTAGCTTTGTAAACGTAGAAACCCGCCGTATGGGCGGTGCTTTTGGCGGCAAAGAAACCCAAGGCGCACCATGGGCATGCCTTGCAGCTCTTGCGGTTTACCACCTTGGCTGCGCAGTAAAAATGCGCCTAGCCCGTAGCGACGATTTTAAATTAACCGGTAAGCGCCACCCGTTTTATAATCACTATCATGTTGGTTTTGACGAAAATGGTTTAATAGAAGGTGCCGACATTACCGTAAACGGATTTTGTGGCTACTCGCCTGATTTATCAGATGCAATTGTAGACCGCGCCATGTTTCATGTCGATAACGCCTACTACTACCCAGCCGCCACAATTAAGGGTAATCGCTGTAAAGTAAATACCGTAAGCCATACCGCATTTAGAGGATTTGGTGGCCCGCAAGGCATGATTATGGGCGAGCTAATAATGGACGATATAGCCGCCAAATTAGGTAAAGATCCACTTGAGATCCGAAAACTTAATTTATACAAAAAAGGCCGCGATACCACGCCGTACCATCAAACCGTAGAGCAACATATTTTAATAGATATGATTGCTCAGCTTGAGGAGTCGGGTGACTACTGGGCACGTAAAGAGGCTATTAAAGCATTTAACGTATCGTCACCTATTATAAAAAAAGGCCTTGCGATGACGCCGGTTAAATACGGTATATCGTTTACTGTACAACACTTAAACCAAGCCGGTGCATTAGTGCATGTATATAGCGATGGCTCTATACATTTAAACCACGGCGGCACCGAAATGGGCCAAGGGCTGAATACCAAAATTGCGCAAATTGTAGCCCATGGCTTTGGGGTCGATTTTAACGCGGTAAGTATTAGTGCTACGCGTACCGACAAGGTGCCAAACACTTCACCAACAGCGGCCTCAAGTGGTACCGACTTAAACGGCATGGCGGCGCTAAATGCAGTAAACACAATAAAAGAGCGCTTAATTGATTTTATTACCGAGCACTTTGAAGTAGACAGCCAAAGTATTACATTTAAAGATAACCTCATTACTTTTAGTAAAGGGGAAATTAGCTTTAGCGAACTTGCAAATCTTGCTTACATGAATCGTATATCGCTTTCATCTACCGGTTATTACGCCACACCCAAAATTCATTACGACAGAGCCAAAGGCGAAGGCCGCCCATTTTTTTACTACGCACACGGCGTTGCACTGAGTGAAGTAGAAGTAGATACGCTTACGGGCGAAAACACGGTAACTCGCGTTGATATACTGCATGATGTAGGCAGCTCAATTAACCCAGCACTTGATATAGGGCAAATTGAAGGCGCCTTTGTGCAAGGTATGGGCTGGCTAACAACCGAAGACTTACAATGGAATGATAAAGGCCAGCTTGCAAGCTTTGGCCCAGCCAACTACAAAATACCAGCCATTGGCGATACCCCTGCCGAGTTTAACGTCAATCTTTATAACTCAGCAAATCCAGAAACCACCGTGTTTAGATCAAAAGCCGTAGGCGAGCCGCCATTTATGCTGGCCTTTAGTGTATGGAGCGCTATTCGTAATGCAATAAGTAGTGTGGCTGATTATAAATACACCGCCCCACTGGATACACCCGCAACCCCAGAGCGAGTATTGAGTGCAATTGAGCAAACCGCTAGCTGGTTTAAGGAGCATCAACATGACTAATTTAAATGAGTCGTTTCAGGGTTTTCATACGCAAAATTGGGCGCAGGCTATAAACGAGCACGAACAAAGCGGCACTAACTATGTAATTGCCACGGTACTTGGCACCAATGGCTCAACCCCACGCGGCACAGGCTCTAAAATGGTAATAAGCGGCGAGCATATTTACGACACCCTTGGCGGTGGCCATCTTGAGTACGTAGTAATAGAAAAAGCCCGCGAACTACTTTCCAAAGGCGAAGCCGCCCAAGTAATTGAGCAATTTAACCTAGGTGCAAATTTAGGCCAGTGCTGCGGCGGGGTTGCCACCGTTATGCTTGAATGCATGCAATGCGAGCGCTTTACCTTAGACATTTATGGCGCAGGCCACGTAGCACAGGCGCTTATTGGTATATTGGCACAACTACCTATGCGCATACGCTGGATAGATAGCCGCGCCGATGTATTCCCACAGGCTATTCCAAATAACGTAGTAAAAGTGGTTGATGAAGAACCAACAGAGCAAGTAAAACGTGCGCCTAAAGCTAACAACTACTTAATATTGACCCATAACCACCAGCTCGACTTTGCACTCACCCAAGCCATTATTAAACGCGCCGATGCCAATTGGCTTGGTGTAATTGGCTCTGACACTAAAGCCAAACGCTTTAAGCAACGCCTAGCACATCGCGATTTTACAGCCGTTCAAATACAGCAAATGACCTGCCCTGTTGGGCTTAATAACATTTCGGGCAAATTACCAATGGAAGTGGCTATTTCGATTAGTGGACAGCTAATTGGCCTTTATCAGGCTATGCAAACCCAAGAGCCAAAACGCCAAGGCTTGCAATGGCGCACACTAAAAAATGCCTTAATTAGCACCACGCAAGAGGAAGTAAACGCATGAGTAGTTTACAAATAAATACGCTAAATGATGCACAAGTAAAACAAGCACTTGAGCATTGCTGCGCGGCCCCTAACTGGGTGGCGGGCATGGTAAAAGCAATGCCATTTAAAAGTGCTCAGCAGCTGTTTGAATGCGCACAAAGCACATGGGATAACCTTGGCGAAAGCGACTATTTAGCTGCCTTTGAAGGCCACCCGCAAATAGGCGACTTATCAACCCTTAGCAAAAAATACGCTGCTACCGCACAAAAAGCGGGGCATGAGCAATCGGGTATGAGCAAAGCAAACGAAGCCGTACTTACCAAAATGATTGCCCTCAATAAAGAGTACCTGAACAAGTTTGGCTTTATTTTTATTGTGTGCGCCACCGGTAAAACGGCCGAACAAATGCTCGAACTCATAGAGCAGCGCATACACAACACCCGCAGTACAGAGCTAAATATAGCCGCGGGCGAACAAGCCAAAATAACAAAAATAAGATTGGAGTCACTGCTATGAGCAAAAGCCCTATAACTACCCATATACTTGATACAAGCACCGGAAAACCAGCAGCAAATGTTGCTGTTAAGCTATTTAAACTTACAAATAACGAATGGGTACAACTAACCCAAGGCAAAACCGATTCCGATGGGCGAATTACCGATTGGCTAAATACAGAAGTAGAATTTGCAACCTATAAGCTAGTATTTGATTTAGATAGTTATTACCAAAACCAACCTACCCCTGCGTTTTACCCAGAGGCGCAAATAACGTTTAGATTACAAGATACTAAACATCACCATATTCCGTTGTTGCTTAGCCCGTTTGGCTACTCTACATACAGAGGTAGCTAATAATGAGCACGCAAAACAATAATAACTTAACAGTAGTTTGTGCCGATATACTCGACTTTGTTGACGACCCTGCCATTGCTGGCGAAAACGCCCATCGTTTTTTTGAAAAAGGCGCATTAGTTATCAAGCACGGCAAAGTAGTTAAGCTTGGCTATGAGCAAGACATACTGCCTACAATTGATAAATCAGCGCGTGTTATCCGCCACGATGGTAAGCTCGTTATGCCTGGTATGATTGACACACACATACATTTGCCGCAAACCGAAATGGTAGGCGCGTATGGCGAGCAGCTTTTAAGTTGGCTCACCGAATACGCCTTCCCAACCGAAAAAAAGTTTACCTGTGAGCATTATTCAAAAGAGATATCTAACCGCTTTTTAGACGAGCTGCTGCGCAATGGCACAACCACTGCCCTTGTATTTGGCACTGTGCATCCGCAATCGGTTGATGCGTTTTTTAAAGAATCACAAAAACGCAATTTACGCATGATTGCCGGTAAAGTAATGATGGACCGTAACTGCCCTGACGACTTATCTGATTGCGCGCAAACAAGTTATGACGAATCTAAAGCCCTCATCGAAAAATGGCACAATATTGATAGGTTAAGCTACGCAGTTACACCGCGTTTTGCCCCCACATCAACCCCTGAGCAACTTCAAAAATGTACTCAGTTGCTTGAAGAATACCCAGACACCTACCTGCATACACACTTATCTGAAAACAAAGACGAGTGCGAATGGGTAAAAGGACTATTTCCAGAAGCCGAAGATTACTTAGGCGTGTACGAGCAAGCAAAAATGGTACGTAAACGCTCAGTATTTGCCCATAGTATTCATTTATCTGAGCGCGAGCTATGCTGCCTTGCAGATAACAATGCGGCAATATCGCACTGCCCTACCTCAAACCTATTTTTAGGATCAGGACTTTTAAATTTAAAAGCCTGTGAAGAGCACGGCATAAACGTAGGCATGGGTACCGATGTAGGCGCGGGAACAAGCTTTTCTATGCTACAAACAGGTAACGAAGCGTACAAAATTCAGCAATTACAAGGTCAAAAGTTTTCAGCATTTAAAGGGTTGTATTTAGCAACACTCGGCGGTGCTAGAACGCTCGATTTAGAAGGGACAATTGGTAATTTTGAAGCCGGTTGTGAAGCCGATTTTATTGTAATGGATTGTTCAGCAACCCCATTTTTAAAATTTAGAATACAGCATGCCAAAACCCTGCATGAAAAATTATTTGCAATGATGATGTTAGGCGACGACCGCTGCGTTGAGCAGACCTACATTATGGGTAAAAGTGTGTATAAGCGCGATGATAACAATCAATTTTCAGACACCCGCTCACCGGTATTAGAAGAGGCTTAACCGTTATGGAAAACTATTTATTTGAGCTTGCTCATTTAGTACTGCGTTATTTTCATGTTATTGCTGGTATAGCATGGATTGGCGCTTCATTTTATTTTGCATGGCTTGATAACAACCTACAAGCACCACCGCAGTGGAAAATAGATAAAGGCATAAAAGGCGATTTATGGGCCGTGCATGGTGGTGGCTTTTACGAAGTGGCTAAGTATCAAAATGGCCCTGAACAAATGCCGCATACTTTGCACTGGTTTAAGTGGGAAGCCTACACAACGTGGATCACCGGTATATTACTATTTAGCTTACTTTATTATGTTGGCGCCGATGTGTATTTAATTGATAACAGTAAAAGTGAGCTAAGTAAATTTGCAGCTATTGGCGCATCCCTTGGTTTTATTGGCTTAGGTTATGGTGTTTATCGTTTATTGTGTAAAACCTCACTGGTCGAAAACGGCAAAGTGTTTATTGCTGTAGTTATTGGTTTATTAGCTCTGTGGACTTTTGGGGTTGATCAATTATTTAGCGACCGCGCTGTGTATATTCATGTAGGTGCACTTATTGGTACTTGTATGGTTGGCAATGTGTATCACATTATTATGCCAGGCCAACGCTATATGGTAAGTGAAGTAGAAGCTGGTAGAATCCCTGATTCAGCGCCAGGTTTAAAGGCAAAGCTGTGTTCTATTCATAATAACTACGCCACGTTACCTGTGGTATTTATAATGCTGAGCAACCACTTTCCTTATACCTACAGCCACAACTTTGGCTGGCTTATTTTAATTGCGCTGTTTGGTATTGGTATGTGGATACGCCATTATTTTAACTTAAAACATCAAGGTATTAATAAACCCTCAGTACTTGTAAGCGGTATTGCAGCTTTTTTTGCTCTTATGCTCGCCATAGCCCCTTGGCCCAGTACACCAACAAATGCAGGCGAAAGCGCGCCTTTACAAACAAGTATTACCGACGCACAAACGTGGGATATAATTAGCAAGCACTGTACACAGTGTCACAGCGAAACACCCACCTCTGAGCTTTTTCAAACCGCGCCGCTAGGCTTTAAACTCGACTCTATTAGTGATGTAAAAAAATCCAGCACGCTTATTCATACCCGCGCGGTTATAACCAAAGATATGCCACTGGCCAATATGACCAAAATGACAGACACAGAGCGCGAAACGCTAGGCGCTTGGCTCTCAGCACTTAAAAAGGAGCAATAAAATGAGCGAGCAATTTAAAAACTACCCGCGCAATTTAATTGGTTATGGTCCAGATGTACCCCATGCAAATTGGCCCAATAAAGCACGTATTGCCGTGCAAGTGGTATTAAATTACGAAGAAGGCGGCGAAAATTGTGTATTACATGGTGATGCAGCGGCCGAAACTTTTTTATCAGAAATAGTCAGTGCCCCGCATGTTGAAGACCGCCATATAAGCATGGAGTCTATTTACGAATATGGCTCACGCGCTGGCGTGTGGAGGCTACTGCGTTTATTTAAAAAATACGATATACCGGTCACCATTTTTGCAGTGGCGATGGCCCTTGAGCGCCACCCCGATGTAGCTAAAGCCTTTGTTAAAGCGGGCCACGAGATTGCAAGCCATGGCCTGCGCTGGATTAATTATCAAAATATAGATAAGCAAACCGAACGCGAGCATATGCAACAAGCCATTGAGATCATTCAAACGCTTACCGGTAAAAAGCCCAAAGGCTGGTACACAGGGCGCACAAGCCCTAACACAGCAGCCCTTGTGGTAGAAAATGGCTCGTTTTTATATGATGCCGACGATTACAGCGACGACCTACCTTTTTACAGTATTAAAGAAGGTAAACCACAGTTAATAGTGCCCTACACGCTTGATGTAAACGACATGCGCTTTGCTGCCGTGCAGGGTTTTAATGCGGGGGATCAGTTTTATAATTACTTAAAAGATGCATTCGATACACTATACGAGGAAGGCGACCCACAAGGTGAAAACGCCCCAAAGATGATGTCGATAGGTTTGCATTGCCGCCTAATTGGCAGACCAGGAAGAATAAAAGCATTAGCACGGTTTTTAGAATATGCTCGCTCGCATGATCAGGTTTGGTTTGCCACACGTGAGCAAATAGCCGAGCACTGGCTTAAAACCCATCCGTATAAAAAAGCATAGTTTATATTTTTTTAAAACATAAAAAAAGCCCAGCAATGCTGGGCTTAAAGTCACTTTAGGAGTAGTTAGTTAAATGAAACCGTAATGATGTTAGAACATACATTTTCAGTTACACATAATTGGTAATCGTACGATGGTAATGTAGCACCACGTACGTAGTCGCGGTAACGACCTCGGTCAGCAGTAGTATCTACAAGCTCACCATTACGGTAAACACTTAGTGATTCAGCGCCAACACTTTCCCAACTAAGCTCTACACGCATAGTATCGAGGCGAGACTTATTAGCACGTTTTAAGGTGATTTCTAGCTCTACATCACTTACAACAACCGTTTGAGTTGATGTACTTGTATTGCCTTCACTGTCTGTTACCGTTAGTTCTACATCGTAATTACCTGATGCTGCATACACATGCATAGGGTTTTGATCAGATGATGTTGCACCATCGCCAAAGCTCCAGCTCCACTGTGTAATATCGTTATTTGAATCAGTGCTTGAATCAATAAAGTTAACTGTTAAGCCTTGTGTCTCAACGTCAAAACTAGCACGTGGTGGTTGTGGGCTAACTTCGCCAATAGCGCTTAGCGTTAATGACCAGCCATTAATTGTGCCGGTATCGGCTGCAGCAGTATCTTCTACTTGTAGTGTCCAATCGCCTGTAGCAACTTCGCCGTTAAATGATTCAGAAGTAAAGCTTCTAACTATGTCGTCGTTTGAACCACCCACATTGCTTTGTAGCGTTACTTGTGTGCCTTGAGCAGATACTAACTTAACCACTAAGTCGCCTGAGTAAGTATGCGAAATATCTACATCAGCAGTAGTACCAAATACTGTTAAGTCATCAGGAACATTAATTACTGACACTGCACCTACTGGCGAGTTATCAGGAATATCAACACTTGTGTTACTGCTGTAAGTAAAGTCGTTTAAGCCAACAGGTTGAACCATTAATTTAACTGACTGCTCTTTAACAATATCACCAGCTGTAGCTGTTACAGTAAGCTCGTATTCGCCCCACTGAGTGTTAGTATCGGTTTCAACATTTAGCATTACTTCATCGCCTGGGCGCGCTGTAAGCGATGATAAATAAGCGCCGCCTAATGTTGTTGATAACTCAAGCGTTACTTCTTCATCCCATTCGGCAATTGAACCAATTGTAAATGTGTAGTTAGTAGCTTGGCCTGCTTCAATTTGTTGCGTAAGTGGATCGGCTGATATTTTAAAGCCAGGTGTAGGGTCTGCATCAATAAGCGCTTGGTTAACATTAAGACGAGTACCTGCAACCGTTACACCTTGTAGCGCAGCATTTGCATCGCCAGAGTTCATTAGTAAATCTTTCAGCTCTTGAGTGCTAAGCTCAGGATTAATTGACAATACTAACGCTGCAGCACCTGCTACATGTGGCGTTGCCATAGATGTGCCTGAGTAAGATGCATAGCTCTCACCTGGTGTAGTTGATAAAATAGCACTACCCGGCGCGCCCATATCAACGCTTGTTAAACCATAATGTGAAAACCATGAAATACCATCGGTTTGATCCGTACTTGCAACCGATAATACACTTGCGTTTTCGTAGTTAGATGGGTAATGCGGGTTAACATCGTTATCAATAGTATCGTTACCAGCTGCGGCTACAAAGAGTAAATCCGCCGCTTCGCTTGATGCAATTGCATCTGCTAGTGCTTGGCTGTAACCGCCACCACCCCAGCTATTATTTAATACGCGTAAGTTAACGCCTGAGTTTTTAAGGCTAACCATGTAATCAATACACTTAATAGCGTCTGATGTTGAGCCATTACCCGCAGCATCTAAAAACTTACAACCAACAAGTGATACTTCATGGTTAACACCTACAACACCAATACCATTGCCACCACTTGCGCCAATAGTACCTGAAACGTGTGTACCATGGCCTTCGTCATCCATAGGGTCGCCACTGTCAGTAATGGCATTTATACCATGCACGTCATCTATAAAACCGTTACCATCATTATCAATACCATCTCCTGGTATTTCGCTGCTATTTACCCACATATTGCTAGCTAAATCACTGTGGCTGTAATCAATACCCGTATCGATTACACCTACCACTACATCGCGGCTACCTGTCGAAATATCCCATGCTTCTACTGCATCAATATCAGCGTCTGCTGTACCACCCGTTTGACCCTCGTTGTTCAAACCCCAAAGCTCATCAAAACGAGGATCATCTGGCGTACGTGCAATGCTTACTTGGTAATCAGGCTCTACATATTCAATAGCTTGATGAGACTTTAAAAGCGCAATTGCGTCTTTAGTGCTCATTCCCGACACTTTAAACTTAGCTAAGCGACCTGAAAGTAAAGACGTATAGCTGTCATCAAGTTCATCTTTATTTAGATCAGTAATTTTAGCTTTAACTAATGAACGAGCCTGCTTACGCATTTCTTTCGTTGCATTACTTTTATATTTAACAATTATAGAATCACTGCTAGCAGTTACAGATTGCTTTACACCCACATCAGGAACTTTTGCAGCTGCTAAGCACGGAAGTAAGGCAAGAGTAATAATAGATAATTTTGTTTTCATTGTTCTATCCATAGTTTTTTTTGGGTTAGCTTAGATGCTCTAAGCACGTTCTTTCACTATTTCGAGTACAAGGGATCACATGGCATACCCTAAGGAAACAACCAAACTAATCATTTAACAAGTTAAAAAATAAAAACGTTGTTAAAACCAACAATTTTGACCAGTTAAAGTATAAAAAAAACACTAAAGACAGACCTTTTAATGAAATTCACGCAAAGCCATTTACCTAATAAAGGGTCGGAGATTTTTACTGCTTTTAGATTGAATTAATAAAAAACCTCAACAACCGCACCATAACCCACTGAAAAATAAAAATTAAAAAATTGGTAAAAAATGATGATTTCAGAAAATACATTTGAGGAATACAGTAATTGGGTACTTAATAATTAACAGTTATTAAACGTAAGTTAAAAATAATGACAAAGCGTTTAGTGATAATTATTAACTACATCGAAAAATTTTACTTTAAGAGCTTTTCAAGCGGATCACAAAACATTATATCGGCACGGCATGCTGACACAGCAAATACCTTATAAAACCTATAAAATTTAAGGTGTTTGGTTTTAATATTTCAAGGAGAAAATAATGAAGTTGAACAAATCACTTTTAAGCTGCGCAGTTGCAATTGCAATGGGTACTAGCTTTGCTTCTTATGCAGATACTAACAACAAATCAGCATCAAGCTCAGAACTTGCTACCAACGTTTCTGTAGCAAGTGTTGAAAACTCAATGACTCTTATCCAAACTTTTAATGAAAATACTGCACTACTTACACAAGATGGTGATAGCAACACCATGCTTGTAACAACAACCGGTAATAATAACGAAACTGAAGTTGTGCAGAGCCAATTTGGTAATTATGCTGAAGTAATCACCACAGGTGACAACAACTTACAAGTATACAGCCAAGATGGCGTTGCTAATGGTTTTATCTCTGAAGTGACTGGTAATAATAATATGTTATTTGTTTCACAATTTGGCCAAGGCTTTTTTGTAAATAATGAAGCGATTAATATTGTAACTGGTGATGATAATATCATTGATGTTGAACAAGGCACTGGTGGTCACTGGTTCTACAACATGGATATGCAAGGTAACGCAAATGAAATTACCTCACTGCAAACCGGTGAATGGCATGAAGCAGAAATTACGATGCTTACAGGCGACGAAAATACTCTTGATTTAGTTCAAGACGGTTATTGGAGTACCTTTAAAGTAAGTAGTTTACAAGGCAATGACAACGAGCTTGAAGTTGAACAAGTAGGTGATCGTAATGCTGTAGCATTTAGTGCAATTTCTGGTGATGCAAATGAAATTGAAATTGAGCAAGATGGCTTAACTAATGCGGTAACGTTTGCAACTGTAATTGGGGACGACAACCAAATAGATTTAGATCAAGAAGGTTCACTTAACACAATTGAATCAAACTTATTTGAAGGTTCTAATAATGAGGTTTCAGCAACACAAGTTGGCGCTGAAAACTTAATGACAGCCGATTTAATTGGTGACAACAACGAACTAACTTCAATGCAAAACGGTGATTTAAACGAAGCCTACATGGGTGTAATTGGTTCAGACAATGAATTTACATCAGCCCAAATAGGTGATTTAAACTCGATTCACTTAGCTAACTTTAACGGCTCTGGCAATGATGTTGATTTAGTACAAGCTGGCGATGAAAATGCCGTACTTGTTCAATCTTCATACCCAGATGTAACGCTTACATCTAACGATAATGACATCGATATTGCTCAAGACGGCTCTCAAAATGAAGCAATTGTTACCCTTGCTGGCATTTTAGATAGTAATAATAACCAAATTGATATTGCACAAAGTGGCACGTTAAACCTTATTGATATGATGGTTGAAGGCAATAACCACAGCATTGATATTTCACAAACAGGTGAAGGTAACTGGGTTACTGGCGTTGAACAATCAGCATTTTTAGTTGGTGGTGAAAACGTATCGTTTAGTGTTACTCAAATTGGTAACGACAATATTGTTGAAGGCTCAGTAATTGGCTTTGACAGCACTGTATCTGTTACCCAAATTGGTGATGGAAACGCAGCAACAATTACTCAAATGTAATTGTTGAGGTGGGGAGAGCGATCCTCTCCCCTTTTTAAATTATGAAAAAAAATATTAACTTTAATCGTTACCTACTCACACTTTTCCTATGTTTTTCTGGGGCAACTCATGCTGCGGATGAACTAGAAATAGATGGCTTATTACTTGATAGAAGTATTAGCCGCTTTGGTCATCAATTTTATTATGAATTTTCAAACTACTGGCGAGATCTCCCTTCAACAGCTGGTTTTAATATTGAAATAAAAGAAACCGTAATACCAAAAGCGGGTACACAACTTTCTTTAATAATGAATAATCAACTCGTTTACGCGACTTATTTAGGTCGCAGATTAGAACCCCTCGATGAACGTGTTGAGCAAGCTGTTTATACAGTAATAGATGCAATGGCTCGCTCAAACATGGCTGCATCAACACCAGATATGGCTAAAGATGGATGGTAAAATGAAAAAAATAGCCCTTATAATAATAACAATATTAAGCTTTTCAGCTTCCGCGACTGAAATAATTTACACCCCAATAAATCCAAGCTTTGGTGGTAATCCACTCAATGCTAATATGCTGCTGAGCAAAGCACAGGCTCAAAATAAGCACAAGGCTCCGGTAATCGAAAAAGGTTATGCTGAACAATTTCAAGACTCTTTAGAGCGCACTTACTTAAACCGCATGGTAAGAGAAATTACAGATATGGCGTTTGGTGAAGACATTGAAGACAGTCTTTTTGACCAAGACTCAATTTTTATGAGTGGCGATTATCAAATTGAAGTTATAACCAGCACAACCGATTCTATTACAGTAAAAATAACAAACATATTAGATGACTCTGTTGTGATCATTGAAGTACCGAGGTTTGGATAATGTATAAACTACTAATAACAATAACATTACTGAGTTTGAGCGGCTGTACAAGTTTAGGTAAGCTTATTCCACCATCACAGCAAAAAGCAATTAGCCTAGAGCCAACTGAATTATTTGCAGACTTAAAAAACTTACCAAAACCTGTTGGCAGCATTCCGGTATCGGTCTACTCATTTAGAGACCAAACAGGTCAATATAAACCACAAACTAACGTTAGTTCGTTTTCGACTGCCGTTACTCAAGGTGCTAATTCAATACTCGTACAAGCACTGCATGAATCTGATTGGTTTACACCTGTTGAGCGTGAAGGTTTACAAAACATTTTAACTGAGCGAAAAATCATTCGTGCAGGCCAAACTGATAACCCTAACCAGGCTGAGTTACCTCCACTTACCACAGCTAAAATCATTTTAGAGGGCGGTATTATAAGCTATGACACCAATGTGAAAACGGGTGGGTTAGGTATGGAATACTTTGGTATAGGCGCATCTGAGCTTTACCGTGAAGATGCTATTTCAATTTATCTACGCGCTGTGGATGTTCGTACAGGTCAAGTGTTGCTTAGTGTGGCCACCAGCAAAAAAGTATTAAGCCAAGAGATGCGTGCAGGCTTTTTTAGATACGTAAGCTACAAACGTCTAGCTGAAGCTGAAGCCGGCTTTAGTGACAACGAACCTATGAGTATTTGTGTAACTCAGGCAATAGAAAAAGCACTGACAGACCTTATAACAAAAGGCATTGATAAAGGCTTATGGGCTAAAAAAGTGAGCTAATTACACAGGCCGTCATAACAAATAAAAAAGGCTACTAACAGTAGCCTTTTTTATGGGAGAAATTGAGATTATATATGCTATTTATTTAGCCATTGGTAATAAAACAGAAACGTAGCGCTGAGCCCAATTCGCAAGCTCCACCCTGTTACGTGAGTTAGTTTTTTTAAACGCACTGTACAAATGTGTTTTTACAGTGTGGTCGCTAATATTGAGCTTATCAGCAATTGTATTGTTACTCGCACCTTGTGCAATTAAATGAATAACGGACTTTTCTCGCTTTGTTAAATGCTCGTAATCGTCCTGCTTTAATTCAATGTCGTCATGTAGGTTATTAAATGATGATGCCACGGCTAAAATATCGTTAAAAGCTTTTGAAATTACTTTACGCGTAAACCAAAGCTCGCCAGTATCAACACGAACTAACCCTTTAAAAATATCTTCTGGCGCATCAGATTTATAAAAAACGCCATTAAAATGGTTAAGCAATAAGTTTTGCTCGCACACATCTTCTTTATCAACATTAAAGATAACAACACTATGGTGTTTAGCTAAACAAATAAGGTCTGCGGGAATGAGATCTTGCCATTTGCTTTTAGCACCATCTATTAAAAACAAATCATAATTTGCACGCTGCTCAGCTTTAGGAATAACATCGTCCATTTTAATATCACCAAACAAGGCCTGTAGTGTTCTTAAAATAGCTGTGTAGTTGTGTGAATGAAAAGATGATTGAAATGTAGTTTTTACGAATACTGAGTTTTTATGGGGCATAAATTTCGTCCTTGAAACATTTACACTACATTACCTAAATCAAATACAACTTACAATGAGATTTTGGTATTAAAATAAAGTTATCGTTTCTCATCCTAAAACAGATAAAAACCTATTAAATCAATACATAACCTGCATTACTTTTATTTTACAATTGATTTTGTAAGATAAATAACAGATCGGATTAGTAGTTTAGTAATTTATAAAATCGAGTCGTTACGCCATTAGTCCAACCAAAACCCTGCTGTACTTGATATTCACCACCACCGGCTAAAACCGCTGGTGTGCACACATTGTATTTTTCGAGTAAGCACTTATTTACTGCAAAATTTTGCTCAACCATATTTACCCAATTTTGCATTATATGTATACTCAATTGAGTAATACCGTAGTTATTAAGCCCTTTTACCGCAAGCCATTGGAGTGGAGCCCAACCATTTGGACTATCCCACTGCTGAGGCGTTTGAGTAATAGTTGTAACAATGCCACCCTCTTTTAAAAATTCATTGGCTAATATTGTAGCTACCTTGATTGCTTGCTCATTACTGGCTAAATTAACAAATAAAGCAGTAGTTGCCGCCGCACTAAGTATTGGAGATTGAGTCGTTATACGGCAGTTATAATCAACAAAAAAACCGGTTGGTTCATTCCAAAGGTAAGCATTAATAAGTGCCTTGCGATTGCTGGCAAGTAATTGGTAATGCTCTGCTTGTTCACTATTGCCGAGCAATTGAAAGAATTTGCTTAATTGATTCTCTAAGTTATACATAAGGCAGTTTAAATCTATAGGAACAATATCAGTTGTTTGAATAGAGCTTAGTAAATTAGACTCACCAAGCCAACGAGAACTAAAGTCCCAACCCGACTCACATGCAGCGCGAATATTACGATAAAAATCAGATTTTTTCTCCTTCGCCAACCCTTCCGCTAGCGCTAAATCTTCACGCAATGACTCTGCTCTTGGCTCACTTACATCGTCCCAATAACGATTTAAAACACCACCACAAGGCATTCTTACTACCCGCTTTGAGCCCAATAAATCACTCGAAAGCAACTGCGCGTCTTGCATCCAAAATATATATTCTTTTTCAAGTGCTGCAACACACATAGCAAGCCATTGCGTATTGAGTGATTTGCTATGCGTATGTTCCCATAATAACTCGACCATGAGTGCTAAAACCGGTGGCTGCGAGCGTGATAAATAATAGCGACGGTTACCATTTGGAATACAACCATAATCGTTAATTAAATCTACAAAGTTAAGTAGCATATCTTCAACTACATCACCTTTATCTGCATCGATTAAGCCCAATGCTGTAAAATAACTATCCCAATAGTAAATCTCTTGAAAGCGCCCGCCAGGCACAATATAGCTGTGCTTTAGTGCTAGTAATGAATCTTGCTTCGGGGTATCCGCCTCTCTTCTAAGGCCACTCCATAACGAGTCTATATAATGTTTAACCGATGACGTATCAGCCTCAGTGCCCATTGCTAGCACTGGGGAAGTAATAAAGTGTGCGTTTACAAACTCACTAAGCTGCGTATTAGTTAAAGGCGCTAATTGTTCATAGCTTTTACATGCACTTTGCCAATTAACACGCGCAATTGCATCTGCGAATGTTTTACAGTCGCTAAATACATGCTGCATTTGAACATCTTTAAATAATTGGCTGTCAAAAAAACTCATAACTTTCCTTACTGTTAAGCTGTTGTTGCGTGTTGTGAGATAGCGTCGGTTCGTTTTTTGAAAAAAATCACGCTAATAAAAATCAAACTAATGGGAACCAAAGAAAGGTAAAACGCATGCTGGCCACTAAAGTGCTCAAATACATAACCAGTTATTATTGAGCCTGTTGTTCCACCAAGTGCTGAAAAAACTACAATTAAACCAGTCATAGCGGCATGACGATGTTTTTCAAGAGCGCTGAGAATAACTGAGTTAAGTACCGGATAAATAGGCGCCATGAAAAAGCCAATTAACGGTAAAATAAATGCAGCAAGTGGTGCATCAAATAAGCTAATTACTGTATTTTCAGTAACATTCTCAGTAAGCGGTAGGGTAATAAGTATGAGGCCGGCCATCGCAATTAAACAACTGCTCAATACAACAAACCAGTGAATGTGTTTAAGTACTTGCCCTGCTACTAAGCGCCCAAATGCAAGTGCCGCAGCAAAAATACTGGCCAGCTGAATACTAATAGCTATAGGAAGTTTTAAAACTTCATTATTGAATGTGGGTAGCCAAGTACCGACGCCCTGCTCAATTAATACGTATAAAAAAGCACTAATTATAAATATGAGTACCAACGGTTGATATGTTAGCTTAAGCATGGCGATAAAATCGAACCAACCAGAGCGTTTAGTTTTACTTATAATGGCGGGCTTTATAGGCGCAGCAATTACGCTCGCTATAACGATTAGGGCTAGAGCTGCTAGTAAGTAATAAACGTTGAGCCACGCGGTTGAATCGTTTGGATCTATAAAAGCAGTAAAAATCCAATAGCCACTTAACACACCAACCATGAAAATGCCCTCAATGGTGTTTAACAATGAAGAGTGGCTATTTGCATCATCTGTCACTTGGCCGATAATAGAGTAAACCGACACTTTAACCACAGCAAAGCCACAACCAATGGCGGCAAATAAAATTTTAAACGCATAAAAGTCACTAATTAAAGCCGTACTTACACAAGCAAGGGCAACAACAGTAAGTGCCCCAAGCATAGCCAGTTTATAGCCTAGGCGAGGAATAAACGAAGCCACTACAAATGACATTATCGCAATGGATAAATCTTTAAACCCCTCAAGCACTGAAGCTTCTGTTTTACTTACCCCAAGGGTATTTATTGCCTGCAAAATAACGGTGCCCACGCTATTTAACAAAATAGCGAAAATAAAGTAACTTGCTGCAATTGCCAGTGTGACTTTTGTTTTACTCATAATTGTCCTCGCTTTACAGCGTTATTTAAACGCTATAACGACCTTTATTGTATGCACATAACGAGTGCATACACAGTGTGTGTTTATATCAGTGAGGTTTGAGTTTAGTTTAGAATAGCCCCTAATGCAATCGTTTGCATTTTAAATTTAACATTAACTCAACATGATTTATAAACTATCTTTTACTTGATTGGCGGGTAATCAGTTCAATATCAATTACTTGTGATTCAACTTTTTCACCAGCTAGTTGCTGCATCAATTTTTGAACTAATAGCGTGGCTGCGTACTGTGTGTTTTGTCGGATAGTTGATAATGAAGGGTGGCTAATGTCGGCCATAGCAATATCATCAAAACCTACTAGAGCGACATCATTAGGAATGCTTACATAACGCTCTTTTAAGGCTTTCATGGCACCTAAGGCAACCATATCACTACATGCAACTATAGCATCAAAATAAAGGCCTTTTTCACGCAGTAATTGGTTAATTGATTGATATGCTGAGCTACTTGTAATATCAATAGATACAACATGTTGCTCTAATTTATGGGATGCTAATGCGGCAGAGTACCCTCTATGACGCTCACTAATTTCACCATGTTCTGGGTCGCCTAAAAATACAATGTTTTTAGCTCCGTGCTCTATTAAATGCGTTGTTGCTTGCAAGCCTCCCAAGTAATTGTCACTTCCTACAATGGGGTAGTTGCTAGGTGTTTTAGGGTCTCCCCATACCACCAGCGGAATACCTGCGTTAGCTGCATTTTCTATATTGATTTGGTTTTTACCTTGACCTACAACAATAATACCGTCTGCACGGCGGCTATTAATAAAATAATTAGCCCAATCGTCTTGCGCCATGATTGAATTAGATAGTAAAAGCTCTAACCCTTGCTGATTAAGTGCAAGATTAATTTCGCTCACTACTTTAAGTAAAAACGGATCGCTAATCGACTGCTCTGTTTGTTCGTCAAGGTTAATTATAACCGCAACTACATTGGTTTTTTGTGTCCGCAACCGACTTGCAGCCGTATTAAGGCTAAAATTATGCTCTTTAGCTAAGCGCTGAAGTTTATCGCGGGTTTCTTGCTTAATTAGCGGGTTATCATTAAGCGCACGCGAAACTGTAGAGGTAGACACGCCTGCTAGTTTCGCTAAATCAGTTAATTTAATTTTTTTGTTATTCATGATCTTCCTAAATAGTCGCTTACCACTGATCAATACAATTATCTAACTCGCTGACAATATAGCATTATTATTTTTTGCTGGCGCGAACAACGACCTAAAAAGTGTTTAACATATAAATAAGCTCAATAAATAAACTATATAAATTCATAAATAATTTACAAATAAATATTGCAAACGTTTGCATTTATCTCTAAGGTTTCAATATACACAGCCTATTTACAATGATTTTTAGTAAAAAGGCTGCTGAAATACACTGTTTAATACACTAAAAACGGGATCACACACATGAAAATCAATAAAGCAAAAAGTACATTAGCGTGTGCAATTACTTTAGCGCTTAGCACTCAATGCGCATTTGCAGCAGAGCAAACACAAGAAAAACAGAAAGTTGAGCGCATTGTGGTATCGGGAACACCTACGGGTGTTGGAGTTAGAAAAATTGATGCCAGCTATGCGGTAACTAATATCGATAGTGAACAAATTATTAAACTGTCTCCAAAAAGCACCGCTGACTTGTTTAAAGCAATACCTGGTGTTTGGGTAGAAAGCTCAGGTGGTGAATCGGGCGCTAATGTATTTGTTCGTGGTTTTCCTGGTGGTGGTGATGCCCCATTTTTAACACTCAGTATTGAAGGCTCACCTATTTATCCTGCTTCAACATTGTCATTTTTAGAGAACTCATCAATGTTTCGTATTGATGAAACCATTGAGACAGTAGAAGCCCTGCGTGGTGGACCTAATCCTGTTTTATCTAACGGACAACCAGGATTAACAACCAATTTTAGATTAAAACGTGGTGGCGAAGAAACAGAAGGCTTATTTAAATACACAACTTCTGATTACGACTTACAGCGAGTTGATGCTGTGATGAGTGGTGAAATTACTGACGATTTATACTTTATGGTTGGCGGTTACGTAAAAAGCTCACCGGGTATTCGTGATGCGGGCTTTACTTCTGAAAAGGGTAGCCAATTTACAATCAACATTACTAAAGATTTAGACAACGGTGAGCTTAACTTTTATACCCGCCAAACAGACGATCACGGTGCATGGTACTTACCAACCCCCCTTAATGTTGATGGTATTGACGCAGAATATACGCAACTTGGTACGCTAAATCGTCAAGCAACAATATTTACAGGCCCCGATGCACAAGCACTTGATATTGACCTAGGTGATGGCCGAGGATGGGACGGCCATGTTTCGGGCGGTAGTATTAAGCTAGAGCTAAAAGGTGGTTGGCATTTTTCAGATCGCTTTAACATTACCAAAGGCGATGCAAATACCTACGGTTTAGTACCTAGTGGCTCAGCAACAACGGTTGGAGCAGTTGCTGATAACGGCCAAACTGCATTTGGAGCAGTTACAAACACTGAATACGCAAGCGATACCCCAGTCCAACAACTTGGTCGATGGGTAGTACTTAAAGAAATCAGCTCATTTACTAATGATTTAGCTTTTTCGAAAAAATTTGGCGACCTATCAACAACCTTTGGATATTACACTGCAAGTACTTCAGCAAAAGATTGGTGGAGCTTAGGTAACACTGCATACCATGTACTTGAATCAGGTGGCGAAGCATTGGCTGGGATTGAATGTAATCAAAACACCGATGGTTGTGATTTTAACTACGACATAAGCTCAACAGGTGATGCGCGCACTAACGCGTTTTATGTCACCGGTGAATACAAATTTGCTGATGCGTTTACACTTGATGTTGGCGTACGTCAAGAAAACCACGAAGTAGAATACAGTGTAGATGAGGGCCTTGACGGTATTATTACTAAAACCGTTAGCTATGATGAAAGTAAAACATCGTGGACTACAGGGTTAAACTATTCAATTAATGATGATATGGGTGTGTTTGCCCGTGTTAACCGTGGTTATAAAATGCCTTACTTTGATGACTTTAGAGATAACTTTGATGCTTACGAAGGCGGCGAAAAGCTTATTAAAGAAATAACTCAAGGCGAGCTTGGCTATAAGTTAATTACTGAATCAACCGACTTTTATGCAACCGTATTTGTAAATGAAGTTAAAGGCGACACATTTGTAAGACGACCTGGCGTACCAGCAGAAATTTTAACAAACGAAGCATACGGTATAGAGCTTGATTACAACTTTAATCATGATTCTGGTTTTTCTGTTAATTTAAATACGACATTACAAAATGCTGAAATTACAGAGAGCCCAACAAACGATGGTAACCAGTCGCAGCGCCAACCAAAATGGCAAGTACGTATAACGCCAAGTTACGATTTTGAGCTACAAGGTATGTATGCAACTTTATACGGTACGCTTTCAGCGGTTGATGATCGCTTTGGCAATAACGAAAACACTGTAACACTCGATGGCTACGAAAAAGTTGATTTAGGTTTAATATTAGAACCAATGGAAGGCATCAAGCTTCAAGTAGCAATAGATAACTTAACGGATGAGCAAGGCATTACAGAAGGCGATCCACGTAATGCTGATGCACCAAATGGTCGTTACATTATGCCTCGTACAACGCGCTTTAGTGTAAGTTACGCGTTTTAAATAAAATACAATATAAAGGGAGCATTCGCTCCCTTTCACTTTAATTAACCTCAACAAATAAATTTAAAGGCTACTCAATATTCGCTTTTAATTTATTTAACGCATCAACCGAAAAACCTCGATCATAAAAATATAAAATTTCGCCGCTGCTATTTATAAGTACCACACGAGAGTTATTTGGGCTTTGATTACCTGTAAACTTTTGAACTGTCTCGCCATCTTTATAAATAGTGATTACCCCACCCCATAATTCTTTAGGGATGCCTTTGCGCATACCGCTGTCTATAAATGTGCTAAACATACGTGGTGCCATGCCGGCAATGGTTGGTAGTTCGTATGTAGGGAGCGTTACGCCCGCCATATCTAAACCAATTAACCAACGGTCTATATCAAACTGGCTGTCTTGCTTGTACCCAATGAGCAGTAGTGTTTTATCTGCTTTAAAATCACTTGGTATAGTCACCATAGTTTGCTCTAAGCTTTCGCCACTAATGCTTGGGAACTGCTTACCTGTTAATTGCTGGTTTGGGTACTGTGTTGTACATGCGCTAAGTAGTAAAAGTGCAAAAGCACTTAATATTAATTTGATCATAATAAACCTAATATTTATAAATTTCATACCGATACGTTTAGTATGGCAGCTGAGATCTAAAAATGCTGATTAGTTATATAATTTTTAAATTTAGACGCAGCCATGGGCTTACCGTATTTCCAGCCTTGTCCGTAATGCACACCCGCTGTTTTTAAAATGGCTTCTTGCTCAGTGGTTTCAATACCTTCTGCTACACAGGTATAATTAAACTTATGCACAAGTTCCATAATATTTGGGATCATAGAGGCTTTTAAGCCCTCAGTTGTTATATCTTGAACAAACGTACGATCAATTTTAAGTTGATGAAAGCTCAAATTTTGTAAGTTTCTTAAATTTGAATAACCCGTACCAAAGTCATCTAATGATAAGTTAAATCCCGATTCAACCAAGGTTCTAAAATGAGCATGCGCGATGCTTGTATCAAGGTATTCGTCTTCCGTTATCTCTAAACAAATAATAAAGCGTGAATTGGTAAGCTCTTTAATTTGTGGCAGCAACGACACGTTACCCAGCTCTACATCACACGGAAATATATTAAGCGACACTTTAAAGCCTTCAGGCAATACCTCTATAGAAGTTAACTCTTTGATTGTGGTGGCAATCATGGCCTCAGTAAAAGTCCAGGTTAAATTGTTTTTTCTAATAACCGGAATAAACTCATCTGGAAATAAAACACCGTACTTATCTTCAAAACGTGCAAGTACCTCGCAACCAATCAGCTTGCCACTTTGCAAACAAATAATAGGCTGGTAAGTCCAATAAAATGATCCCTTTTTGAGTCCTTTACGAATACGCTGATTAATAGAGCGACGTGCAGCAATTCTTGCATCAACTATTAACGCACTCGATATTCCCGCTAAACAGGTTAAAATTAACGAAATTATTAATAATAAGTGGTTATTAGAAAAAAACAGACTCCAAGGTAAGTGCACTACCACACAATATTGGCTACTTGCAGAACTGCAAACTAAATTAGTTTCGTAAGGAAAGAAAACATTGTTTTTTACTTGAAGGTAGAGATCCTCTTTACCTGCTAAATGATGCAAAGTATTTGGTGTTTTATAAACAACTTCCCAATCTGGCACAGTAATGCCAATGTTGGTAAAGGGAGTACTCTGCATAATTAAATTATAGTCCCCTTGTCTGACTATAATTACCTCCATAGGGCGCTCACTAAATAATAATAGATAAAGCTCTGGCTCAAAACGAACCCTCACCTGTTCATCATCTCGAATAAAGTCAGGCTGTTTGTCGTTAATTGGTTTACTTAATAAGCCTGCACCCGTAGTACAAACTAGCTGATTATCTTTAAAAAAACCTATATCAATTACATATTTTGCGTCAAATAAAGCGCGGCGCATCTCAAGAAGAGTTGTGTTGTCACACTGTTTAAACGCAAGCTTATTTAATGGGGTAAGTATTCGACGCCTCTCTGCAATTGCACCTTCTACATGAGTGAGAATATACTCAGCATCTGACTTTGTTTGTGCTGTTAATTGCTGCGCTGCAAAATTGAGTAAAATAATACAGCCAGTTATAAAAACTAACACTCCGGTTAGAACGGCTATAATAGATCTTTGTTGGTACTTTTTCATAGCATCTCGAAGTTGTTAATTTATATCACTACTTTATTAGATGATTGCATAAGTCGCATTAAATTCACACAGATAGATTTAACAATTATTGAGTGAGTTTTGAACCAATTGCGCTATTTTAAAGCCTATTGCCAAATGTTGGATATCATCAAAATGAATCCCATCACCATCTGTTATGTTAATGAACGAGTTAAAATCAATAAAAGCGCACTTATTATTAGCTGCAACGCTTTTAAATGCACTAGAGAGCTTTGTTACTTTTGTATCAGCCTCTTCATAAATACGTGAATACTGCTCGGTAATTCTTATTTTAGGTGGGCTAGCAATAATAATCTTAGGAGATTTTAAAGTACTACCTTGCTGATAATAAATGTGTATTGAGTTAATTAAATCATTCAAGCCATCTGCTATTAAAGTAGGTGTTAAATTAAAACGTTTTTTAAGATCGTTTGTACCAAGAGCTATAATAATAAAGTCGAGATCATGCTTATCCAAATAAGGCTTTAAATAGCTAACACCATTAAGCACACCGTCAAACGGGGGATTATGCACTAACGTACGATTAGGTTGCCCTGCCTCTATTACGTTAAAACCACACCCTAAGTTTTTATTTAAAAGTGATGTCCAACGGGTATTTTCATCAAAACGTTTACCCGTTACAGGGTTTAAGCCCCATGTATTTGAATCCCCAAAGCAGAGAATATTTTTTATTATTTGAGTCATTAAAATGGGTTGAGCGTATAGCCTTGCTGTTGAAGTTGTGCGTGAGCGGTCATAGCTGAAAGCGACATTTTTACACCCTCAATTAAAAGCGCTGGCGTTACTTTAAAGTGAGTAGCAGATTGCCCGCAAACATACACTTTAGTGTTGTTTGCTAGTAGCTGATCAATTAACGCTTGGTTTTTATTGTCAGCGTTAAAGCGTTTTTTATATTCGCTATTAGCTAACACATCAACACTTGCGCTACCGTGCACAACTAATGCAAGTTGTATGTTTTCAGGCTTTACGCCATGCGCCACATGCATGTTAATAAAACGCGCTAGCGAATTTATTGAATTATTTTGCGCGCCTTTTTCAGCGCCATCAGCAACATCAAATGCTATTTTAAATACCGTAGCGTCATTAATTTCATCATGCTCGGGGACATTGTAATAATTACCATACCCCTTAATTGGTTGCTCTGTTGCATATATTAAAGGGCTAAAAAGCAGCACTAACAATAGTAAATATTTCATAAAACAATCCTGTGTTTTTTAAGATTATTACTAAACTACCAGAGACAACCAAAAAAGGCTGCAATTTAAGCAACCTTTTGGGTACTTTTATGGCTGTGGTTAATAAACTGCATACCTAAATAACTAAACGTATTTTTAAACTGCTCTACAAAACAGGCGGGGGCTTCACTTGATGACGCATTAGAAAGCACTGAAAAATGCTTACTGCGTAAATTACGAAGCTTAGGTTTTAATACTTCATCGTCCATATAATCGGTTATTCTATCGATAAATAATTTCATTTGTACCGTAATGCTATACCAATAAACAGGCGACGCGAACACCCAATGATCGTATTTTAAAAGTGCTTCAAACACAGCGTAAAAATCATCATTTTTATAGTTTTTGTTATAGCAATACGGCGCAATTTTATAATCATCTAAGCATATTACACACACATTATTTTGCTCTGCAAATCCATTAACGTGCGCCTGTGTATTACCATTTTTGCGTGCGCTTGAATAAATAATAACAGTGCTACGCTCAAGTTTTTGTTGCATTTAGTTAGCTCCTTTTTTAATGTTGAAAGAAGCTTAAAACCTCAAGTTATATTGAGGTCAAACGGAAATTAAAAATAATGCCAATAGATCAAAAAAAACTAACTGAGGCCAACTTAACCGTGGGTTATGTAGCAAAGCGTAGCGGCGTAAAAGTATCAACCCTACATTTTTACGAAACAAAAGGACTAATACGTAGCTGGCGAAATGGCGGCAATCAACGCCGCTATAAAAAAGATGTACTGCGCCGTATAGCGGTAATAAAAGCCGCACAAGCAATGGGAATAACCCTTGATGAAATTAAACAAACACTGGCAACATTACCTGATCAGCGCACACCTACGCAAAAAGACTGGGCAGCCCTTTCAAAGCAATGGCAAGCACAGCTGGACGAGCGAATAGCGTATATGCAGCGTTTGCGCGATCGCGTTGATGGATGTATTGGCTGTGGGTGCTTATCTATGAGTAAATGCCCTATTTATAACAAAAACGACCACTTAGGCGAAAACCAAAGTGGTGCTATTTTGTTAGAGCGAGATTGAAGGCTAGATTAGAATTAATCTAAGCCACTTAGCCCCTCTCTCGCC
The DNA here is from genome assembly GCF_014164385.1 of Pseudoalteromonas sp. SG43-3. Classification (NCBI taxonomy): domain Bacteria; kingdom Pseudomonadati; phylum Pseudomonadota; class Gammaproteobacteria; order Alteromonadales; family Pseudoalteromonadaceae; genus Pseudoalteromonas; species Pseudoalteromonas sp. SG43-3. Next base: position 295,381 of record NZ_JACJFC010000002.1, read on the forward strand.
GCTCGGTATAAAGCGCCTAGGGTTGAGTCGAATACAGATTTTATAAAGCTATATGTAAGCTCCACCGCTTTACTAATTACTTTGCCTGCAAACACTAACATATGCCCTAATAAACCTAAGGTTTGTGTTGCAAACGAGGCTGACGCTTTAGCTATTTTATCTAAAGTACGCGCCAACATATCGTAAAAAGTGAGGCCAGTACCAATAGCAGCTTGGGCAGCAACTGCACTGTAATAGCCGGCATCTTTTAAAAGTGTGACTAACGCAGCCCCTAGTTTATCTGCCCAATGTGAGGTAAATGATGCTTGATTTCTGTCTTCAAACTTCAAACGTACAGGGGTACTCAAAAAATGATTAGCTTGAATGGTTAAGTTGTTCCAATTATTACTATTGGCTGTGTTTATATAGCCAGGCGTACCATTGAGGGTATGCGCAGCACCTTTTAAACCTTGCCCATTATCTAAGCGTATTTCTTGACCGCTATAAGGCGCATGCGAGAACGGCCACAAAGGTACCTTAGCAACTGGGTCTGCACCATGAGTACAGCGATAAATTTTATCAATTCTTGATGTAGCAGCCCGAGAGAAGTTTTCAAGCCCAACGCGCGGTGAGCCAAACGTATATAGCTTTACAGGTATTGAATATTCAGCTCTAATCCAATCGGCAGAAAGCGTCGCTAATGCACCACCTAAGCTGTGGCCAACTAAATGAATACAATCGGTTACTTTATCTTTAATATTAGCTTCAACAAACTCCTGTAACGCGGGCTTCATACTGTAAAAGGTCTTATTAAATCCAGCATGCACCATACTGCCATTTGAGCCTCCACTTAAACCAAAATGGCCATCAGTTAAGCCATCTCTTAGCGAGTTAGTACCTCGAATTGTTATAACTGAATCCCCCTGATAATCGCCAAGCCCATGCCCTACTAAAGCAAAACCCGTACTTAAATTAAATAAATGGGAGAAAAAACCTCCCGTTACACCTTGTACTGCGCCAGGGTTAACTGAAAAGTTAAAATTGTCGCGCAAAGATGCATGAAGTGAACGATGAAGTAAGTTAGTGGTTTTAATGCTTTTTGCTTTATAAGCAAGGTTAGCTAATTGTACGGCTTGAGTGGGTGTCAAAGTATTCATATAAGTTCCCTTTAAATTAATAGTTAAAGTTTACATGATGTGTAAATCGCAAAAGCGTGGCTGGTATCTTCTTTAATTGGAATATCGTATGTTTGCGGCTCTTTAGAAATATCGCACTTCAAGTGTGCAAGAAGCTCTTTAAGTGTGTCACTTTTTTCATGAATTGAAACAAGCGTGTACCATAAAACAATTCCTTCTGGCGTGCCGTTTTCTAAATAAATATGTTGAACCAACGAGTCGTTATCAAACATATTAGAGGGCTTACCTGTCTTTATTGTTTTTTCTGTAAAAGTAAAATAACCGTGTTCGTCTGTTGTGGTTTCGTCAACGTATTCATCGCCATAGGTGAGTGAGCGCATTACTTTAGTGTTTGCAACTGGCTGCCCATTATCTAATAACTGCCCCTTTACTGGAGCCGATAAATAAAATTCTTGTTTATTAAAAAAACCAAACATATCCGCACAAGCCTGTGATGTAGTAAAAAAAACAACGGCAATAGAGGCTATTACCAACACAAAAATTTTTAAACGCGATAAAAACAAAGCAAACACTCTCCCAAGACCTAGCTATAAGCTACTTAATGTTTATGGCCAATTAATTACACCAACCATATTTATATTAAAAAAAAGTAGGGGAACATACTAATTAGGTACAATTATATTGCATGTTTTTTAATCAAAAAACAATCCTAATTTAATTATAAAATAGCGTATATATTAATTTGCCAATACTACTAAACGCGATACCGCCCACAAGCAAAAAACCATATATAAAACTAATAGCACCCGCTGAAGGATCGCTCCTTTTATCAATTTCTATACATGCCGTGCACACAACAAAAAATATAAAAAAGTTTGCGATAACGCCTAAAATAAAAGCATGCCCAAATAACGGTGATACACCTGCCAAAACTGCGCCCAATATTAAGAGCAAGCCTGAAAATGAATGTTTATTAAATCGGCTCTCTATTATTTTTATAACTAATGTGGCTAACATAAAGAGTAAAAAGTATAGCGTTGGCCAAAACTGATAATATAAATACCCCCAGTTTAAAAGCTCACCTGTAGTTGATGAATAAGTTTGTTCACCTATGACAGGCGCTGAAGCATTCGCGGCATTTTCGCTAAAAAAATATCCTAACCCACCAATAATTAATTTTATAATCCAAAAAAATAAAAAGCTGGCAATAGTAAACCCGATAGCGTCATCTCTTGTTAATCGTTTTTTAGCTTTGCTTTTTACAATAATGGCAAGCATTAAACCTAACAGGCATACACTTCCTAAATAAAGTAACGCCTGCCAAAAGTTATCAGAATAAAATATAGCTAACCCTGGTGCTATAAAAAGATACATAGCATCTTCGTTATCTAATGAACGGCTTGGAGTACTCCGATCTGACTCTTTAAAAAGAGCTAAATATACAAATAAAGGCTGTAAAAACAGCATTAAAATACTCGTGGTGATAAGGCTCATAGATCATCCTTGATGAGAAAGAATTAATGCAGCACTTGTGCTGCATTATAATGTGGGTGTTCAATAATAAAGAGAGGTAGGTATTAAAGGTTTATTTTTTGAAAATACGTTTTAAGTTTTAAAAGTCCTGACTCAAGTTCAAATTTTTGTATTTTAGGATTTTTGAATTTAAACCCATTAGAAATATGGGTATTAATCATCGTCGCCATACCCTCAAACCCAGCTGGCGCAGTGGCAACTAAATCGCTCAACAAAGGGTTTATAAGCACTTGATGCTCTTCTATTAAAGTTGGGTCTTCATATATATCGTAAACAAGGTTAGTTAATGTTTGTTGGTTTTGTTGTTCCATATCATTTCTATAGCGCCTTAGCTTAGGCGTTCATAGCTCCTTTATATTTCTAGATAAATACATTTAAAGTTTAATTTTCAGCTAACGAGGCTTTGGCTTGCTTTTGTATATATTTAGCGCGATGCTCCCAATCAGCTCTGTTTGCATAATTTATAACGTAATCAGTATGGGTAATTACTTTATTCCACATACCAAGTCTTTGGTAAATAGTGGATAGTTCAAAATGTGCCGAAACAGTTTGAAAGTTTATTTCATTATCATGCAGTAAATACAATTCATATAATCGTGCAGATTCTCTTAAATCCTTTTTTACGAAGTGGCCACTTCGGTATATCCAAGCAAGTTTTTTTAAAGCACTATACTCGTTATTTGCAATACGAGAATTAAGTTCCTCCAAATAACGAGTACCATCTCCGGTGTGTACGCCTATGTAATATAAAGCCTCCCAATCACCAAGACTATATGCTTTTTCACACCATGCTTCTAATTGTTCAGGTGCATGCATTAAGCTTTTTTGGCATTGCTTAGCGGCCTTCTCTACAGTTAGGTTTGGGGAGTTAATATCTATATTAGGAAAAAGTGATGCTCTCAAAACCGAAGAAAATACAAAACACCAAGTAAAGATAATTATTGATATTATTTTTACCATTGTAGTGAACCATCACTATTCACACGCTTTTCAGGTATGTGCACTTGAAAAGATTTAACAGATGATTCGTACGGGTAGCCTTCTCGATAAAAATAAAGCTCTTTTAGGGGGTTATCCTGATTCGAGTCACCTGAGCAACGTCTATCACTTATGCAACTTAACCCTCCAATAAAGTCGATAAAGCGTACATTGAAAATATTGTGATCTTTAAGAAATACATCTACACCAGGCTGGTCTGCTGCATTTAGTACAGCATGAAAACGATGCATAAAAGCAACAACTCTATTCTGACTTGAACGGTTTAATATAGTAGCTAAATTAACTGCCCAAAGTGCGTTTCTATAAGTATGAGTATCAAAGCAATCGCCTCCTATACCCTTCTGTGAAGAGCATACACTATCCATTATATCCATTGTTTCAACTAACACGTCGAGCGCGACTATTTTCATTCCAATATCGCGCGCAGCCTTAACAAGTTCACCATACGCATGAGGTGTTAAATAGCCATGGGTCCAATACTTATTAAAATACTGCTGTATAACATCAAAGCCTTTACCTGTGCGCTGATAAAAGTCTATTTTCTCTTGCATAGCTCTTGGTAGCATTTCGATTGCAAAATGCGTAAAACCAGCAGCTTTTAGCTGTTTGATTGCCTTTATTGCTTCATACTTATAACCAGCAGTGCTATGGCTTGATTCACCGAGCATCACTAAGCGTGCATTACCGGCCATTGTTTTATAATTTACATCCGTGTTTATTTTATTCACTGTATTTCCTTATGTTTAATAACTTCAAAGGGCTTTTAAACTAGATATTTTACATTTACTGACTGTTACTGGTTTTTATAAAAATGGCTCAGTAGTTACCTGAGCCTTAATTTAATTACTAACCCAGTGCGATATGAGGTGAAACTTTTACCGCAGCAATTACTAGTGTTTTGAGTTTTTCTAACATCCAAGTTAAAGCTTTTTTTACACCTGCATAAGTTATATCAACGGCAACAAATGGCTTTCCTACAAAGTTAAGTATATGCCCAATTAGCCCTTTACTATCTTCAGCAAACTTAATCGACATTTGAGAAATCTCTACAATTGACCGAGCTAATAAATCATAAATAGTTAAAACACCTGATGTGCCTATTTGACCCATAATACTTGCTAACTTACCGCTCTCACGTAATAAAGTGATAAGGGCACTTGTGATTTTTTCAGACCAATGTGCATTAAAAGAAGCATGATGGCGGTTATAGTACTTTAGACGTGTCATCGTTAAGTTAGATATAGAGCCTTTCTGCATACTTTTATAGTCAGGGTAACTAGCTGCAGTGTTAATATAACCTGGCGCATTACCTGCCATTTTATGCGCCGCACCCGTTAATGAAACACACGTACTTAGCCTATATTCGCTCCCCGCATGTACAAACGGCCAAACAGGAACCATAGCTACAGGGTCGCTACGATGAACAGCCCTATAAATGCCATCTAATCTTGTCTCTGTTTTAATTGCGAAAGGGTTAAGACCCACCCTTGGAGATCCAAAAGTATAAAGTTTTACAGGCACCTTATATTGAGCTTTAATCCAATTTGCTGCTAACGTTGCTAAAGCACCACCAAGGCTATGGCCAATACAGTGAACAGGGCGCCCACCTGCCTTACTCAATATTGCTGCTAGCTGCGGTTTAATAGTTTCAAAAGTACGATTAAATCCAGAATGCACCGGAGTCCAGTTTGGACCAACGGTAACACCACAGTGTAAATCTGTTAACGCATCAGCAAGCCCAGCAGTACCGCGTATTGCTATGACAATCTCGCCCCCATGGTTACCAGTACCTTTGCCTACACCAAAAAAGCCAAAACCAGTAGATTGGTTCAATACATGCTCTGCTGTTGTGCCACTTACACCTGTTAGTGTTGATGTTTTTGAATCAAATGCAAAATGCTTACTAATAATTGGATTCGATTTTATTTTTTTTGACTGTTCACCAGCCGCCGAAACCGCAATGCTTTTGTACGCAAAATCAGCCAGTTGTGCCGCTATGCTAGGAGATAAAATTTTCATGTAAAATCCTTTTATTATTTAAAATCTTTAAAGTAATCCGTATCGTCGTCTTCAGTTTCATAGATTTCAAAGTCACTTTCCCATCTACAAATAGTCGAGCCATAAAAATCTAAATTTTCATGAGCATGGTTAGGAAATATAAAATCTACATTAGGTGATACTAAATCAGCGTTTAGACTGCTTAGCTTTTGTTTGTACTCGTCGGGCTCATCAATTCCACGTAGCTCACTATTCCAAAGCTCATACTCTTCACCGCCATGAATTGCAGTAATAAGTTGATAAGTAACTTCATGGGAAAACATATCACCGGGTATTTTTGACTCAACAACAACTTCTGGCATATTAAACGCGCCATCGGAAGCTGTAATAACCTGATCTTCTTTTTCAATTTTATGTGCAAATTTGAGGCTACGATTAATTAAAACACCTTCAACGGGATTGCCGTTTAAAGTAATAATCCCTTTAACTTCAGAGCACATGTGCACACTGTATTTTTTTATTAAACCAAACATAGTGGTTCTAAACCTCTGCTTTTATAATTGAGTACCATAATTAGTCTTCAATTATGTTCATTATTTCATCGTAATCCACTTCAACAGATTCAGGTTCAGGGGTGCCAGTTACAAGAAAAGATAGGTAATCTGTAAAGCTCTTAAACTTAGACACTTCTTGTCCATATGTCTCAGTTAGAAATAGCCCAACTTCACCAGCACGCTCAGATTCTTGCGAAAATAAAAAATAATAACCACCACCGTCATATGAACCAATCACTACTCCTGTAGGTGAAACGGAGATATAGTTGTTATCATCATTGTATAACTTTTTATAATGTTGCGTAGTAGGTATAACATCGGCATCTCCCTCAAACAGCGCCCCTTTATCGACAAATCCACAAATAATTTCACCAAACCAGACTGTATAACCATACTTTAATAGATAAAATTTATAGTCTGCAGGTAAAGTAATATTAAAAGTGTCTTCTAACTCTTTGACTTCAAACTCCTCAGCCCCGCCTTGACGACTTGTGAAATTTTCTTTTTTTGCAGCTTTATCCATAATGGCTGTAAGATCTTTAAACATAGTAATTCCTATTAGTCTGTATTCGATAGATTTGGACCATTCCCACTAGAATCATATGGACTCTGGCCATCAGCATACCAATGTAACTCTTTATTATTTTCAGTGTGATAACTATCTGATAATATTTGCAAATTATTTAAATCATTTGGGTTTTCTGCCGCTTCGCACCTGAATATAGGCTTTTTATGATGTACATTATACCCTGGAGGAACTTTACCTGAAAATGCCATTTTTTTAAGAGTCGTCTCTTCAAAATGATTATGTGCCTCGTGATTATCATCATTCAGAGCTTCTGATGCGTACTTCCGAATATATTCACTTCTTTTAGGCGGAAAAGCTTTCCTAGCCATCTCAACTTCACCCACAGTACGTTTGTGATATTTAGTTGGTTTTGAATCCGGGTTGAGCTTTACGCGCTCACTGTTAATAATATGCTGTTCAGCAAATTGTGCTGTGCTTATAACCTCTGTACTAATAACTTCACCTGATGTACTCATTTTATTGAGTTTAATTAAGCCATTATCTTCATCAAGGCCTGCAATATCATATACATGCTCTTTTCTATATTTAGCACCCTCTGCTGTATATTTAAGAGTCGATTTTTGTAGGTCGTTAATAACTGCACTTGCAATCGCAATTTCTAGAATTTTATTTTTTGTAGCTTCATCAATACCACCTGAAGAAACTAAATTAGAAAGCATTCTATCAAGCCTTTCTTCACCCTCTTTACACAACAACCCAAACGGATCCACCCAATTCACCGGATTTGGTGCATATTGATAGTGATTTATACCACCCACTAAGCCAATTGGGTCTTGGTTTATAAAACGTTGCTGTTTGGGGCTGTAGTAGCGATAACGGTTATAATGCAGGCCACTCTCTTCATCTAAATATTGCCCTTGAAAACAGATTGGCTGGGTGAAGGTGTTTTCTTTATTAGTGTCAGGCTCGGCTTCTGGCTCTTCATAACCATACACATCGGCTTGGTTTTTCCATACGACTTCTGCTTTGTTATTGGTTACAAAGCGTGGGGTGTTAAGTTGGTCTAGGTGGTAGTAGTACACCTCGCCTTGTTTAATCAGCGCAACTGGGTGAAATTGATTTGGCAGGTTAATGTACCAGGTATATTCACCGTGTTGGCATTCGCCGATTAACTGGTCGTTATCCCAAATGTAGTCAATTTTACCGTGCTCGGTGTGCTTGGCGATACGACGCCCCAGTGGGTCGTAGTCGTATTGGGTGAGCGTGCCGTTGTTGTTAAAACAGCTTAACTGATTAAACGCATTGTATTCACGGCGGGTTTTAATGCCTTTGCCGGTTTCGCGTATTTGGTTACCAAACTCGTCGTAGTAAAAGTCGCTGTCGCCAAATTGTGTTAGGCGGTCTGCGTCGGTGGCACTGTTTATTGTGGTGTTGTTATTGCCTTCATTGTTTATTACTGAGTCAGCGTTGCTACTATTTTTACTATTATTTGGCGCTAACTCTTTGTATTCGCTATGCGTGGCGCGTGTTAAATCAATAGAAAAGCTGGCTGTATGCTCATTACTGGCAGCCTTATGTTTTGCACCTTGGTTGCCGCTAGCTATATCGCTAGCTTCTTTATCACACGTGCTTGTATCTTTAGTGTCTGTATCGCTTGTGTTTGATTTTACTGTTTGGCTTTGAGGGTTACCAAAGCTATCCCACTGGTAGTGTGTGGTTGTATCAGTACGTGAGCTTGCTAAAGTTTGTTGTATTAATTGCCCCAAGCTGTTGTATTCAAAATTGATATTTTGGCTGCTTACGCCTTCGTTTTTACGGGCAATCAGCTGGTTGACGCTATCGTATTTGTACGTACAGGTATCAAATAATGCTTGCGCTGGTTGTGTAAGCTGTTGCTGCGTTAAACGGTTGAATACATCACACTGTTGAGTAAGGGTAATACTGTTACCAAACTGCTGGGTTTTAATATTACCTTGGCTGTCGTAGCTTAATGTTACAAGCGGCTTTGCAAGTTCAACCTCTTTGTTGTTGGTTTGCAATAAGTTAATGCCGCTTAGCTGGCCAAACTGGTTGTAGCTATATTTAAGCGTGGTTGAGTCTGGCAGCGTAAGGGTTTGTCTTCTGCCGTATTCGTCGTAACTGTACTTTAAGGTATGCGCTTGTTGCTGGTTATTAACTTGCTCAGCACACAATAATCGCCCGCCTTTATCAAACGTTTGTTTAAGTGTTGATTGCGCATTATGTGCACGCGCAATTTTACCTTGCTTTGTGTAGCTGTAGTAATTGGCGTTATTAATGATATGTGAGTCACTGGCAAGGCTTGCATGCTGCGCAGTTACACGGCCTAGGCTGTCGCGCTCTATTTTTACGTGGCGTTTGTTGCTTTGCGTTACTGAAGTTAAGCGGTTACAGGCATCGTATTTATATTGCTGTAGCGTGCCATCAAACCCGGTTATTTGTGTTGGATTTTCGTTCGCGTCGTAACTTATGCGGTATACGTGGCCGTCGCTTCGCTCGATGGCTGTTAAGTTCCGCTCTTTGTCGTACGTTAAATGCAATGCGCTGCCATCGGGCTGAATAACACAATGCGGTTGGCTTAGCCCTTCAAAATGTTGCTCTGTGGTATCGCCTTTGCTGTTTTGCGAGCTAATTAATCGCCCTGCTTCGTCGTAGCTAAAATTTTGATGCTGTTTATTTTCAGGCTCTTTTTCATCAAAGGCAATGGTTTGCGTAAGCTGGCCGTGCTCATTGTATTTATATTGAGTGAGTAAGCCTGCGTTGTTAAGTGTGGCATTTACGCGGCCTAGGCTGTCGTAGCTGTAACGTATTAACTCATCGTTATGGTGTTTTGCTAAAAGCTCGCCTTGCTCGTTCCAAATAAATTTGGTGATTTGACCATTTTTATTAATATGCTGGGTTAACTGGCCGAGCTTATCGTAGCTGTATAATGTGGTGCGGCCATCGCCAAAGGTTTCGCTTTGTAATAAGCCAGCCACACTGTATTTACGCGTAATGGTTTGGCCATCAGGTAGGGTAGTTAATACACGTTGCCCAAGTTGGTTGTAAGCAAAATGGGTTTGGCTACCATCTGGCTGCGTTATTGTTTCTAATTGGCCGAAAGGTGTGTAGCTATAGCGCGTTGTGCTGCTATCGGGCTTTATTTCACTGAGTTTTTGGCCTTGTGCATTGTATGTATATTGCCAAACATTGCCGTTAGGGTCGGTATGTTTTACCAATTTACCTTGTGCGTTATGTACAAAGTGCTCTTTGTGGCCGCGAGAGTCTATACAGGTTGTTTCACCGCGCTCAAGGTTGTATTCAAACTGGTAAGTATAGGTGTTGTTATCGCCCCACTGCTTTATACATTTAGCGCTGGGTGAGTAGCTATCCCACTCAAAATGATGGCTAAAGCCACTGGCTCGGGTACGCTTTGTTAATAAATTAGCGGCGTTATACGCGTAGCGCTCAGTTTCGTTTTGCTGATTAGTAGACTGAACAAGGTTTTTGTTTTCGTCGTACTCATAGCTTGCAAGCAATGGCGATAGCAATTGCTGTTTGTTGTTCTTATCGGTGCAGTACGCTGCTATTTTGCTTAATAAACCTTGCGCGTTGTAGCTAATTATACAGCCACGTACTTTGTTTACTTCTATACGGTGTAGGCGCTCTTTCGCATCGTAATAAAACGCGATGCTTTGGCCTTTTTCGTTAATTATTTTTTCAAGCAACCATGCGCTTTCGCCTGGTTTAAAGGTAAGGTGTTGGTCGTCTGGCGTTACAAGTACTTGCTTACCATTTGTTTGGTAATGTAGCGCAAGGTTACTACTTAACTGATAGCTCGATTGGCCAGGTTTTACCTTTTCAAATTTATGTTTAGCGCCATGCTCGTCTTGGTACTCTAACCAGTAGGTGCCTTTTTGCTTAGGGCCCACTTTTGGCGGCGGCAAGTAATGCTCAGTAAGGCTTGCCATAAAGTCATGGCGCCATCCATTACCCATTGTTGTGCATACATCAGCATGAGATGAGCGATACAAACGTCGCCACACTAATTGGCGGCTGCCCGCCAATGTAAAGTCGATAAGCGGGAGGATTTCTTCGCCCGACAGCATTGATACCGGATCTGAACGGCACTCTTGATTTGTAATGGGCTCTTCGCTTGCGGTGTTATTACTTGCACCGCCAGTGTTTTTAGCGGGTGCTTGCGATGCGCTTTTCCCTGATGCTGTTGAGCTTGATTTTTTGCTCGACTTTTTGCCAGCTGCTCCACTATTGGTGTTATCACTAACTTGAATAGATGACTTTGCTTTTTGGTGATAACACGTTACAGCGCCAGCTATTAAAGCTTGGGTAAGTGCACTTGCGGTTTCGCGGGCAGAGGCGCTGCGTGGGCAGCTAACGCCTGCGCTATTTAATAAGTTAATTACGTCGAGGCGTTTGGCAGCATCGCCAGTTAGCGCACCACCAATTTCAGCTATTTGCTGTTTAGCACTTTGTGCCGTGTTTGCTACTGCAGGTGCATAGCCAGAGGGCGTTTGGCCTTTACCAGCAACGAGGCAAATGGGGTAACTTGTTCCTTGTAAAACAACTGTATTACTTTGCATTAGTTGTGTACTTCCTCACTTATCCATAAGTATGATGCTGCGGCCTGGTATTTTGATTGTTCTTGAGAAATCACTAACGCATGTTTAAAGTGATTTACAATAGCCGGGCTTGAGGTCAATTGATATAAATTAACGAGTCCTTCAAGCGCACCAATTTTACCTAATTTGTAATTAGGTAATTCATAATGTGTATGCTCACTAATTAAATTACTGAGCAATTGTAAATTTGTTAACCACACATCGCTTTCGTGGTTTACGCCATTACCTGGCGCACATATAAAATCTATTTGTTTTTTACTATTAAGCGCAATGTTAGAAAAAATCCCACTTAATTGGTTATGCTTTATAAAATCTACAGATGGAGCCAGTTCGTGGCTTTGTTGCATCCAACCAGTTTTAACCGCTGTAACAGTTGCAAATGCACCACCAACACCTTGATAGGCATATTCACCGTTTATATTTGCTTTGTGTGTAGCGTCTACTGCAAGTACGTTAACCTTTTTCCACTGATTTTTTTGCACAAGTTCGATCATTGTATTAGCGCCTGTAGCACCATAAAACAAAATATGACTTACATGCTGTGGAAATAACTGTTTTAAACTATTTGCCAAAAGTTGCTTAAGCTCGCCTTGGTATTCAAGCGCAGGAAGCAACCAAACTAAAGGTGCTTGTAAGTCTTCAACTTTTGCAAATAATTCTTTTGCTTTTAATATGCAATCGTAAATGCATGCATTCCACGATTGCCATTCTTTAAACTCATTTGATGCAGACTCTTCGCCGTATAAAAGCTCATCTATGTCTTGAGAAAATGGCGCTAAAAAACACTCCATATTAATATTAAAAGCACTCACAACACGGCCTCCGCAGCTAACTTTTTAGCATTAGCGTGTTGGTAGTAGTTATATAAGTTAAATACAGCTTGGCTATAGCTATCCATAGCAGACATTTCTATAGCATTTAACTTAGTATTTAGCGCTTTACCTGCTACTAAGCGCGAAGATGAAAGCTCGCCCTCAAACTTTGGCCAGTTAGTGTGTAACTGACGCTTAAATTCACTACACGATAACTCATCACCTTGCCATGCTTGCAGTTGTGTTTCAAAGCTCACTAATAAATCAAGCTTATCGCCGAGCAAGCGCCTTATTAAAGCAATAATGGTATGTGGTTCTTCAACTTTATTTAAAAAAGTATTAGCTAATGGAATTAATTTTGCAAAGCTACTTTGCAGTAATACCTGCATAGTTTGGTCAACCGTTAAAGTGTTGCTTGCATGGTTGCCAACTACATTCACCTGTTCCCAACTGAGTGATAATAAAAAAAGCGACATTAACGGAGAATTAATAAGCCCAGCATTGCATAAGTGTTTAAACGTATTTATTACTTCGGTATTTTTGGCTTGGCTACTTATTAATAAATTTTGCTCCAACGCTGGCTGTAAATGCTCAAGTGACTCTTTGTCAGTGGTTAATGCAAAGCACAAAGTTTTTAAGTCAATATAAGCGATTAAATTCAAGCTGTGTTGCTGTAACAGAACTTTATAAATAATTAATTTAGTTAGGCTATGTAAGGTAGGCTCGTTCATTAAAGCGTTAATAAACGCTAAGTTAATGTTTTGAGGCAAATTAGCCATTACCTCAACGCATGCTTGTGCAGTGGAATCAATATTGGGGTCACTTTGTAAAAAAGTGATTAATTGCACTAAATCTGGCTGGCTAAATTTTTGTGGGACGTTATTTTTCTTAGCCGTTAACCAACATGCTTCTAATAGCTTTGTTTTAAGCGTTTTAATAAAACCTACGCATGTAAAAGGGCAATATTGTGCTTCACTAATTGCTAGCAGTTGCGCTTTATGATTACTTAGGTATGTAGATAGCAAGGTTAGCCACCTATTAATACTGTAGGGTTGCCAACAACAATTTTACCGCCGTGGGAGCTGTCATCGCCCATTCTAGCTGCAGGCTTACCGTTAATTTTAACCGAGCCAGAACCCGATTTAATACTATCTGGTGGGCCAATACACACCATCATGTCGCCTTTGCGCGCAGCAGGCATTCCACCAATTAAGACATTAGTTGAACCAATAACTACAGGGCCGCCTACATGCGGCACTGTGCCGGTTGTTTTGGGACACACATGCATGTGACCAATTGTAGCTGCGGGCTTGCCCATAAAGACTCCTTGTCTGTTTATATTTTTAAATAAAACTAATCAAATAAAGGGATAATTAATAACTTGCTGTGCGCCACTAATAGAGATAAACACTCTATTAATTCACTTTGAGAATAATCTGAAAGTGCAACAGGGCTTTGCATAGCATATTGGTATAATCCCGACACAACATCTTCACTATTTAATACTGGGTGTAAATTATTTAAAAACTGGCCAGCGTAATAACCATTCATTGCTTTTAGGTGACTTAATGCTGGATTTAGCAATGGATCGTCTGGCCTATTAATTGGCAAACATATTAAATGCGCAAGCCCATAACGGCAATATACAACATATCCGTTATTATTAATGCCGTTTCTAAGTCCTGAATGAAAGCTATTTATTATTTCCATATTTGCACTAATTTAATTTAATCATTCCAGCTGATAAAGTAATAGCACTGCCGTCAACTTTAACATTACTACCTTTAATATTTATATTAGTGCCTTCAATAGTTATATTACCATTACTGCTCATTTTTATTTGTGCAGAGCCTGTTTTAATAACTATTTCATCACCCGCTTCTATATTTAATGTTTTACCTACTTTTAAAGTATCGTTTTTACCCATTTCGGCAATACGATTTTTAGCAACATTAAGGGTGTCGTTGTTAGCAATATCTGTTTTTCTGTCGTTGCCAATTTCAATGTTGTGGTCGTGATCTGTCTTATCGTTTTGATCGTTTTTAACATAGAGCTGCTTGTCTTTTTCTGCTTGAAGATAAACCAGCTCACTGCCTTTTTTATCTTCAAACCTAAGCTCGTTAAAATTATCTGCTCCGCCTTCTTTTGTAGAACGCGTTTTTATGCCGCTTTGCGTTTTTTCTGCCGGTAATGCATACGGAGGCATTAAGTCTGCGTTATACACGGCCCCACTTATTATAGGTTGATCTGGGTCGCCATTTATAAAATCCACAAGTACTTCTTGGCCAACGCGAGGGAAGAAAAAAGCCCCCCACTTTTTACCAGCCCAGTTTTGGGCAACGCGGATCCAACACGAACTTTTAGAATCTTTTTTGCCTTCTCTGTCCCAATCAAATTGCACTTTTACACGACCATATTGGTCAATCATAATTTCATCAGCGCTATCGCCAGTTACGATTGCCGTTTGGACCCCGTTTATTACAGGCTTTTTCTTATTTATTTGTGCTCTGTAAGGGATTTCTTTTGGGACACATTCAAAGTGATTTGAATAAACTTCTTCTACCGATGACTGCTGCGAACCTGATTGGTTGGGTACTGTAATTGAAGTCATCATAGAGGTAATAACAAATGTTTTACCTTCAAGACGAGGGTCTTCGTGCTTTTTAAAACTAAATAACTTACCTACAGTAAATGAGCGGCAATCACTGCGCCCACTAGAAAGCTTCATGTCTCTTTGCAATGACTCTAGCTGCACAGACGCTAGATTAGCAGCGCGCGGGTGGCACTCTTGCTCGCCCGTGTATTCAAAAATTTCAGAGACCGATTGAGTAGGAAGTTCAGCGTTTGCTTGCTCGCCATCTGGGTATCGTGATGGCTGTTTAAAATCGTAACCAACACGTTTAAAACTACCAGGGGCAATGCTTAAGCCACCTTGCCAGCGCGATACGTGTGATTCGCTTAAATGGCCAGTTGAAAATACAACTTTGCCTTCATTACATACTTCGTAAGCCGTAATATCATCAGCTAATACAAGCGTATGGTTACTGTTTGAGTGTTCAAAAAAGTAAAATATACCTTCTTGTTGGAATAAGCGCTGAATAAAATCAAAATCAGACTCTTGATACTGAACACAATATTCATATTTAGGGTAGGTTTTACTGGTTTTATCGCTAAAGGCAACATTGTGTTGGCCAAATAAATCAGCAAAAATTTCTTTAATTGTTTTCTTTTGAAAAATGCGGCTATTTTTACGATTGCGCATTGAAGCTGCGAATGGAACTATCGTCGCTTGATAATCTATATAATTTTTTTGCTCGTCAACATCAGCCGTACGGCTGCCATTTGAAACCAAATGACTAACAATGCCGTGGTAGTAACGCTCACCACCGCCATCTGCATTTTTTACTTTAATAGATACAGGTTTACCCACTAAGTCTTCGTGCGCGATTTGTTTACCAATAGTGTACATATTGGCCGACATAACAAACAAATCAGACATTGCCTCTTGGGCAACAAAGCGAGTTAAATAGAGGGCATCTTTACCAACAGGGGTGCTAATTTGAATTACGTTTTTATCTTGTGTTGCTTTTTGCATTCCTTGCTTTTCCCGTCCTAAAGATCAAAAAAAGCTCTGAGCAATGCCCAGAGCCATTATAAGGTAACAAATATTACATTTGTTGACCTTTAACACCGCTGTAACCGTATACAAGAGGAGCAGTAATGTTATTTTTGTCGTCTGTTGGAGTAACAGTCATCATCATTTCTGTGTAGCTGATAGTGATTGTTTCGATTGGACGATCATTTTGTACTGAAACTGAGTAGCTAGAAATCATTGCATCTGTAAGTTCGATTTTCATGATTTCTTCAACCTTATCACCTTGCTTAGTGATATGGAAAACAGCTGGTAAACCTTTACCGATTGTCGCTTCTTTGAAAAGATCCGGAGATGCTTTATCTTGAAGTTTAGTGATTGTTACGTCACCAAGGCGAGTAGAGCTTGACTCACGGTCCATCGCTGTACCAGTAGCTGAGCTAATTTCGCGACTTACATTCCAATCAAGAGATAAAACTGTAATTAAATCTTTGAAAGACTCAGCAGTAGTTTCGCCTTTGATTGAACCGTATTTTAAATATGTATTTGCTTGCATTTGATAATGCTCCTTTTTATTAAACAATGTTATCCATTAATACTGGATTCTTTACTTTGGTATATACCAAAATTCCTTTGAAACCATTATCTTTAATACAGCAATGAAAAGGCCTTCTGATTCCTTTCCTTAGATGAAGACAATGTCTCAAAAATTCCATGTAGTGATATCAGGCACCAAAATTATAATGCCCTCAAACTAAAGAAACAACCTTAATAACAAGTTATTTCAAATTAACTTTAATTAACCTTTAATTCAGCTCTAGTTCAAATTCATTATCTTTTACTAATAGCGATATACTATTAATTTCTTTGTCGTCAATCATGCTAGAAAGTAAAACCTCAGACAACAATGGCAGCACTCTATTTTGAAGTATAGTGTGAATATTACGTGCACCTGAGCCTGCATTTTGGCAATTAGCAATAATATATTCAATTACATCGTCATTATAAATTAACTCGGCATTGTAGTGTTTTTTAACACGTTTAATTATTTTATTTATTTGAATAGCGGCAATTTCAGTAAGAATATCGTCACTTAACGGAATGTAAGGTATTACATTAATACGACCTAAAAATGCCGGTTTAAATGAAGCAAGTAAATCATCTTGTAATGCCTTTAATAAACCTTTGATGCTTGGTTTACTTTCTTCGTCTTCAAACAAGCTCATTGTGGTATCTGTGCCCACGTTTGAGGTCATAATAATGATTGTGTTTTTAAAGTCGATATCGCGGCCTTCACCGTCTTTAATTGTACCTTTATCAAACACTTGATAAAAAATATCTTGTACGCCTGGGTGTGCTTTTTCCATCTCATCCAAAAGTACAACACTATATGGCTTTCTTCTTACTGCCTCGGTTAATATTCCTCCTTCACCGTAACCTACATACCCTGGAGGAGAGCCAAGTAATAAAGAAACTTTATGTTCTTCTTTAAACTCTGACATGTTAATTACCGTGACGTTTTCTTCACTACCATACACTTCTTGGGCTAGCGAAAGTGCAGTTTCTGTTTTACCCACACCGCTTGGCCCTGCTAACATAAATATACCGTTAGGACGGCTTTCATCTGCTAGCTGAGCACGAGATGTTTGAACAACTTTAGCTATTAAATCAAGAGAGTGGTCTTGCCCTACAACTCGTTGCTTCATTTGCTGTGCTAAATTTAAAATGCCATGTATTTCATCTTCATGCATTTTGCCAACAGGTATCCCTGTCCAATCTGAAATAACTTGCGCTATAAGCTCTTCGTTAACCTGCCAATGAACCATATTATGTTCAAAAGAGGCTAGCTTCTCTTTACTAAGTCTTAGCTTATCGAGTATCTCTTGTGATGACTCTTCATCTTGAGAGTTAATAAGCTCTAAAGCTAGATTAAGCTCAGCCACAATTTCTTTTTCAGTACTAAATTGCTCATTTAACGGCGCTAATCGCTCTTCAATTGTAATTAGCTCTGCTTTTAATGTGTCTAGTTGCTGTGAATGATCTAAGCCCGTTTTTTGCTCTCTGTTAAGCATTTTTACTTGTGTTTCTATTTCGCTTAAGCGATTTACAAGCTGCTCTATAGTATTTGGAGTAGATGCTTGGCTCATTGCAACACGTGCACAAGCTGTATCTAGTAATGCAACGGCTTTGTCTGGGAGCTGCCTTGCAGTAATGTAACGATGTGATAAATGCACCGCGCCTTCAAGTGCTTGCTCAGATATAAACACTTTGTGGTGTTTTTCCATTACAGGCACTAAGCCTCGTAACATTGCCACCGCTTTTTCAGGGGTTGGCTCTTCAACTTTTACAACTTGGAATCGGCGTGTTAATGCGGCGTCTTTCTCAAAAAACTTTTTGTATTCAGCCCAAGTAGTTGCAGCTATTGTGCGTAATTCACCACGCGCTAAAGCAGGCTTTAATAGATTTGCCGCATCATTTTGACCCGCTGCACCACCGCTACCAATCATGGTATGTGCTTCATCAATAAATAAAATAACCGGATTTACCGCATTTTTTACTTCATTGATAAGCGATTTAAGGCGATTTTCAAATTCCCCTTTCATACCTGCACCAGCTTGTAATAGTGCTAAATCTAAGCTGTGAATTTTTACATTTTGTAATACAGCAGGTACGTCTTTTTGAGCAATTCTTAATGCTAGCCCTTCAACAACAGCTGTTTTACCTACGCCCGCTTCACCAGTTAAAATTGGGTTGTTTTGGCGGCGTCTGGTTAAAATATCAACCATTTGACGAATTTCGAAATCACGACCAAGAATAGGGTCTATTTTTCCAGCGAGTGCTTGGGCAGTTAAATCAACAGTAAATTGATCTAAACTTGGAGTTTTAGAACCAACATTTGCTTGAGTTGACGCATTTTGTACTGAATGGTTGCGCTCTTGAGATTGCGCAACTATTTCAGGCCATGCATGAAGCAATTGACCAGGCTCTATTTTATTAAATAACTTACTACAACGTGTTACTAAGCTAGATAATGTATCGTCTTTAGTAAGGGTATAAATAACGTATGCACTACGAATTTGATTATCTGTAAACTCAATGCTGGTACTTAACCAAGATTGCTTAAGAAGACTCGTAACATGCACTGACAAACTAGGAGATGACTCACTACCCGTTTTAAACGACTCTAATGATTGATTTAAATCCTGTTGAACTTTATCAATATCTATATCGAACGAGCCAAAAATTAGTCTAACATCATCTAATTGCTGCTCAATCATTGCAAGTAACCAATGCTCAAGTTCAACCGTGAAATGACTGCGACTATTACATATAGCAACAGCACCTTCTAGGCTTTTTCTGCAATCAGGACTCAGTTTTTCAACTAGTTTATTCAGTGTCATCGAAGACATACTTTTTTCCTTTTAATTTTAATTATCCCTTAAACGATAACTTAGTAGGGTTAGATTTTAATTTGTTATCTTGTACAGATAAGAAGCTATTAGCGCCTAACTGACACTCATTTTTTGAAAGTTTAGCGGCACCTAAATTTTGAAAATTTGACTCAATGACCAAGCGAAAGTTAATAGCATTTCCTACATAGTCTTTTGTTATTTGATTAGCTATTTCGAAAAGCGGACCTTTGGGCAAAAGTTGTTTTGCTTTATCTGGATCATCTGATTTTATGTGGATTTCGATATTAGAAGATACGTCCCATACTTTATTTCCAATCATGGTATCAACACCTAAACGGGCGTGCTGGCCTTCATATAATGCCTGGCTGGCTAAACGGGTTTGTTCTTGCTCTTTTAACTCGTGCCATTGGCCAACCATTTGTTTGATTGATACATCACAACCTAGGTATGACGAAAGTACATTTTTTAAATCAAATGCATTTCTAATTTTACGGCTATATAAACCTGAAAAATGCAGTTGGTGCTCGTTATAGCCACCACTTAATAAACCGAGTATTTGTGTGTATGGGTCTTTGTTTTTTTCTTTATTAACGTGATTAAGTGAAGGCTTATATTTTTTCCAAGCGCGGTAATACAGTGAGACTAAACGATGATTAAACATGTCGTAAAAGTCACGCATGGTTGTATCTTTATAGCGTAAACGCTGCATCACAAGTTCACTATAAAACTGGGGTAAAGCGCCTGAACAACCCGTCAGCCCCATAAAAGAAACCTGCATAGTTACTTTATGCATACCGTCTTCAAAACCAGTTTCTTCTAATTTGGTAATTGCATTACCTGGATAACCAAACTTTTGGGTAGCTGTAAACTTAATCAACTCTTGCTTTGGATTACTGTCGTAACCGACATGTCGATAATCTAAGCCACGCTTTTTTAGCTGATTTTCAATTATGAAAACAGCTTTGTAAAAGTCAATTTGAGAAGCTTGTGAGATTATTTGCTTTATCATAATAACGGACAGTCACCCACTCTTGCAGGCCATTGATAATAAATTTGTTCTTGCTCTTTAAGCCTTAAACTTAAACGCGTGTAGCTATTTATTGCTGCAAATTGAGCAAAAAAGTGATCAAGTATTGATGCAAAGAAGAACATGCCGCTGCCAGAAAAATCATCGTTAGCAAATGTAATTTCAATTTCGCTGCCTGTTGCAAAGCTTACTTTACCTTTTTGAATCACACGGGCAGTTGAAGGCTCTATTACCACTCTATAAATATTATCTATCATGCCTTTAGTTTGTGGTGATGCTCTAAAATCGTATAAACGCAAAACTTCTTTAAGCTTATTACATGCGTCTTCACCACTAAAGGTATCAAGCGTTAAATGATTAACTAACTGCCACCGTGTTGCATCAGCTAATACAGGTCTCACTGCATGAGTAAATGGCGTTAAACATCTAATTTTTTTAATTACATCGCCGCGCTCAGGCATTAATAAACCAAGTTCGTCATCACCAAATGGCATGCTTGCTGGTAGGTTGCGATTACTACAATTTGCGCGCACAGTAAGTACAGAGTTTCCGTCACCATATTCCATCGCACTATTTTCAAAAGTAGCATCAACTAACGATAAAAATGTTTCGGTTCCTGACTCTACATAACCGCCAGCCCAAGAAGCAGTTTCTCGACGAATATGCCAAAACAAATCATCATGTCCATGATATTTAGGATGTGTTTGACCATAAAAAGGCGAAACAATTTGTTTATTGCCTTTATGATCAAATGCAATAACTTCTGATATACCAATTACTTCTGATATTTCCGAGTCCATATAACGCGGTGTTAACTGATATTCATATTCACTGATCTCAGGTCGTATTGGCTCAAGCTCTTGTTCAAATAAGTTTATTATTGGTGTACAGCCTAATAAGAACATATCTTTATCTACTTGCTTTTCAAGCTCAGTAGATTCAGTATCTAGGTAAATATAAATACTACATTTATTAGATTGCTTAGGCAGTGATGAAAGAATGCCTTCAAGCTCAAAAAACCTAAACTTCTCAGGAAAAGTAAAATTTTCGACGAGCAAACGATATCCTGCAGATGAGCGCTGCGAATAAGGAACCACAGCCTCGTTAGAATCAAAGCCCACTGCTTTTAATTGGTTTTTTGACAGATATCTAATACCTTCATCGCCATTGTCTATAGCAATACCAATACTATGTTTGAACAGTAGTTCGTAAACTTTAAGTGTATGATGCCATTGGCCATTGATAAAAATCCGTAATTTTTCAAGGCCAGTTTCTGCAAGCGAAACCCCTTTATACTCACCTGTTAATTCTATTTTGAAAATAGATTTTGCTTTTTCTTGCCAGCGAGGCTTCGGCGCTACAAATGGGCTATTATCAAATTGCACATTTGTTATTTCAACAGGCCAAAGGTAGGTTTCATAACACGTTTGAAATTTACATTGCTTCATTGAGTCAACGTTAGTTTCTACTTCACTTGCCTTTGGTATAACCACCCCTGCCGTAGATAAGTTCTCAGCTTCGAGCTTAACAACTGACATTGATGGGATTGGCGCTTGGTAATCTGGTAGCATTTGCCCTAGCAAAGCATCCGTTAACTCCGGGAAACTATCGTCGAGCTTTTGCCTAATATTGGCAGTTAAAAATGCAAAAGATTCTATTAATCTTGAGACATGAGGGTCTTCAATATGATCTTCACTTAACTTTAAACGCCCTGCAACTTTTGGATATTTTTCAGCAAAGTCTTTACCTAAATGACGCACAAATGCTAATTCACGATTGTAATACTTCAATAACTCATCGTTCATAATGATGCCTCAATAATTTTCATACCCAAGTTCACGGGCTCTACTTCTGAATCAAAACTAATAAACTCTGGCTCAGGGTCGGCGTATAAAAGCGCATTTATTCTTAAATTTAATACTCTGTTTAAAGGTACTTCTTCATCTGTAAACACTTCTACTTCAAGAAACCGTGGCTCAAACTTTAAAATTGTATTTCTGACGGTTTCGCACAGTAATGCGCGCCCTTCGTGAGAGCTTACAGACATACTCGAAAAGTCAGGTAAACCATAAGACAAACATGAAGTAGCCAGCTCGGTGTATTGAGTTGGCCATGTATGCCATTGAATTCGAGCATTTAGCAAAGCTTCAATATCTCTGCGCACGTTTTTTCTAAGCTCACTAATAGTGATGCCTTCGGTACGTGATGGCGCATCCTGGAAGTCGGGCTCATCGTCAATGAGCCTATCTATAATGGATGCTTGAAGCTGCTGTTTATGCTCTATCATGGTTGCTTAAGCTTAAATTATGCTGTTTCAAGTGAGCTTATTTTTAAATTTGGGATGGTGATAGCCTCATCATCAACAAACAGCATTTTCATGCCCTTACCGATAATAAATTCATCTTTTAACTCAACCCAGTCAGACACTTGACCTAGCTTTTCAAGCTCCGATTCAGAGTTAATATAAACAAGTGGTAAATGAGCTGTACCTGATGGACCATCTTTAATTGTAATTTCAACACGTAACCAAATACTTTCTAATAAAGATTCTACTGGCTCCATTTTTAACGATTCAATTTCGTTAAAGTTTGCTAGATAAAACTCACCATTAGTACCTAAAACCTCTAGGTACGGGTTTAAGCAATCATCAAGATCTCTTGTTGATGCCTCGTCTGTGCTAACTCTTAAAGACTCCATCTCTTGAGCTAACTGAGCTGCTTCGTCAGTTGAGCCTTCTAACAGAGCAACATGCATTTTCAAAAATAGTGTGTCTAACTCATTCGCATCATGAAATAACTTAGGAATGCCTTTACCTTGATAAAAATCTACACGAGATTGCTGAGCACGAATTAAGTGCCTTAAATTTACTGCACCTACTGCAAATTCTGGATTTTTTTGTACCATGAAATCTAGCTGTTTATCGGCTTTTTCAAGTTCACCATTTATGCAAAGTAATTCGGCGTAAATACTCCTGATATCAAAGTTTAATGGCTCATCTTGAAGCTCTGTAGCACAACAAGATAATGCATCAGTAAGTTTCCCCTCGCGAATTAAGCTATGTATTTTTTTCATGACTATTCCTTTATTTTATGATGAGGACTGAGCTCTGTAATTAATTTAATACTGGAGATCATCTGATCTAATTGAAAATGTGGCTGTAATTGTAAAACAGAAAAGTAATGCCCTGGATTGGCTTTATTTTCACTGACTTTTATTCTGGCATTACTTAACGGGTACTTACTTCTTATATGCTCGGAGGAGGAATCTGAAGCCGTTGTATAATTATTTATCCACGCTTGTAGGTCTCGCTCACAAGCTTGTGCCGTGTTATAAGAGCCGACACGGTCTCGAGCTAATAGCTTTAAATAGTGAGCAAAACGAGATACACACAAAATATATTGCAGCATTGAAGATAAGCGCGCATTAATATTAGCGGCGCTTGATTCATAGTTTTTGGTTTTTTGAACCGATGCATTACTATAAAAAACAATGTGTTCTGTATTAGTCACTGATGATGCTGGAATAAAGCCAAGTTCAGAAAATTGCTTTTCAAATTTGCTTGTTACTAATAAGTTTAGCGGTGGCTTTGCTTCTTTTTGATAAGTGTCGTTTGCAAAACTGTCTCTCGCAAGCCCTGTAACCAGACCCTTTGAAATTTTACCCGGCTCAATACCGCGAATGTGCCCAAACCAGCCACTATCGCAATATGCTCTTATTAAGGTAGATACAAATTGATATGCTGCATTGCCCCAAAGCATATCGCTTTCAGGGTCTTTAATTTGTTCTTTAAAGTAAAAATCTTGATGACGTTTTCCATCATTGCTATATGGCGGTCTAACTAATACATGAGGAAGCGTAAGCCCAATAAAACGAGATTCTTCCATCGCTCGAAAGCTCTGCCATTTAGCGTATTCGGGTTGTTCAAACTGGTCAAATAAGTCTGCGTAATAGCCTAAATCAGAAAAGTTATCTGCACCAAATAAGTTAGGAGAAGCTGAGCAAATAAATGGAGAGAAAGCAGCGGCAGCGGTTCTAGATATTTCTTTTATTGTGTCTATGTCATTATAAATTGTGCCTGCTGAGCACATGTTACTAATTTCATAATCACCCACTACTACACCAAATGGCTCGCCACCTGCGCTATCAAACTCACTTTGATAAAGTAGTTGAAAAAATAGGCTTTGGTCAAAATCAATAGCTTTGTTTACATCTTTAGAGAGTGTTGCCCAATCGCAGTTCAATACTTTTATTTTTACTTTATTTTCTTTGTCGTATTGTTCGCTTTGAAGTATCAGCCACCAAAGATTACGCCAACTGGCTTCTAACTTTTGAAATCTATCATTATGAATTATGAGGTTTAATTGTTCTGAAATGAGTTGATCGAGTTCAACAATTACGCGCTGTAAATAAGGACCAAGTGATTCTTTAGTCCAAGATATAGGTGAATCTGAAGAGCCTTCAAGCCATAACAACAAGGCTTTATCTGGGTTTTTTTCGTTTAAAAACCTATCGAGTAAAGCCTCATTATCACTTATTCTAGACTGCGCTTTTTGTACAAAAGCGAAGTCTTGATTTATAAATGAAAACTCTTCGTGATTCATTCTACTGCATTATCCTTAACGCTAAAGATCAGTTAATTAACCGATCTCTGGAATTTTAGCTACAAGGCGTAAAGAAGAAGTAAGCTCTTCCATTTGTAGCCAAGGTCGTAACCATGCAACTGCATTATATGCACCTGGTTGACCTGGAATTTCCTTAACTGATACTTTTGCATCTGCTAGAGGATAACGTGCTCTGATATCTTGACCACCACCCTCAGTCGCATTTACATACGAAAGGATCCAGCGGTTTAACCAAGACTCAACGTCTTCAGCTTCCATAAAGCTACCAATTTTATCACGCGCCATTACTTTTAGGTAATGAGCAAAGCGAGACGTTGCCATAAGGTAAGGTAGACGTGCAGATATTGCCGCATTAGCTGTGGCATCTGGAGTTGAATAAATTTGTGGTTTTTGACAGCTTTGTCCACCAAAAAATACTGCATAATCTGTATTTTTGTAATGACAAAGAGGCAAGAAACCTAACTTGCTTAATTCAGCTTCACGACGATCTGTAATGCCAATTTCAGTTGGGCATTTAAGATCTGGATCGCCATCATCACTTGTGAAGATATGCGTAGGAAGACCTTCTACTTTACCGCCGCCTTCAGCACCACGTATTGCAGTACAGAAACCGTATTGAGCAAATGCTTTGGTCATATTTGTTGCCATAGCGTAGGCTGCATTACTCCAACAGTAATCACTGTTATCAGTACTTACTGAACGGCCATCTTTTGGTTCAACTTCAAACTCTTCATAGTTAAATTCTTCAACTGGTTTAGAAGCCGCACCATAAGGTAGGCGAGATAAGAAACGAGGCATAGTTAATGAAACAAAACGCGAATCATCGCTGTCTCTGAATGAACGCCACTTAGTGTACTCTAGAGATTCAAATACTTTTTCTAAATCACGTGGTTTGGTTAGCTCTTCCCAGTTATCAAAACCAAATAATGATGGCGATGAAGCTGAAATAAATGGACAGAAACCAGCGGCTGCAACATTAGACATTAGGCTTAATGTTTCAACATCTTCAGGGTGGTTAGTAAACTCAAAGTCACCAACGATAGTACCGTATGGTTCGCCACCTGGAGTACCAAACTCAGACTCATAGATTTTTTTGAATGTTTGGCTTTGGTCAAACTCAACAGCTTTGCTCAAATCTTTATGAAGTTCTTTTTTCTTCATATTTAGCATACGAATTTTAAGTGTAGAGCTTGTCTCAGAATTCATTACTAAATGGTGCAATCCACGCCAAGAGCCTTCTAACTTTTGAAACTCTTCGCTGTGCATTACTACACTTAGCTGTTTTGAGATCTTTTGATCGATTAATTGAATTGCTTCATTAAACGTCACTGTCATGTTTTTGTTCCACTGAACAGTCCCTTTTAAGGCTTCTTCTGTCAGTGTTTTAAGTAACTCTTCTGCACGGCTTGCATCGGTTTGCTTAGTTGCGCCAATAGCTTGCTCTAATAGTGAAGACGTTGCTTCTGAGGTAGACTCTAATTCAGTACTTAGTTGCTCTGTACTCATTTTTCAGTCTCCTCTATTTTAAGCTCTTTTGCGATTGTATCTAAGCTTGCTGTGTTGCTTAGTACTTCTTCAAGCACGTTTTCTAATTCTTCAGAGCGGTCAATCTTAGTCATTAAATCGCGTAACTTGTTACGTGTTTCCATTAATTTACGTAATGGCTCAACCTGATTTACAACAGCTGCTGGTTCAAAGTCATCAATCGATTTAAAGTTAAGTTTTACTTCAAATTCAGAACCATCATCATTAAGCGTATTATCAACTAATAATTTTAGTGAAGGGCTCATGCGCTTTAAAACGTCATTAAAGTTTTCACGATCTATTTGCACAAATCGTCTATCTTTAAGTGGTTTTAATGCTTCTGTGTTATCACCAGAGAAGTCGCCCATAACACCAACAACAAATGGTAATTCTTTTTTTACTGCAGTGCCTTCAGTTTCCACATCATAAGTGATGTGTACGCGAGGCTTACGAACTCGTTTTAATTTATCATGGATACTCATAGAGAACTCCTTTTACTTATGTTTCAGTTTCGCTGATTTTAATGCCAGACAACTTAAAGTACCCAGTTCTAGCATCACTATCTGTAATTAATTCATTTAATAATTCAGGCAGCGACAATTCGCTCCATCGAATTACTTGTTCTATGGTGTACGACATAGGTGAGTGCGGCTCTGTTTTTCTAAAAAAAGTAGCGATTTCTTTGAGTTTATTAATCGCACTTTCTCTTGAGTTAATTTCGTGATTAACTTTTACAACTTGCTCTGTAACACTTTGACCGTCGTCGTCTTCACTTTGAACCACTTCTTGCACTTCGTTTAATGCAGCTTTTGCCTTATCAGCAGCTTCAAGCTTATCTGCAGCAACATGCTCAACAGCAGCAAGACTAACTGCTAATGCTTGTTTTATATTTGATGTTGGCTGTGGCTGTCCAGTTACTCTATCCAATACTTCGCTTAATAAAGCAAATTGCTCAATCGCGTTTTCAATGTCTTGTTTTAAAGTAACAAAGAATTCAGTACTTGTTTCTGCAGCACTTCTTTCAATGAGCTCATAGTCAACAGCACCTAAATTAAGCTTTTTCTCTCTTTTCTCATCTGTTAAACGAGAAATATCATAGCCTTGCTGATATTCCCAAAAAGAATATGACTCCATACTGGCGCTATCGGTCAGATAGATACTTTTTATCGGGATTATTAATGTACCTTCGCCTGCTGAACCATTAAGGCCAACCAATGCAGATACTTTGTCTGACACTTCATCATCGTCATCGAGTGACGGGTATAATTCATCAAAATAATTGTCGAGCAAGTTATGAGCAACTTTAAAACCAAAAGCTAAGCCTTTGAAGCCATGAATTCGACAAAGTGCTTCAATAAACCAAGCTAAATATTCGATATCTTTGCTTTGTGTTTTTATTGCTTTGCTACATTGCTCTAATAAAGGAAGCCAATCTCTTGCTAGTGAGGAAATACCTTCTTCATCCACTAATGCATTTCTTTCTGCTGCGCGAAGCTGGTTTCTTAAATCTTTTAAGGCGTAATAAGTCGACGTAGGCGAGACATCTGAGCGAGGATCAATACCTGCAACCTCGGTGTCTGAAATAGGGGAAATATACTCTTCAAATAAAAACATTCCGTCGTCCTAATAATTATCCATAAAACTCCAATAAAGCGGAGCGGATTTCATATTACATTCTTTATAATAAATTACAAGCCTAGTTACAATTGAGTTTAAACCTTAATTATTGCCTTTATATAAACAATTAAAATTTAATATACTTATTAATTAATAGATGTAATTAAAGTAAAAACTCAAATATAAAATACAAACCAAATTTTTTAACTTAAAATCGTTATTTAGAAAAAAGCGGGATAGTAGCTTCATCTTGAATGTTGAATGTTTCTGATTTATGACCAGCGTATCCTTCATCGTACTTAATTAAGATACAGGTCACATTATCTCTTGCACCTCTAACTAATGATGAATGCATAAGCGCCATACCAGAATCAATAATGCTACTAGGCTCTAGCGATAAACATATGTCCTCATCAGACAACTCTCCGGTGAGCCCATCTGAACAAAGTAAAAATATATCGCCCGTTTTTACTTCATTTTGAATAACGTCTACTTTTACATCCGCAGTTACACCCACAGCTCTTGTGATTACATTTGATAATGGATGTGTCTTGGCTTCTTCTACTGAAATAATACCTTCATCAATTAAATCGTTTACTTGACTGTGATCTCTCGATATCTGCTTAAGTTGACCATCTCGAAGCATATAAGCTCGGCTATCACCAACCCACAAAACATAGTACTTATTATTTTTAAGAAATAAGGCAGTAACTGTACTTCCTGCGGTTTTGCTACCTAAATATTGGGCACTATATTCGTTTAATTGCCTATTCGCATCTTCAATGGCTTCAACTATGTGAGATACTTCAAGCTTCTCAAGTGGTAGCTCTTCAACTTTTGCTCTTATTACATCTACAACAAGCTGACTGGCAACTTCACCTGCTTCGTGACCTCCCATCCCATCTGCGACAACCCATAAGTTATGGTTATTTATCTCTACATGCGCATCTTCGTTAAGCTGCCTCACAGCGCCTCGGTGGGTAATTGCATAACTTGTACTAAACTTGCTAATCACTATTTTTTACCTGTGTAAAGTTCCATTCCCAGTGTTTCCACCTTCCATCTAACATTGCTGCAACTTGATTTACCGCAGGCAAGCCAGGCGTTATGAGTACCATAGGTTTTATATTATAAGAGCCATGTGTCCACCAAACGCTGTAATCACCGTGTTTTTTTAACAAAAGAGCATGCATTGCATCTTGGAGGGCTTGACTTGATAACTCATCACCTGAGAACTCAAATGCTTCTGCACTTTTATTTTTATCTACAGAATTTAAAAAACTAACCTGCTTTTTAACTCCTGCTATAGAGCTTAGAGACTTAGCAACCTCTTTACGCCAAGAAAATAAATCAACCGAACTATCAAGCACTTTTAGTACAGTGTCTTCATACTCTAAAGAAAACACACCTGAGTTTAAAACATCAATAGGTGCAAATTCTAATGTGCTAGCAACTGTGAAGGGATAGTGCCTACCTACTGCGTCCATACTCGGTAATAGAGTCCCCATAACGCCTTTGTCACCAACAATGTTTGGCGATAATGCAAAGTGCCATACTGGTCCAATTAAGTAATTATCTTGCCATACTTCACCTAGCTGTTCTTTACTCACTGCAATGGCTGCTTGCAGCCACTGCTCCCAATGCTCTGAAAATTCTTTCGAAACGCTATCTTGTACAAAATCACCTAAACTAGGTACCTTGCCAAGATAACCAATATTTATAATCGGGTCGGACATGAAAACTTCTCTACACTTTTATTCCAAAATGGATGCCTGATTGATTTAGGCAATAACTCGACTTTCGCATTGTTTCCCATGAGTGAAAAATGTAACTCTAAGTCTTCACGTGTTTTTGATCTTTTAGCACTTAACTCGTCTAACATGCGATATAGCGACCATTCACCTTGGTAAGTTGTATTTATAGAACGACCACCATTTGGAGGAGTAAATACAACTCGTGTTTTACTCTGGCCACTTGCTCCAGGCCATACAAAATTTGTTACCCTAAGTGGACCATGCCTGTAAGTCATTGACTGACCATCAATTTCCAGCATAAAGCTAGAGATGGTACGGTCTAATTCTAATGGTTTTAAGCCAAACTCAATTCTTGGTGTTGCACTTCCGCCATCAAAAAAGACTGTTTGAATTTGATTTGCCAGTTCAAACATCGCTAATGTATCTCGGCTAATACCTATATCTTTTTCAAATTTCCATGGCGTTGAACTCATATCTACACTTGGCGCAATATAGTTGGTGAAAAAGCTATCAATTGTTCCACCTGGGCCGAAAAATCGAGTGAAATCTTTCATATTCACTTCTTTATCTGCGTATGGAGAAAACGGATAACGGCCAACAATTGCAGCGTTATATTCGCGTAGCACCTTACTTTTCCACATCTCGTTTAAATGTCTGTTGGCACTATTTTTAGTTATGTTACTAGTATCTCTACTTATATCTAACAGCCAACTATTAAACGGGTAAGGTAAATCTCGACTTTGAAACTCAAGCTGACGAATAAAGCTAGGCTTACTTTTACCGCTAATTTGGTCTTTAATTGACGACTTTAACTGATCGCCTCTATCAAGTTTGGTTAAGTAAACGTTTAACTCTCTTAGGTTTTTCTGAATATTATCTAATTGTTGAGCATCAATTTTTATTACATCTTCAAAGGCTTCTTCAACTTGGTGACCCGGTAATTTAATATCAAATTTAGGGGCTTCGTCAGGTAAAAATCGCTTGATACGATTAGCTTTGGTTTGCATAGCTATTTCAGCAGCATTTGCTGCAACTTTACCTGCAGCCTTTTGGTTATCAGATACTGGTAATTTAGTTAGCTGCACATTTTTTTGTACTGCAGTGATAATATTTTTAATAGGCGCTTCAGAGCCTGCTAAGGCATCAGTAATATTAACTCCCTCAGCCGGAGAGCTATATTGATTCAGGCTCAGATCATCAATAAATGATTGCCAATAATAGATATAATCTTGAAAGTATCGCTGCTCTAGTTTCTTCTCAATCTCATCTTTAGAAATATCGTAAGTGCCCGTTGCCTCTTCACCATACACCCAGCTACTTGCCATTAAATTGCCAAGCATTTTACTTTTCTCAACATTAAAAATGCCGTGAAAACCATTAAATGTATATAAGCCAGGGATACTTCGCGTAAGCTCACCGTCATTTCTAAAAGTAAATTTTTGCGCACTTTCAAAACTAATAATGTCTGTAAGCCTAAATGGCGGAATACTACTATCTAGGAAGTCGGCTTGTAATCTTTGATATGCTCGCTCAGCAATTGGTAGCTTAGTTAGCTCAGCTCGCGCAACACGCACTGCTTGATTATCAATTTCAATTTGGCTTACACCATTTTCAAGTAATGTAGCTACATGCTCCATCAGCTCTACTCTGGTTTGCATATTTTTATCGCCTGGTAAGTTACGCTCTAAATAAGCGTTAAACCAAACCGTTATATCTTCACTTTCAAAGTATTCAGGCTGAAACAACATGAGGTAACACTTCAGTGTTTCGTATAAATAACTTAAGTGCTCAGGATGAGCTTCCATTTCTTTAATTAAGGTACTTGCAATAAACGGTTCTAAATACGTTTGTAATGAACGGTCGTAGGCTTGTGTAGAAGCCATTTTTATTTCATTTAGTTTATCAAACCCAATTGATTTAGACTCTTGTGTATTAACAAGTTCAGGGTTGCTTGCAGGTAAGTTTCTAAGAGCCTTTAATCTATCGTTTAGTACTAGTAAGTTATTACGGTCAAATGAGGCTGTATCAAGCTCTTGGTACGTTGCAATCGCATCTTCAGTCTCTGAAATTAAGTTACTATTCCAAGCAAAACTAAAGTACCACGATGTTGAAAAACCAAGTAAAGCTATGCATGCAAGCGTTATGCTACCAACACGAAGCCATTTATTTTGCTTGTCATGATGTTTGTTAGTACTTGCTAAGTTTTGCTCTGGAAAAATTACACCTTCTAATACATTCTTTATAAAAAAGCTTTTAGATTGGTTAATGTATCCAGATTCGCCTGCGTTTGCTTCGTTTAAAAAACTAGATGGCGTACCTTCTTGCGTTGCACTTGTGAGGTAAACACCACGAAACATTGGTAGTTCTTCGTATGCATTAGGAGTGAATATTTCTTTTAAAAAAGCATCTCCTACACCTTGTAAAACACGAAGCTGCCTAGGGAATTCAAATATCTTAGCGCGAATTTCTTCGTTTCTTTCATTAATTAATCTACGATTTAACATTTCAGTTAATTTAGAAATTAATGAGTGAAATTCTTTGTTGAAAGCATCTACTTGTGTGTCTTTATCTAAATCAAGTTCAAAGGTTACGCCCCAAACCTGCTCACACTCTTCTTCTGTTAATTCGCCAAAAAACTCTCTAAAACCTTCAATTAAATCAACTTTAGAAAAAATAACGTAAACAGGAAAGGTCATACCTAATTGGCTTTGCAGCTCTTGTAAGCGCTGTTTGATAGCGCGAGCATGTAGGTTTCTCTCAGTTTTGGTCTGGCTCATAAGCTCAGAAATACCCATACTGATCATTACACCATTAATAGGCCTAAGTGGACGGTACTTACGAAGTAATCCTAAAAAGCCTTCCCATGCACGTGAATCATGCTTTGCATGGCTGCTTTGCGTTGTGTAGCGCCCAGCTGTATCAATTAAAACTGCTTTATTGGTAAACCACCAATCACAATTACGAGTACCGCCAACACCATGAACCAAGTCAACACCTAGCTTGTCTTTTAGCGGGTAATCAAGTCCTGAGTTATGAATAACGGTAGTTTTACCAGCCCCTGGTGGGCCTATCATTATGTACCATGGCAACTGGTAAATATTTTTACCTTTGAACAGCTTTACGTCTTTTAAAAGATCGATAGCTTCGTTCATTCGCGTTTTAAGCGTAGTAATTTCTTCATTTACTTCAGAGCTATTTGTATCGTTATTACTATCAATTAACTCATCAGCCATTTTTTCGTCTCGTTTGCTTTGTTGCACAAGACGATAAATTTTAGACACAGAGAAAACCAATAAAACCAATATAATAGTAAACAGTCTTGCTGCAATACTTTGTAGTGGTACATAGTCAGCTATCGCGATTAATGGGCCGCCAAACCAAATTAATAATGATAAAGCTAAAAAGCCGATAATTAGCATTGCCGTACGAGATGTAAGTGCGTAGGTCACTTTTTTTATTTTTTGTGAAAAACTCATTTCAGCCTCTTAAAATAATAAATCGATTTCAATTCGTCGGTTTAATGACCGAGAAGCTGAATCTGAATTACTGGCAATAGGCTCTGCTGCGCCCTTACCTTCGGGCCATAAACGCCCACTGAGGTTTGTACTTTTAGCCATAGAGTTTGCAACTTGAGTTGCGCGCGCTAAAGAAAGGTGCCAATTAGAAGGGTACTTATCAGTTCTAATTGGTGTGTCATCTGTATGGCCGGTTATTAAAATACGTCCTTTAGTTCCTTCAAGGCTTAACGCTAGTTTTTCTAAAATAGGCTGAAATGAAGGTAATAATTTAGAGTCACCTTGATTAAAAAGGCTCTCACTATTAATAGAGATTCTGATCCTATCGATATTTTTCTTTATCGTCACAATCCCCATTTGAATCTCAGTTTGTAATAGCTGCTCTAGTACAAGTAACTGCTGATCTTTTTTATCTACTGCTTGGTCTTCAGCTACAGGATGAATGATAGCAAGCTTGTCACTAACAGCCATAACATCATCATTTAGCTTCATATTTATAAATAAATAAACGGTAAGTAAAAGTAAGCCTAAAACAGAAAAAATAACCCACAATGGCACCTGATTTCTTAATTCTACGCCAGCGGCTACTCTTTGTTTCCAGTTAGGAGAAAGCTTATTATTGATTGGCCCATCTAATTGATTTAATAAGTGGTACATTTGTGAGCGGTATTCTTCTACTTTATTGTCACCCACAGTATCTAGTCTGTACTTACCTTTAAAACCTAAATTTAAACAGTGGTATTGCAGCTCTAAAAAGGCTTTGTGTTGCTCAGGCTGGGCCAATGCATTATCAAGTAAAGTATAAAAGTACTCACCGCCAAAAGTTTCTTTATGAAATGTCGAAAGCAAGCTTTCGTCAGCCCATTCCATAGAACTCCATTTAGAGTTTAAAACTGATTCATCTAAAATTGCACATAAACAATAACGAGAGTTTTTGATTACATCTTTTGATAAATTTTGATTACGTAGTTCGACTTCAAAACGTTTGATAGCCTCTACACATCGATGCTTTAACGCAGCTAAGTTAGTCATCTCAACTGATTTTCTAATTGAAATAACCAAAGAGAAACAGTCTGTTGCGGCTTCCATTAATGGGTTTCTAAATATAGAAACCTTTGCATTACTAGGAATACTACTTGCAACAGGCTCAACAGACATGACTGTTTTGTCTGGATCATTATCTACTTGAGGATTATTTGAGGCATCACGCCCTAATCGACCAGGACGTGGTTTTATAATGGTTTCGTCCATTGAAACTCTTCCTTTTAAAAGTTAAGTTCTTATTGCCCACAGGCTTAGTTGTAACTCGGGGTAATTTCCTGACAAGTGAATAGCAATACCACCACTTGAATGAAGTTTTGCCCAATGCTCGCCATGTTTATTTAATTCAAAATAATGAAAACCTGCATGGTAAGGAATTTGACGCGGTGCCGTTGGTAAGTTACTGATTGTAATACCTGGGATTTGATTATTTACTAAATCTCGGATTGTCTCAACACTACCAATTTTAATTTGAGAAGGTAATATCTTACGAAGCTCCTCGTGAGGAACACTGGCTTTAATAGCCAATACAAATTGACCTGAGCTAAGTACTGATTTGTCTTTGAGCGCACCAAAAGAAATACCAAACTTGCTTTGCTCTAACTTTATTTCCGTAGCAGTTTGCTCAATTACATGACTTAAAGATTGGTATAAAAAGTTTATTACTTCACTAAATACCGGGCCTAAGTTTTTATGATCGTACTTAGGTAATTTAGGCACTCTTTTGTTTACTGTACTAAAAGTAGATAACTCACCAGCAAGCTCTATTAGGCGAGTATAAAGAACGCTTGGATGAAGATTATTAACTGATAATAAGTTTTCAAAAACAGCGTCATACTTGTTTAATGTTTGCAGCATAATAAAATCAGCTACAGAGGTACTTCCCGCATAACCTTGGCACAATCTAACAGCAATACTCTCTGAGCGCTGCTTGATCATTGAGCCAATCTCTCTCACTAAACCAAGTAATGGCTTACACTGACCGACTTTTAACGATGCTGGTATATACTTTGGATCGAGCTTAATTTGACCTTCACTGCTAACTTCAACAATGCGTGCAAGTGGCAATAATATATAGCCTGCATGGTCGTCTGATGACAATACTAGCTTACTAAATACCTTAGCTACTTGAATAATTTCTTGAGCTTGTGCACCTAAAGAGTCATCACTTACAGATAAGTCGTTTAGTTTATAACGCGTAACAATATCCTCATCTAAAGATGAAATATTAATACCACTGGCTTTTAGTGCAGGAACCGCTAAATAAATTATTTCATCATAAACATCTTTGCCCACCACTAAAGGCTCAGGCAAAGAGGTAGATTGAGGCATATCGATAGGTAGCAAATCAGGGGTAATAGCTGACAATGACTCAATAGCAAATTGGCCTGAGCTTAATAGCTGAGTATCGATACTTATATCAAGTATGCCCCAAGGATCTGCTAAATTCCCATTACAAATTTGCTTAATTAAATGCGAAAAATGCTTATCTGACTGCTGAAAGTGTTGCGGCCTTAAGAACATTCCTTCGGTCCAGGCAACACGAGTGTTATCACTCATTGTACAAATCCTTTTTTACTGCTCTCTCATGTATGTAGCAATTGCTTCAACATTTACATCTATATCGTCATAGCCAGTTGGGTCAACTTCGATTACAGCTCTCCATCGTGCTTGATCGATATTTCTGTACGCGACAACAACACCAACATATCGTGTATTGCGGTTTAAGCTCATTTTATATTCTTGAACAGAGTTTGGCTGTAATTCTAATTCATCTTTTTTTAATAAGTCTGGGCCTAATAGTTTTTCAGGTGTTTCATACAGGCTAAAGAAATCCTGAGTATCAAAAATTGTTCTCGAGCTAAGCTCAAAAATTTTCATTACTACCGGTGAAGGTCTATCTGACGTGTCTGGATTTACATTTTTAGACACATTAATTTTTAGATCCGTAGAAGGAGGCACAAACTTATTAACAGTTGAACAACCCATGGCTAAAAACAGTAAACTGAAACTCATTAAAAAGAGCTTAAATTTGTTCATTATCTACTTTCCTTTCTAGAACGATTCTTTAATTCTATCGTTGTATGCTTTTAAGAAATCATCTGACAACGCCATAGCTCCCTTACTATTTACATCATGAGATAACTCATCATATAAATTTTTGTATAGCTTCCAGCACTTAGCCTCTGTTTGACCAGGGATGATTTTTAATACGTTAGAATTATCATTTATTTGTTGATTTATATGTTGGGGAGAAACTTGCTCTAACATCCCTTTTAATACGCCGTCAGCTCCTGCTAATAAAGCATGTTCATGTCTTCGCGTATCAACAAAGCTTTCTTTGATTGATTCTTGAGACGACAGGAAGCTTGCACTATTTCTGATGAATAAATTCTGAATAACGTCATCAATATCTGCCGAAAACTTAATTGGGTTATTTTGTTGAGTTTGAAACATCGTTTGGTTTAAACGCAATTGGTTTTTTACAAGCGCTCTTTGGCGAAGAGACTCCATCAACTCGGTCAGTAATAGATTTAACCCTTGGCCCATTTCAAACCAAAGTTCTTGTGAGTTTAATGAGTTTTGTAACTCAGCTTTAACCCCCAGTCCGTTTAAAAAGGCATCAGTTAAAGCGGTATCTTCACTAAGCGATGTTGGATTTTTTTGCACTACTGGTTTATGAAGAGGTTTTACTGCTTGAGGTTTAGTTACAGGCGTATCTAGTACTGGTGTATTAACTGAAGTTTGCTGCTCAACAGTTGGTTTTTGTTGTGGTTTACTTACAACGGGTGCTTGTTGAGTTACAGCTTCTGGGTTCATTAAGTGAGCAAGCTCATCCCAGTTTTCCGGTATTTGGTTAGCTGAATTAAGGTCACTGGCCTGAGTCATAGAAACTGCAGGCATAGACTCATCCATTATTGATTCATTAAAGTACTGTTCTGGCTCAGAAAAATGCTCCGTAGGATGCTGATAAGAGCTTTCTGGCTCTTTGCTAATACTAGCTGCAGCGCTTAAATTACCATAATCGGTGTCAGCTGTTTTTTCATTAGTAGCTAATTTTACCTCTATCTGAAAATCACCCACAGTGATCGTATCACTATTTGACAAGCGTTGTTTATTGCCTTGACCTAATGGAGCTACACCAAAATTTACAAAAGTACCATTTGTAGATGTATCGTAAACATAAAAAGAGTCGCCCTCTTTAACTATGCGTCCGTGCTTACTAGAAATGATTTTTTCAGGATCAGGAAAATGCCAATCACATGCTTCTGAACGGCCAAATATTAGAGAGTCTTTTACTGTTTTAGTTGCTTCAATTTCTGGAGAGAGTCTATGATAACTAGTGATGTTTAGTATCAGTTCCATTTGATAAGTTAGTCCCATAAATCTACATTCTCATTAGGATAAAGTAGAAGAGAAACTATTGTCAACATTGAAATTAATATATAAAAATATACTCAACCATACAAAAGCTCAAATTTAAATAAATTAAATTAAACAAAACCTCTATAAAAAAGCCCTTTCAAAGCTTACAAAAGATATTTTGTATGTTCCCATTTAAAAAATTGCTATTTAATAATTAGCATTACATTTTATTCATTTTAAGCCCCTAGAAGTGTTATAAAACAATGCCTGTAGGCTTACACTGTTTATAAAAATAAACAGTAAATAAACGATATTTCAATAATTAATATAAAAGCCCTTAATTTTTTAAAGTTTTGTACGAAAGTTCTGCTTTAGAAACATTGCTAAGTTGGCTAATTTTTGTAAAAATACAACGCTTATCAAAGGGAGAATTGATAAAAATAAAAAACTCACCTTTGCGATTATTTTAATATACACAATAAAAGGATTTATAATGAGCGGTGTCAACAGTTCTAATGATAAAACGCAGATAGCTTCGCTTGACTCAAATCTTCGCACGTCAAAAGCAATAAATAAATTAAACCTTATTGGTAAAAAAGTTTCGGATCGCTACTTAGTTGAAGAACTTATTGGCCAAGGTGGCATGTGTTACATTTACCGAGCCAGAGATTTATTTTTAGAAAGTGCGAGTCGTCCTGAAGTTTTCGTAGCGATTAAAGTATTATTAGAAGAGTTTTCTCATTCTGAAGAAGCTATTTCACTTCTTAAGGATGAAACAACTAAAACACAACAGCTCTCCCATCCAAATATTGTAAAAGTATATTCTGCAGGTTCTGATAACGGTTTACATTACGTAACCATGGAATTAGTAGAAGGCGAAACGCTAGAGCAAATAATTAAACGCAACAAACCCTCTGGAATGGTTTTCAAAAAAGCGAGCGTGATTCTTAATCAACTTGCCGATGCTTTAATTTATGCCCATTCTCGTGGCGTCATTCATAACGATTTAAAGCCATCGAATATAATCTTCGATTCAAATGGTAGCCTCAAGGTACTTGACTTTGGTATTGCTAAACACAAAACCATTGAAGATGCCTATGCAGTTAATAGTGAATCAAGCCTAGGCACTGTAGGTGGTTATACGCCAACCTATGCAAGTCCTGAACAATTAAAAGGTGCTGCAGCATCCGTTAAAGATGACGTTTTTTCTTATGCGTGTATTGCCCTAGAGTTATTAAGTAGCAAACATCCATATAATCGTGTTGCAGCAGACACACTCCCTAAAGATACATCGGCAAAACGTCCTAGTAACTGCCCTTTATGGTTATGGGGCACACTTAATAAAGCAATTTCTTTAGATGCAGCAAAAAGAACTGATTCGTTAAAGCCTGTTTTAGATAAGCTTCAAAGTAACTTTAAACCGGCAATAGCACTTGCAGCCAGTACTGTTGTGTTAGCCCTTTTGGCTGGTCAGTACTATCTATCAAATACAAATAATATAAAGCAGCTTGAAGCAAAATTAGATAATGCAAAAGCAATTAACCAACAAGTAGAAACATGGATGTCTTGGGATGGGCCGGAGATTCTAAACAAGCTTGCAGAAATTCCACCTCAATACGAGGTATTAAAACAGGGATTATTAAGATCTAATCAAGCTAATATTCTACAAAGTTTTGATTACAGAGCGAATCAAATCAATACAAGCGCTAACAAGTTTAAAGACTTTGATGAAACAATTAATGTTTATAGTAAAGCCTTGGAGTATTACCCAGATTCAGAAAAGCTATCGGTACAACTCGAAAGCATTTTAAGAGAGCGTCAATCAATAATCTCAGATATTACTTCTCGTATTGATTTGTTACTTGAGCAATCTCGCTATAGTGAACTGGACAATAATAGTATTCCACAATTAATCAATGATTTAAGTGTAGTCGATAGCACCTACGTTTATCGCCCGTCTGAAGTGCATTTTGATAACTATAAACTTGCCTTAGATAAAGCGATTGAAGAAGATGATGTTATCACGCAAAAATCTTTACTTAATGTTGGTAAAGCTATTTTCACCAATAATCAAAAAAATGAACTTGGCTTTGCAGACCTTCTAAAAAGAGAGTCGGCGATAGATGCTTTAACGCTTTACCAAAAGAAAGTAAACCTAGGTGAACCAGCTGATTTTCCTACTGAAGATGCCGTCGTATTTTACGGTCCTAGATTTGATAGATACACACAAAAACTAGAGACGATTGAAGAGTACAGAGATTTATTAGATTTTGAAGAATTAATCAATACCGAGTCTGCAACATTACCTAAAGACTTTTCATTACTCGTTTCTTTAAAACAAGAATTATCTAGACGTTATATCACTATGGCAAATACGTTAATGAAAAGAAAGATGTACCGTACAGCAGAGCAACTAGTTGAAAGAAGCGAAGCTATTACTCAGTCTCTTGATAATGTAATGCTTTAAAAACTATTTATTGCGAGAGCATCACCAAATAACTAAAAATATATTAAACTAACAAACGTTTTGTTTTAACAAACGAAGGTCAAGGACGACGGGTTGAGCGATCATTTTGCATAAACTCCTCCAAGATTTTTCGTAATTATCACTATTTAAATGAGTTTATGGAGTACCTATGAAAAAGATAAGCGCACTAGCGGCATTACTAATACTAAGTGGTTGTTCAACTACATCGTCTGTAGATGAAACGCAGCAACTTGCAAAAGAAGAAGCAGTTCAAGTACAAGAAGAAATTGTCGAAGCTGTAGCACCTATTTCATTAACTGTAATCACTAACCCTAGTGATGCACGCGTACGCATTATGAACATTGCGCCTGTGTACCAAGATGCCATTGAACTTAAAGAAGGTAAGTACGACGTT
The DNA here is from genome assembly GCF_014164385.1 of Pseudoalteromonas sp. SG43-3. NCBI lineage: Bacteria > Pseudomonadati > Pseudomonadota > Gammaproteobacteria > Alteromonadales > Pseudoalteromonadaceae > Pseudoalteromonas > Pseudoalteromonas sp. SG43-3. Next base: position 335,911 of record NZ_JACJFC010000002.1, read on the forward strand.
GAAGTAAGCAAGCCAGGTTACTTAACTTACCGCAAGTGGGTTGTAGTCGATAAAAAGACAATTTTAACAGTAAATTTAGATGAAGTAGCAGCAACTGAAGCGGCTAACTAGTCCAGTATCTAAACTTTAATTATGCCTTTAAACATTTCACATGTATTAAAGGCATAATTTTAAACTACCCCAAATAATATAATAAACTCCCCACAGCCCCTACATTTATTAAAATACATAACCACAACACCACTATAAAACGCCGCTTTTGCGATTTATGACGAAGTAATTGTTGAGCAAGTAATGCCCCCGGCCATCCTCCAAATAATGCAAGTAGTTGCAGTGTGCGCTCTGGTGTGCGGTTTACTTTTGTATGTGAAGAGCGTTTAGCTTGTCGCTTATCCCACGCGTACATAAAAAAGGTTATAGCACTTAATACACTTATATAACCAGGTACATATATAGGTATATAAACAGGTAAGTATTGCAGTAGGTAAGCCTGCCAAATGGCGGCTAAATAAAGTAATGAGAATGTGATTAATATTTTCTTTATCAATTAATTATCGCCTATACTTGGCATTGGTATTACAAAAACAAGAGCCAAATTATGACATATTTTAAAGCGATATTCTTAGTCTTATGCTTATTAACATTTAGTAGCTATGCATCCGATACATCCACCAACCTTGATAAAGAACTTGCCGTATTTAAGCCCTATTTAGGAACTTGGCAGGCTGACTTTAAAGTACCTGAAGGTGCTAAAAGAATACAAGATGTTGGCCGTTGGGAGCGTGCTTTAAACGGTAAAGCGATACATACCAAGCACTCTATTAATGAAGGTGAGTATGGCGGCGAGTCGATGATTTTTTACGACAGTAAAAAAGAGTCTTTGGTATTTTACTATTTCACAACAGCAGGGTTTTATACAAAAGGGACTATGAAAGTCCTCAGCCCCACTCAATTTGTAGCTTATGAAGATGTAACTGGTAGCCAAGATGGTATTACAAAGGTTAAATCGATGAGTGAACTAAAAGACGATAAATTTATTGTATCGACCTCTTATTTAAAAAAGGGTGAGTGGACAAAGCCCGAACAACGTATTTATACACGCAGTACAAAAACGGTTAAGTTTAAATAGCTGTGATTTAAAAGTACAAAAAAGGCAGCCTAGGCTGCCTTTTGTCATTTATAAAACCGTATTTATTTTACGTATTTTTTAAATGCAGCGTCTACTGGTGTATCAGCAAGGTGATTAGTGTAGTTGCTCATTACTTTTTGAGACAAGCCTACAATAATTTCAAGTAGTTGCTGCTTAGCGTAACCTGCGGCAAAGAATTTTTCGATTTGCTCATCGCTGATCACGCCACGTTCACGTGTCATTGCGAGTGTAGTTTCACGAAGAGTTTCTAGCTTAGGGTTTTCAAGTGGTGTTTTGTTAACAAGTGCGTCAACAATACCTTGATCAACCTTCATTGCCGCTGCAATACCACTGTGAGCAGGAACACAGTAATGACAGTCGTGCTCTACGTTAATTGATTGCCATACTACTGTTAGCTCTTCTGCATTGAATGATGTTTTTTGAAACAACTCATGCAGTACTTGGTAACCTTTAAGTAATGTTGGTGCTTCAGCCATTACTGCATGTAAGTTAGGAAGCATACCAAATGCTGCTACTGAATCAGCTAGTAACGGTTTTGCTTCTTCTGGTGCGTTTTCTTGAGTGTATAAAGTAAATTCGGCCATGGTTAGCTCCTAATAATTAATAGTTTTAAGTAACTTCGAGACACATAGTATTTGATTTTGAGCGACCGTTCAAGTTAAAATTGAGCAAATGTTCAAATTGATTGAGAATGATATGGCTAATAAGGTTAAATTTGAACGCGAGAATGTAGTTCGCGTTGCTAGTCAGCTATTTTGGCAAAAAGGTTTTCATGCAACCTCAACGCGTGACTTACAAGAAGCCGTTAATATGCGCCCAGGTAGTATTTACTCTGCGTTTGGCTCTAAAGAAGGTCTATATTGCGAATCGCTGAAAGATTACACCGTACAAATGAAAACCCAAATAGAAGGGTTTTTATCAAGTGCCGATACAGTACTTGGTGGATTACGTGCGTTTGTTGAAAACGTGGTAATTAAAACAAAAGATTGCAGCCCAAGCGCTATTTGTATGCTAGTTAAAGCAAACAGCGAGTTTGCAGAAAAAGATTCAAACCTGTATGAGCTAAGCTTAGATTTAACGGCTCAATTTGAAGCTTATTTAACGCAATTATTTAACCAGGCAATAAACAAAGGTGAGTTAAGTAACACGTTGACCGCTGTTGAATATGCGCGCTTTTTTCAAGTGCAATTTACAGGTTTACGCGGTTATTTTAATCGTCCTAATGTAGAGCAATTTGCTGAGCCAATGATCAACCAAATGTTTATGTTGATTAAAAAGTTATAAATAGCAGTTATCGAGCATTCTCAACAAGTTACATTTATTCTACTAAATAAAAATGGCCAGTATTAACTGGCCATTTTTTTGTGCTTAAAACTTAATTTGTAAGTTACGTTTTAAGCTTATTAAGTTCATTATCTTGCTGGGCAACGAGTGCATTAAGCGCTTCGCTGCTATCCCCTGCTTGTGTAGATAAGTCAGCAAGTTGCGATGCGGCATCAGAGATAAGCGTTAAATTACGGTTTATTTCTTCAGTTACTAAACTTTGCTCTTCAGCAGCGGTGGCAATATGTGTAATTTGATTGGTTATTTCATCAACTTTAACAACAACACTGTGCAGAGCATCAAAAGCTACTGATGTTTCATCAACGGCATTTTGTGCACGTACTACGCCTTTTTCAATAACGGTAGATGCGTTACCTACTTCAGATAATAAACTATCAATTAGTTGGCTTATGTCATCTGTTGATGAACGCGTTTTAGAAGCAAGTGCACGTACTTCATCGGCAACAACGGCAAAGCCGCGCCCATGTTCACCAGCGCGCGCAGCTTCAATAGCAGCGTTAAGTGCAAGTAAATTTGTTTGTTCTGAAATAGTACGAATTACATCTAATATTTGCGTAATGTCTTTACTACGCGAAGCAACTTTTTCAACGGCTTGGTTAGCTTCTTTAATTTCTTCAGACATCGTTTTAACTTGCGTCATCGCTGATGACAAGCTCGACTCACTGCTTACTACCAAGCTATTTATTTCATCGGCTTGTTGGGCTGATTGCTCTGATGCTCTGGCGACTTCAAGTGCTGTTGCGCTCATTTCGTTCATAGCCGTTACCACACTTTCAATTTCTTGAAATTGAGATTGCACATTATGCTTTGTATCAATAGCTATGTGTTGTGCTATTTCGCCTTGCTGCTTGGTTTGATCAGACACCGTTTTAAGCTCAGAAATTAAATCACGTAGCTTTGCTAAAAATCGATTAAACCCACCAGCTAATGCAATAAGCTCTGCGTGACTATCAACATGCAATGTATGTGTTAAATCACCTTCAGAACTTGCGAGGTTATCAACCCGCTGTTGAATTTGTTGTAGCGGCGCTATTACACCTGCTATTACTAATTTCATAATAACAAAAGCAACCACAGCAATTACTAAGCCTGTTATTAAAATAATAAATCTGAGTGATGTTGCTGTTTCTTGCATGTTTTTTTCTAGCGCTTCAGGCCCTGCAAGTGCTAGTTCTGTAGGTACTTCTATGATTAATGACCACTGAGTGTTAGCTAGTTTTATATTAATTGGGTAGTTAACTAAATACTCCCTAGGCGTTTTAAAGAGACCATGTTGGCCTTTAAATTTAACCAGCTCACTGTAAGTGTTGCTACTAACCGCTTCTTTAAATGGGCGGCCTAATTTAGATTTATAGTGACTGCTGCCTACAATTAAACCTATATCACTTAAAAGTGTTACTTTTGCTTGGCCGTTGTAAAGCTCGCTCGACAGCTTTTCGGTTAAGCCTTGAAAAGTTGGGAGCGTTAAATCAACGCCAGCTAAACCAATAAACTGACCTGACTTTAAAATAGGCACAGTTAACGAAGTTAGCATTACTGAGTCGCCCGATGGGATTTCGTATAAATACGGTTCCATAATACAAGGCTTAAGCGTGTCTTTTGCACACAAATACCAATGCGCTTCACGAATACCAAATTCATTTAAAGAGGTAATATATTTATCGGCAGCATTAGCTACTTTTTGCTGTTCAATTACGCCGTTTTGGTCGCGAGTAATATACACCTCTAAGGTGCCATTACCATTAACCGAATGTTTGTAACCTTGTTTAAAGCTCGAATCTTGCCCATCAAAAGCATTAGGCTCAAATTGCGAATATATAGAAGAAAGCAGAGTATTTTGCTCTAACATCGAGCGGTTAATACTTACTACTGTATCGCGGCTCAGGGTTTCGCTTTTGGCTGCGTCACCTAATAAAGCCGCTAATGAATAAGGAATGCGGTAAGCTTCATTAATAAAGCCTGCAATTTTTTCTCCGTATCCAGCTGCATGAGCATTAAGCTTTTCTTCTACTTCTACAGTAATGTACTCTTCAGATTTAGTCGCTAACTGCTTATTACTTGATGATAACTGCCACCACAAAACGCCTGATAACACTAGTACAGTTATAAATATACTACCGACACTAAGCCAGAGTAACTTTTTTGCTAACGATATTTCTCGCATTCATTACACCCTTTAAATTAAAACTACTGATACAGTTTAGTAGATCTAACCAACGAAGCTATGAATATCGTTAAACAAATTGAATTTAATACAATACGTTGGGTTTTTTAAAGTTTAGCTAACCGTGCTGTTGTAATTGCGGCTAAAACTAATAAACACACACTTACCCATAAACACGCACTAAGCCCATATACTTGAAAAACCCAACCAGAAAGCACCGTACCAAGCAAACGCCCTATCGCATTGGCCATATAATAAAAGCCAACGTCTAGTGACACCCCATCATTTTTAGCAAAACTTACTATTAAGTAACTATGCAGCGATGAATTTACAGCAAATACTCCACCAAAAATAAGTAAGCCTATTACAAGCGTAAAATGTACCGCTATATCCAATTGCATCAACAACGCCAAAATGCCAGTTACACCACTTAATAAAGCAACCCACCAGTATGCTTTTTTGACCGAATGTGAAGTTGAATCACCTTGCCCAGTTATTCGCGGTGCTTGCGATTGCACCAGCCCATAAGCAATTACCCACGAAGCCATAAAACCGCTGACCCACCAATGATCCCAGTTAAACTGAGCGGCTAAGTAAACAGGTAGTGCAACTACAAACCATACATCGCGCGCTGCAAACAAGCATAAACGCGCTGCGCTAAGTAAGTTAATTGCCCGCGATTTAGAAAATAATTCTTTAAACTTAGGTTTGTTTTTAGCTTTACCAATATCGCCTTTTAAAAAAATTAAACTAATAACCCACGCAACACTAAGTAAAATAATTAGACTTATTAATGCCCCCACAAAACCAAATACAGTTAGTAATAAGCCGCCTAAAAAAAAGCCCACCCCTTTTAAAGCATTTTTAGAGCCGGTAAGTATGGCAATCCATTTATATAATTGGCTTTGCCCTGCATCGTTTTGTGGTACTAAATACTTAATGGCGCTCTTTGCACTCATTTTATTTAAGTCTTTTGCTATGCCACTCAGTGCTTGCGCTGCCATAACATAGGCAACGGTTAGCCAATCCCCTGGCACGCAAAGCATAGCTAAAGCGACAAGTTGTAGCCCAAGCCCTACATTCATGGTTTTGTTCAACCCTAAATGCGCGCCAAGCCAACCTCCGACTAAATTAGTGATCACACCAAAAATTTCATAAAACAAAAACAACATGGCTATTGCAAATGCACCATAACCTAACTGATGAAAATACAGCACCACCAACATGCGTAGTGCACCGTCGGTTAAAGTAAATGCCCAATAGTTACCAGTAATTATTAAATATTGTTTTATAGAGCTCGGTAAGTTAGCCAACTGCGCAAACATAGCGTTAAACCTTTTAAATGAGATTAAACTAAATCACTTTTTGCAACTTTAAGCATTAGCTCAGCAGTACGGTTTGCATAACCCCACTCGTTATCATACCAAGCGTATAATTTAAGTTGAGTGTTGTTAATTACCATAGTAGAAAGGGCATCTATGGTGCAGCTGCGCGGATCTGTTTTGTAATCTATAGATACAAGCGGTCTTTCTTCGTAGCCTAGAATGTCTTTTAGCTCATTATTTGCAGCATCTTTAAACCACGTGTTTACTTCACTTTGTGTAACACCTCGCTCCAGCTCAAAAACACAGTCAGTAATGGATGCATTAGTTAACGGTACACGTACAGCATGGCCGTTTAATTTACCTTTTAGCTCAGGGAAAATATGAGTAATAGCCGTTGCACTACCGGTTGTAGTAGGTATTAAACTTGTACCGCATGAACGCGCACGGCGTAAATCTTTATGAGGGGCATCAATAATCGTTTGAGTATTAGTAATGTCGTGAATCGTTGTCATTGAGCCGTGCTTAATACCCACTTTTTCTTGCAGTACTTTTACTATTGGCGCTAAACAGTTAGTAGTACACGAGGCGGCTGTAACAATTTTATGCTCACTTGGGTTATAAAGATCATCGTTTACACCCATAACTACATTTAAAATACCGTCTTCTTTTACAGGTGCTGTTACCACAACACGCTTAACACCTTGTGCTAAATATTGATTTAACAGCTCTGTGGTTTTCATTTTACCGCTGGCTTCTATTACTACATCGCAATCTGACCAATCAGTTTCGTTTATGGTTTTGTTGTTGGTAACTGCAATAGTGTGTTTACCCACACTAAAGCTATTATCATCACTAGAAACCTGTTGTGCTAAGCGCCCGTGTACTGAGTCAAACTCAATTAAATGTGCGTGGGTTTTAGCATCACCCGCTACATCATTTACTTTAATAAACTCTATTTCTGGCCAATCAACTGCTGCACGCAGTGTTAAACGTCCCATACGGCCAAAACCGTTAATACCTACTTTAATAGTCATAATTAAATACCTTTAATAAGTTAGTTACAGCAGCTAGTAATACGTTCAGGGCGATTACCCATAACATTTAAGCGCGTTAAATCGTTTTCATAAAATGAAGGGTTAGCAGTAAGCGTTTGCATTAATACATTTTTAGCCCACTCTGGTAGGGCTTTATTAATACTGTAATAAACCCATTGATTTTGTTTACGGTCGCTCAACAATCCGCATTGTCTTAACTGCGCTAAATGTCGAGACACTTTAGGCTGGCTTAGCTCAAGTGCAGTAACCAGTTCGCATACACATAGCTCTTCTTGATGGCTAATGAGCAGCATTGCTTTTAAACGCGTATCGTCCGCTAGGCATTTATAAAATTGAAGTGGGTTGAATTGTTCCATATTGTCCTCGCAGTTTTATTGCACATACAATAAAACAAAAACAGAATATATGGAATAGTGAATATATGATTTTTTGTATGTTTATTTAACGACTCATTTTTATTAAACTCCACGCACAAAAAAGCCCAGTGGCAAAACCACTGGGCTATTACAGTATTAGTTAACTTAGCAATTAATTAAATAACTGAAAGCTCTACTTCAATATTGCCACGTGTTGCGTTTGAATATGGACATACTTGGTGCGCTTTATCTACAAGCTCCTGCGCTGCAGCTTTATCCATATCACCTAGTGATACAGCAAGTTTTACTGCAATACCAAAACCGCCTTCAATAGCACCAATAGACACTTGTGAGTTAATATGCGTGTCGCTTGGTAATTCTATTTTTTCGCTACCTGCAACAAATTTAAGTGCGCCAATAAAACATGCTGCATACCCTGCGGCAAATAATTGCTCTGGGTTAGTGCCTTGTCCGTCGTCTCCGCCTAAACCTTTAGGTGTTGATAAATTTACATCTAAACGACCATCATCAGATTTAGCTACGCCTTCACGGCCGCCAGTTGCAGTTGCTTTTGCTGTGTAAGCTACGTTTTGTAATACATTCATAATGAACTCCAAAGTTTAAAAATATCAATCAATTTAGTTTGTGTGCAAAATAATAGAGCAAGTAATTAGAGATTGCAAATACTTTGCATGCAAATTAAAATGCCATGTATCGAAATGAAGGATAAAGTTATGTCGTTTGAGCAATTAAAGTTAAAGAATCAGTTATGTCATCGGTTATACATGGCATCTAACAGCATTGCGCGTGCGTATCGCGAGCCTTTAAACGAGCTAAATTTAACTTATCCGCAATACGTAGTAATGATGGCGCTGTGGGAGCAAGACGAAATAACAATTGCAGAGCTAATAGATAAAACCGCGATAGATGGCGGTGCAATGACCCAAATACTCAAAAAAATGAGCGACAAATCATTACTGGCTGTTATTAAAGATGAGCACGACAAACGCAAACGCCTAGTTCAGCTAACCAAGCATGGCCAATCACTTAAGTTAAAAGCAGCCGATATTCCTAAAAATATTTTATGTAAATTTGATAGTGTAGATGCAACACAAGCGAAACAGTTGATGCAGCTGCTCGATTTAGTAGTAAACGACTTAGCCGATTAGGCTCTTAATTTTTAAACAATAAACGTGTTTTAAAAGGTTTTAAAAATGACTCATATTAAAAAACTACTATTAGCAGCGGCGTGTAGCACGGCTCTTTTAGGTAGCAACGCCGTATCTGCTAATACCGATAATCAAAATGCTGATTTAAAAACAGTAGCCACATTTGATGCGCAGCACCCTCCGGGCAACATTGCTATTACCCCATCGGGCAGAAAGTTTTTATCTGTGCATGGCTTTTTTGGCCAAAAGCAAAAAATTATGGAGCTTTTAAGCGATGGTACAACTAAGCCCTATCCTAATGAAGAGTGGGCATACGCGTACAATAACGGTAAAGGTTTTTACGACGTACTTGGCATAAACGTATCAAGCGATGGTGTATTATGGATGCTCGACACCTCAGGGCCCGATCACGCTGGGCGCTTAGTAGGTTGGGATACAAACAAAGAGCAACTACATAAAATCATTTATCTGGCTAAACCAACCATTACCGACACCTCGTTTTTAAACGATTTAGTCATCGATAATAAACATGGCGTTGTATACATTGCCGACACAGCCCAAGGCAGCCAAGCCGCTATTATTACGGTAAACCTTAAAACAGGTGTCGCACGCAGAGTGTTACAAAATAGCCATTACACCACCGCCGAAAATATCGATATGGTTATTGATGGGCGCATAATGAGCCTTGGCGGACAACCAGCCCGCTTAGGTGTTAACCCTATTACGCTTGACCCTAACGAAGACTGGCTTTACTTTGGCTCAATGTCGGGTACGTCGGTTTACCGCATTGCCACCAGCGATATAAATAACGAGAGCCTTTCGGCTAAAGCGCTTGAAGACAAAGTTACGCGTTACGGCACTAAGCCAATTTCAGATGGTATTATTGTTGATGGCGGCGGTAACATATATGTAACCGACATAACCAATGGCGCAATTGGCGTAGTTAAACCCACTGGCGACTACGAAGTATTATTTAAAGACGAACGTTTGAGCTGGCCTGATGGCTTTAGCTACGGAGCCGATAATAAAATATACTTTACCGTTGACGACTTACATAATTCGCCTGTACTTAATAATGGCAAAAATCAAAGCCACGGTAAGTTTAAAGTAATGTCGTTCGAGCCTTTAGTAAAAGGAAAAGTAGGCCGCTAATTTGCTTTTTGAGTGACTGTATTTTTTAAAAAGCCTTGCACATTTAAGTGACCTAATAGTTGCAGGGCTTTTTGTTAAAAACACACCACACTGGTGCATATTTTAAAAATACTTCACCGCTTTGGTGCTAATCCTTTAGTACGTATTTACACTTAAATACTAAATACCTGATTTCTATTCATAAAATATTCAAGTTAATGTTGGCATACTTCTTCCAATAAACTGATGTGTTCAGTGAAAATACCAAGGAAAAACCATGTTCAACTTATACCATACCCTTTACCTTTTATGGCGTTTAGATATTAGCGTTTGGCAAGTTAATGATCCAACAAATACCCATACCACCGCTGATAAAGAGCGCGTCTATGTTAAGTAACATCGTATTGTGTAAAGGCTTGGCATAAAGCTTAAATGTATAAACCTACTTTAGGCTAAGCTTTTGCACACTATGAAATTTATGTGTACATTTTATTTAAACTTCAAATTAATCGTTCAATATTAAAACAACCCCCTTGTAATAAACTCCACATTTAAAAACGTCGAAAAAATTAGTAAAAACACTGCGTTTATAACTTTGCAAGCAGCCCTAATGCGTTGTATTGTTGCATCCTATTGAAAATTTTTAGTTGGAACGTGTATGCACGCTTTGGAAGTTAATTTTGATGGCTTAGTTGGCCCTACTCACAACTACGCTGGTTTATCGTATGGTAATGTTGCCTCGTTAAATAACGCAGCAAGCTTTTCAAATCCTCAAGAGGCAGTGCTTCAAGGCCTTGAAAAAATGAAAGCCATGCACGACAAAGGCCTAACTCAAGGTGTATTTGCCCCTCATGCGCGCCCCGACTTAAACGTACTGCGCCGCTTAGGCTTTACCGGTAATGATGCACAAGTAATTCACAAAGCATTTAAAGCTGATCCTATTTTATTACGCGCGTGTTATTCAGCGTCAGCAATGTGGACAGCAAATGCAGCTACGGTATCGCCATCTCCTGATACAACCGACGGCAAAGTACATTTTACTTCAGCTAATTTAAATAATAAGTTTCATCGTTCATTAGAGCCTGCAACCACTACGCGCTTATTAAAAGCGATGTTTAATAACGACAAATACTTTGCGCATCATACCCATTTACCCGACCAAGGCTTTTTTGGCGACGAAGGTGCAGCAAACCATACTCGTTTTTGTGACAGCCACGGCGAGCAAGGCCTTGAAATGTTTGTATTTGGTGCCAGCGCGTTTAACAGCCAATTACCAAAACCAGCTAAATTTCCTGCAAGGCAAACACTCGAAGCCTCAGAAGCAATTTGTCGCTTACATAACTTAAAAGATTCAAGCCAAATTTTACTACAGCAAAATCCAGACGTAATAGATCAAGGCGTGTTTCATAACGATGTAATTGCAGTAGGTAACGCCAACGTATTACTGTGCCACCAGCAAGCATTTTTAAACCAAGCTTTGGCACTGCAAGATATTCGCGAAGCGTATGTGGGCAATAAAGAATTTTATATTATTGAAGTACCTACCGATAAAGTAAGCATTACCGATGCTGTAAGTAGTTACTTATTTAATAGCCAGTTAGTGAGCCTTGAAGATGGTTCAATGCTGTTAGTGGCACCACAAGAGTGTAAACGCAACAGCGCAGTTAACGCCTACATTGAAGAAATGATCATGGCTGATAACCCAGTAAACCAAGTACAGTTTTTTGATTTACGCCAAAGTATGCAAAATGGCGGCGGCCCAGCTTGCTTGCGTTTACGTGTAGCCCTTAACGAACAAGAACTTGCAGCAGTAAACCCAGAGGTTATTTTAACTGATACTAAATACACACAACTGTGTGACTGGGCAAAACGTAACTACCGCGACAAATTAGGCGCAAGTGACTTTGCAGACTCAGCCCTACTCACCGAAAGCTACCAAGCACTTGATGAGCTAACGCAATTACTTAATTTAGGTTCAGTGTACGACTTTCAATTAGAAGGTTAATACCTCAGCCTACACAAAGACGAATACAAAAATAGCGAGCCAAGACTCGCTATTTTTATTTGTGTTTATGTTAATACATATTTAAGTATCTTTGTTAACAGTTATGGCCGATGCCATAGACTCAGATATATGCAGCGTACGCTGCGGAAACGGAATACTCAGCCCAGCGCCTTCAATTGCTTCTTTAACACGTTTATTTAAATCCCACACGGTTTGCCAATAATCACCATTAACAGCCCACGCACGTAATTGAATGTTTACTGCGCTTTCGCCTATTGATGTCACCATTACTTTAGGAGCAGGTTCTGCAAGTAATCGGCTCTCTGATGCGGCTAATTCTTTAAGCACATTTAAGCCAACATCAATAGAGTCGGCATACGAAATACCCACCACTATGTCCATTCGTCTTTTGCCGTTACGGGTAAAGTTTTTAATATTACCACCCCACACTTTGCCGTTAGGCGATGCTATATAAAGACCGTCGGTGGTTTTAAAAATAGTGGTAAATAGGTTTATTTCACTCACAGTACCAAGTGTGCCACTGGCATCAACAAAGTCGCCTATTTTAAAAGGTCTGAGTATTAGCAGCATAATACCCGCAGCAATATTGCTCAGCGTATTTTTAAGGGCTAAACCAATCGCTAAACCCGCAGCGCCCATTAGCGCAATTAAGCTTGCCGTATTAACGCCAAAAATATCTAAAATAAATAGCCCGCCAATTATATAAACTAAATAACCAGCAATACTCGATAAAAGCGGGAGTAGCGTACTATCTACTCTTTTTAATGGCGATTTAGAGTTTTTAATCGCTTTTTTAACCGAGCGTGCAATTAAGGCACTCGCAACTAAAATCACCAACGCTAAAATCACTTTGTACCCTAAAGTGATGATTGTTTCTGAATGGCTTTGCCAAAACGCTAAAAGCTTATCTTTCATGTTTGTTCCGATAAATGTGGCTGAAACTCAGCAAAATAATGGTTAAATCTAATAAAAACCGACTTCAAAAGAAGTGGCGCGAGTATATAGAATAAAAAATTTAAACCTATCTTTTTTAATCACTTATTTCAACTTTAAAAATACCGTTAAAACTATGGTTTTTGATACGTAGAGCCCACCTATTTACGGCTAATTTATAGCGCCTATTCAATATAGGTTAATCGTTTATTGGTATGGTTATTTTAAGCTTTCAAGGTTCACAAAAGAGGTTATCTATGGGAAAAGAGAAAATAGTACTCATAACCGGCGCTTCAAGTGGTATTGGTGAAGCAACCGCAAAAATGCTGGTTAACAATGGTCATAAAGTAATACTTACCGCTAGACGCGAAGATAAATTAACTGAATTAGTAGAGTCATTGGGCTCAGATAACGCCATTAGCGTAGCCGCAGATGCAACCTACTTTACCGCGCTTGAAAACGTAGTTGCTAAAGGCATTGAAAAATTTGGTCGTTTAGATGTTGCCTTTGCTAATGCAGGTAAAGGGCTAGACACTTTAGGGGTTGAAGAAGGCGACCCCAATGAGTGGTCAACCATGATCGACATAAACATTAAAGCCCTACTGTGGACTGCAAAACTAACAATGCCGCATTTACGCCAAAGCAAAGGACACTTTATTATTACTAGCTCAGCAACTGGTCGCAGAGCTGTTAAAGGCTCTATATACGGTGCAAGCAAGTGGTTTACTTACGGTTTTTCTCAAAACCTAGCACAAGAAATTAGTGAATGGGATGGGCGTTGTACAACCATCACCCCTGGCGCTGTAAATACCCCTTTTACTGATGAAGCAAGACCTGACAAGTTATACCCGCAAGATGTTGCCGATGCTGTGCTATTTGCCATTGAGGCAAATCAGCGTAATAACATCAGAGAAATACATTTAAGACCCACTCATTAGTAAAACTATTCTCATAATTTTGAATATGTAAACATAGGAGAAATAATCATGGCGAAAGAAAAAATAGTCCTCATTACAGGTGCTTCAAGCGGTATTGGCGAAGCAACCGCAAAAACGCTGATTAACAATGGCCACAAAGTCATTTTAACCGCCAGAAGCGAAGACAAATTAACTAAATTAGTTGAATCATTAGGCTCAAATAACGCACTTAGCGTAGCTGCAGATGCCACAGACTTTACCGCACTTGAAAACGTAGTAACAAAAGGCATTGAAAAGTTTGGCCGTTTGGATGTAGCCTTTGCTAACGCAGGCATGGGCGTTTCAACCGCGGGCACCGAAAAAGGTGAGCCGGATGAGTGGTCAACCATGATTGATATAAACATTAAAGCCCTACTGTGGACTGCAAAATTAACCCTGCCGCATTTACGCCAAAACAAAGGTCACTTTATATTAACCAGCTCTGCCGCTGGCCGTAAGCCAATTGGCGGCTCGATTTACGGTGCAACTAAATGGTTTGCTTATGGCTTTGGACAAAACTTAGCTGAGGAAATGAGCGAATGGAATGGCCGCTGCACAACCATAGCACCAGGCATGGTAAACACCCCATTTTTTGATGAGGCAAAACCCGATAAACTCGACCCACAAGATGTAGCCGACGCTGTACTGTTTGCTATTGAAGCAAACCAGCGCAACAGCGTACGTGAGATTTATTTAATGCCGACTAATTAACGTTGATTGGTTGAGTTTGAGCTGTCAGGTTTAATGCTAATGGTATTAAACCTGATGGTTGTTAATTCTAAATACCGGCTAGATAGAATGAAGGGAAAATATTCGGCATTAATAAAAGCTTGTTAGCTGCTTTTTAGATTGCGTTCTAAGAATACAACTCTCGTTTTACCCAGCTTTGCCGTTTTAAACTCAGAATAACCACGGCGTTTATACATCGCTAAATTAGAAGCACTAAACTCCCCTGTAAAAAGCTCGACACGATTAGCTTCTGGAAATACAGTTTCAAGTGAAGAAAGCAACTTAGAGCCAACACCCTGGCCATGCAGTTCAGGCCATACCGCCATGCGTCCAATATGACAACTACCAGCTTCTAAGCGAGCTTGACCGCTTGCCAATAACTTACCGTTATCAACAACTTTCAAAATGATTTTCTTCTCAAAGTCTGCTTTCAGTTCATCAAGCGTTTGAGTTAAAGGCGGGATATTAAAGTCATTATGCAGTTCAGCTTCTGATTGATAAGCTACGCGCTGAAGTTCTAGTAAACATTCTGCATCTTCTATTGTGGCGTGAAATATTTCCATATACTCAATTCCTTTTGGCAACTAACGCCCATATTAACAGGCTAAAAATAGTGGGCTAAAATGTAAGCGAAGCGAAACAGCCCGCTGTTTTTAGTCCTTGTTGAATTGCTTGTATGGATAATAAACCCATAAATTAATTAATACTTTAACCAAGTTCGGGTAATGTGAGGCCCAAGCTTTGGCTGCAACCAAAGCCTTTTATACAGTAGTTCGATTGATTGAAGGCTCCTC